>JAJZNI010000083.1 GCA_021847925.1 bacterium
GGTGGCGCGGGCGGGGACGCCGCGCCGGTCGGCGCCGAGGCCGAGGTGCAGCCCCACCGCCGGTGCCTCGTCGATCACCACGAGGCCGTGGCGGTCGGCGTAGTCGATCACCTCCTCGGCGTAGGGGTAGTGGGACGTCCGGAAGGAGTTCGCCCCGAGCCACGCCATGAGGGAGAGGTCGCG
Organism: bacterium; assembly: GCA_021847925.1. Classification (GTDB taxonomy): domain Bacteria; phylum Chloroflexota; class Dormibacteria; order Aeolococcales; family Aeolococcaceae; genus JAJZNI01. Next base: position 184 of record JAJZNI010000083.1, read on the forward strand.
GACCCTCAGGGTGTCGTCGTGCCCCCGGCCGCGGGCGTCCGCGTCCTCGTGCCAGCCCGTGCCCCGGAAGCGGAAGGGCCGTCCGTTGATCAGGAGGCGCTCACCGTCGACCGCCACCGTCCGGACCCCGACCGGGATCTCGTAGCGGTCCTCGCCGCCCCCGGAGGTGGTCACCCGCAGGCTCAGGGTGTAGAGGCGGCCGTCACCCGGCGCCCACGGGTGCACCGCGGGGGCGATGAGCTCGCCCGCCGCTCCCCCGCAGCGCGCGATCAGGTCGCCCGCCGGGCCGGCCAGCGCCGCCTCGACGGTGCCCTGCCCACCCTCCACCTCGGCGGCGTAGGAGACGCTCCCGGTGCCGCCCTCGAGACCGGTCACGACGCGGATCTCGTCCAGGCGAACCACCGGCGTGGCGCAGAGCCACACGCTCCGGTTCAACCCGGCGTGGTTGAAGAAGTCGTGGAACCAGTGCTGGCGGCGGCGGCCGTCCTCGAGCACCTCCACCTCGCCCGGGGGGATGGTCGCGAAGCTCAGCTCGTTGCTCACGCAGACGGTGACGCGGATCGGAGCGCCCGGCACGGCGAGGGGGGTGATCTCCGCCTCGAAGGGGGTGTAGCCGCCCCGGTGGCGCGCCACCTCCACGCTCCCGGCCCAGACGGTGGCGGCGTGGGTGGCGGCGTCGAAGCGGAGGGCGACCCGGCGTCCCCGCCACCCCGCCGGCACCCAGACGTCGGTCTGGTACCAGACGTCGCCCACGTGGTCGCGCAGACCGAGCGCCGGGTGCACGTCGCCGTAGCTCGCTGGGACGGGCATCTCGAGCCCGCCCTCCAGCGGGCGGCTCCACCACTCGGCGCGACGGCCCTCGCCGCCCGGGTCGGGCCGGAACCTCCAGAGGCCGTTGAGGCAACGGCGCTCCCGGACCGCGTTGTCGATGGGGCGGAGCATCGGCGCTGCTCGGATCAGCGGGCGATCAGGGTCTGCCCCGTCATCTCCGCCGGCCGCGCGAGCCCCATCACCTCCAGCACCGTGGGAGCGATGTCGCACAGGCCGCCTCCATCGCGCAGCGCCGCCACGCCGGCGCCGGCCAGGACCACGGGGACGGGATTGGTGGTGTGCGCGGTGAGCGGCTCGTGGGTCTCGGGGTCGATCTTGTGCTCGGCGTTGCCGTGGTCCGCGGTGACCAGCGCCACCCCCCCGGACTCCAGGGCCGCGTCCACCGCGCGGCGCAGACAGGCGTCCACCGTCTCGCAGGCGCGCACCGTGGCCGCGAAGTCACCCGTGTGGCCGACCATGTCGGGGTTCGCGTAGTTGACGACGACGAGCGTGTCGGTCCCACCGCGGACGTGCTCGACGACCGCGTCGGTGATCGCCTCCGCGCTCATCTCGGGAACCAGGTCGTAGGTGGGGACGTCCTTGCGAGACGGGATCAGCAGGCGGTCCTCCCCCGGGAAGGCGGCCTCGCGCCCCCCGTTGATGAAGTACGTGACGTGCGCGTACTTCTCGGTCTCCGCGACGTGGAACTGGCGCGCTCCGCTCGCGCTCACCACCTCGGCGAGGGTGTTGCGGACGTCCTCGGGCGGATAGGCGATCCGCACCGGGAGACCCTGCTCGTACTCGGTCATGGTGACGTAGGTCAGGTCCCGGGGCACGCGCCCGCGGTCGAACCCGCTGAACCGCCGGTCGACGAGCGCATGGGTGAGCTCGCGGGCACGGTCGGGACGGAAGTTGAAGAAGATCACCGAGTCGCCGTCCCCGATGCGCACCGGCGCCTCGGAGTCGGGGCAGATGGCGACCGGAGGAAGGAACTCGTCGGTCACCCCCGCCTCGTACTGCGACCGGATGTAACCGACCGGGTCGGACGCGGTGGCGTCCCCATCCCCGGCGATGATCGCGTAGGAGCGCGCGACCCGCTCCCAGCGCTTGTCCCGGTCCATGCCGTAGAAGCGGCCGCCCACCGAGGCGACCCGTCCCACGCCGATCCGCGCCAGGGCGTCCACGAACTCCTGCATGAATCCGGCACCGCTTGTGGGAAGCTCGTCCCTGCCGTCGGTGAAGGCGTGAACGTAGACTCGTTCCAGCCCGCGTCTGCGGGCCAGATCGCAGATGGCGACGGCGTGGTCCTGGTGGCTGTGCACCCCGCCCGGCGACACCAGGCCGAGCAGGTGGAGCGCCGTGCCGCGCTCGCGAGCCGTGTCCACGGCCGCGATCAGCTCCGAGTTCGCCTGGAGGGTCCCGTCTCGCACCGCCCGGCTGATCCGGGTGAGGGGCTGGTACACGACCCGGCCCGCTCCGATGGTGAGGTGGCCGACCTCGGAGTTGCCCTGCTGACCCTCGGGCAGCCCCACCGCCTCCCCGCTCGCGGCGGCCAGGGTGTGGGGATGAGTGGCCAGCAGCCCGTCCCAGTACGGGGTCCTCGCCGCAGCGATGGCGTTGCCGAGGCTCTCCGGGCTGTATCCCCACCCGTCGATGACGACGAGGAGAAACGGGCGGCGTCCGGGGCTCATCGGCTGGGGGCGCGAGGAGCGCGCTGCGATTCGCAGGCGCGGACGATGGCGATGAACGCCTCCACCTCGAGGCTCGCGCCTCCCACCAGGGCGCCGTCCAGGTGGGGCTGACGGAAGAGCTCCGCAGCGTTGTCGGGCGTGACGCTCCCCCCGTAGAGGATGGGGACGGTGCTGGCGACCTCGCCGAGCAGCTCGTCGAGCCGGCTCGCGATGTGCGCGCACACCTCCTCCGCCTGCTCCGGGGTCGCGGTGCGGCCGGTGCCGATGGCCCAGACCGGCTCGTAGGCGATCACCAGCTCCTGCTCGCGCACCTCCTCGAGCCCCTCGAGGGCGCTGCGCAGGTGGCGGTCCACCACCGCAAGGGTGGCGCCCTCCAGCCTCTCCGCCTCGGTCTCGCCGACGGCGAGGATGACGCGCAGGCCGTGGCGGCGAGCCGCGCGCAGCTTGCGGGCGACGAGCTCGTCGCTCTCCCCCAGGATGTGCCGGCGCTCGGAGTGGCCGAGCAGGACGTCGTCGCAGATGCCCGCGAGCATGGCCGGCGATACCTCGCCCGTGAACGCCCCCCGATCCTCCGCATAGCAGTTCTGCGCGCCGAGGCGCAGGGTGCCGCCGCGAAGCGCCTCCGCCAGGGGGACCAGGTGCGGGAAGGGCGGAAGCAGCTCGACCTCGACGCGGCTCCCGTCCAGGCCGGCGCGCAGGCTGCGCGCCAGCTCGACGCCCTCCGCGACCGTGGTGTTCATCTTCCAGTTGCCGGCCACGAGCGGCGTGGGGCGTCGCAGCGTCATGGCGTCGGCCTGTCGCCGAGGGCGGCGATGCCGGGGAGGTCCCTGCCCTCGAGGTACTCGAGGGTGGCCCCCCCGCCCGTGGAGATGTGGCTGATCCTGTCCGCCACCCCGGCCTGCTCGAGGGCGGCGGCGAGATCGCCGCCACCGACCACGCTGGTCGCCGAGGAGCGGCCCAGCGCCTCGGCCACCTGGCGAGTGCCGCGCGCAAAGTCCTCGATCTCGTAGACGCCGAGCGGCCCATTCCAGACCACGGTGCCCGCCCGCTCGCAGTCGGCGCCGATGAGCCGTGCCGTCTCCGGGCCGATGTCGACCACCATGCGATCGGCGGGAAGGGCGTCGGAGGCGACGAGGCGCGCCGGCGCACCCGCTGCGATCTCGGGCACGACCACCGAGTCCACGGGGAGGCGGATCTTGCCGCTCCCGGTCCCCTCCAGCAGCGTGCGCGCCGTCTCCACCCACTCCTCCTCCACCAGCGAGGTGCCGGTCTCCCGTCCCATGGCGCGGAAGAAGGTGCAGGCCATGGCGCCGCCGATCCAGAGGCTGTCGACCCGCTTCAGCAGGTTCTCGACCACCCCGATCTTGGTGGAGATCTTGGCCCCGCCGAGGATGGCGAGCAGCGGCCGGCGGGGAGCCTCGAGCACGCCGTTCAGCGCCTCCAGCTCCCGGGCCATCAGGTAGCCGCCCACCGCGACGACGTGGTGGGCGATGCCCTCGGTCGACGCATGAGCCCGGTGGGCCGTCCCGAAGGCGTCGTTGACGTAGAGATCGGCGAGCCCGGCCAGCCGCTCGACGAGGGCCGGGTCGTTCCTCTCCTCCCCCGGCTCGAAGCGAACGTTCTCCAGCATCGCCACCTCGCCGTCGCGCAGGGCGCTCACCTCGCGCTCGACGTCGGCACCCACGACCCCCGGGATGTGCCGCACCGGGGTGCCGAGCAGCTCCGCCAGGCGGGCGGCCAGCGGCGCGGTGCTGAGCTCCGGAGTGACCTTCCCCCTGGGGCGCCCCAGGTGGGTCACGACGATCAGCCGTCCGCCGCGGTCGCGCAGCGCCGCGAGCGTGGGAAGGGCGGCGCGGATCCGCCGATCGTCGACGATCCGCCCCTCCCTCATCGGGACGTTGAAATCGACGCGGACCAGGACGCGCCTGCCCCTCGGATCGATGTCGTCGATCGTCGCCTTCATGACGGCGTCCCTAGAGCCGGTCGGCGACGAACGTGACCAGGTCCACCGTCCGGCAGGAGTAGCCCCACTCGTTGTCGTACCAGGCGATCACCTTCACCAGGCGCTCGCCGACGGCCATCGTCGAGAGCAGGTCGACGGTCGCGGAGTGGGAGTCGTGCATCAGGTCCGCCGACACCAGCGGCTCGTCGGTGACCCCCAGGATCCCCTCCAGCGCGCCGGAGGCGGCGGCCTGGAAGGCGGCGTTGACCTGGTCCACGCCGGCGGGCTTGGAGAGCACCGCGGTGAGGTCCACCAGGGACACGTCCGGGGTGGGGACGCGCAGCGCGAAACCGTTGAGCTTGCCCTTGAGCTCCGGCAGCACGAGGTGCAGCGCCCTGGCCGCCCCCGTCGAGGTGGGGATGATCGCCTGCGCCGCCGCGCGCGCCCGGCGCAGGTCCTTGTGGGGGGCGTCGAGGATCATCTGGTCGTTGGTGTAGGAGTGCACCGTCGTCATGAGGCCGGACTCGATGCCGAAGCTGTCGCTCAGCACCTTGGCGACCGGGGCCAGGCAGTTGGTGGTGCAGGAGGCGTTGGAGATGATGTGGTGCTCGGCCGGCTTGTACGACTTCTCGTTCACGCCCAGCACCACCGTCACGTCCTCGTTCTTGGCCGGCGCCGAGATGATCACCTTGCGCGCGCCCGCGTCGATGTGGGCGTGGGCCAGCGTCGCGTCGGTGAACTTGCCCGTGGACTCGATGACGATGTCGACGCCGAGCTCTTCCCAGGGAAGGTTCTTGGGGTCGCGCTCGGCGAGCACCTTGACCTTCCTGCCGTCGACGACGATGCCGTCGGGGGCGGCCTCGACCGTCCCCGGGAAGTGTCCCAGGATGGTGTCGTACTTCAGCAGATGGGCGAGCGTCGCGGGGGTGGTGATGTCGTTGACGGCGACGAACTCGAGGTCCGCGCCCTGCTGGCGCGCTGCCCGCAGCACGTTGCGACCGATCCGTCCGAATCCGTTGATGCCAACCTTGACAGCCATGACCACTCCTTCACTGACACCGGGCAGCCCTCGCAGCGTACCAAGCGGCAGGCCCGGCCTGCGCTTCCGCCCCATCCTCCCCCGCCGCGGCACCGAGCGCCAGGGCCGTCGGTCACGCGGGAGCCGCCCCCGGGGCCCCCGGCCGGCCCGGGACGCGCCCGCCCGGCTCGACGGAGCGCGGGCCGCGGCCGGCTCAGCGGGGGTCCGGCCTGCCCACGTCGCGGTGGCGCACGACGACGTCCCTCCCCGCAGAGCGCAGCCGCCGGCCCAGCTCCTCGGCGCAGACCACCGAGCGGTGCCGGCCGCCGGTGCAACCGACCGCGACGTGCAGGTGGCGGCGGCCGTGGCCCTCACACTGGTCCGACACCCACAGCAACAGCTCCGCAAGGCGCCTCTGCAGCTCGGCGGCCCGCGGGTCCGCCAGCACGTGCTCACGCACGGGCGCATCGAGCCCGGTGAGGGGACGCAGCTCGGGGTCCCAGAAGGGATTGCGCAGGAAGCGGACGTCCACGACCCAGTCCGCCTCCGGCTGGGCCCCGTACTTGTAGCCGAACGAGGAGACGGTGATCCGCAGCGCCGGCTCCGCGCCGCCCGGGATCACCAGCTCGCGGACCCGCCGGGCCAGCTCCGCGGGCGCGAGCTCCCCGGTGTCCACGACCACGTCGGCGGCCCCGCGGAGGTCGCTCAGCAGGTCCGCCTCCAGCGCCATCGCCGCGACCGGGCCACCGGCGCCAGCGCAGGGGTGGGGACGGACGCTCTCCGCAAGACGGCGCAGCAGCACCGGCCCAGCGGCGCTGAGGAAGAGGGTGCGCAGCGGGGGCGCCGGGACCCATCCCCGGAGCGCCTCCCCGGAACGGGCGTCGACCACCGCCACGGCCGCGCCGTCGTGCCCACGGGCCGCCCACGCCCCCACCAGGTCGGGGCTCAGGTTGTCCACGACCTCGGCACCCGCCGCCTCGAGCGCCGCCGCCGCGGTCGCCTTGCCCGCGCCACTCATCCCGGTGAGGATCCAGACCGACATCCCGGGCGCGATTGTGCGCGCTCCGCCGGGGAGGAGGGGCGGCCGCGCAGGGGCGGGGCCGGGACCTGGCCCGGCGGGTGAGCGCGGGCCCCCCGCTCGGCGGGAGGCCGTCACGTTTGCCCGCGTCGACGCCGGACCGAGCCCCCGCCCTCAGCGGACCCTCCGCAGCTCATCGAGCGCGGCGGAGAAGCGCGGGTGAACCCCCCTCAGCTCCACCCAGCGATCACCGGCGGCGTCGCGGGTGAGACGCGCGCGCACGCCGGTGCTCCGAGCAGCGACCGCGGCCATGACCAGCGAGACCGCCCCGAGGAGGACCCCCAGGATGCTGAGACCGTACGCGAGGCGCACACCGTCCCCCGTCCCCCCGAGGGTGAGCACCGCGACGTAGCCGAGACCCAGGGAGGCCGCGGCGCCGACGCCCACGTCGAAGGCGAGCGTCCGGCGCAGGTGGACGTGCGCGGCGACCACGCCGGTCACGGGGAGGGCGCCCGCCGCTCCGGGACGGGTGAGCCCGAGGGCGGCGAGCAGGACCCCGAAGCTGCCCACCTCGTAGAGGGACAGCCAGAGCGGCCCGGCGAGCACTCCGAGGAGCGCCGCCAGCACCACCCAGACCGTGGCGGCCCCGGCGGCGAGCCACCCCGGCATGGCCCACACTCTCACGCGCAGATTGACCTCCGCCGCTCCACCGGTGACCACGCAGACGCCCGGCAGGCGCCCTCGCACGAAGTCGTCGAGCGGTACGGAGGCAGGGCCGCGATCAGGGGGCGGGCCGCCGCGCCGCGGCTCCACGGTCAGACCAGCTCCTTGATCCGCAGCGCGACCACCTGGGGCACCACCTCGGAGAGCTCCTCGACGGTGGCCTGGGCGACGCCGTCGACGCTTCCGAAGCGGCGGAGCAGGGCCCGCTTGCGGACCGGGCCGAGCCCGGGCACGACGTCGAGCCGGGAGCGGAGGGCGCTCCGCGCCCGCTTGGCGCGGTGGCGGGTGATGGCGAAGCGATGCGCCTCGTCGCGCACCCGCTGCACCAGGAAGAGGGTGGGCGAATCCCGGGGGAGGACGATCGGATCCGGGTCGCCGGGGCGAAACAGCTCCTCGTTGCGCTTGGCGAGGCCGAAGACGGGGATGGCGTCGAGGCCGGAGGCGTCGAGCACGGCCTTGGCGGCCCCCAGCTGACCCTTGCCGCCATCGATGAGAAGCAGGTCGGGGAGCACGGCGAAGCTGTCCGCGGCCGCGGCGCGGCGCCCCCCTCCCTGCGGGGCACGGCTCTCCTCCCCGTTGGCCCCGTCGGGGTCGTCCACGGGGACGTCCTCCGCCTCGGCCTCCGCACGCTCCGCGTCCAGGCTCAGATGGCGGCCGAACCGGCGGCGCAGGGTCTCCGCCATGGAGGCGAAGTCGTCCGCCCCCTCCACGGTCCTGATCCCGAAGTGCCGGTACTGGTCGACGCGGGGACGCCCCTCCTCGAACACCACCATCGACCCCACCGAGTTGGTGCCCATGGTGTTGCTGATGTCGTAGCACTCGATGCGGCGCGGTGGCGCCGGAAGGTCGAGCCGGGCCGCCAGGTCCGCGAGCAGCGCCTCGGTGCGCTCGGAGTCGAAGTCGTCAACGATGCGCCGCTGGCGCAGTGTTGCGAGCGCGGTGTCCGCGGCGCGCTCCACCAGCCGGCGCAGCTCGCCGCGCTGCGGTGTCCGGACCTCGACCGGGCCCCCGCGCTCGCCGGAGAGGAACCCGGCGATCCCCTCCATGTCCTCGAGGGCCTCCGCAACCAGGATGGTGCGGGGAACCTGTGGAGCGCCGCTGTAGAACTGGGCGACGAAGGCGGCAAGGCACTCGGCCGGGGAGCGATCCATCACGCCCTCCACCTCGTGGGTCTCCATCCCGATCACGCGCCCCTGGCGCACGCTCAGCACCGCTGCCATCGCCCGACCCGCCTCGACCGCGACCGCGACCGCGTCGCGGTCCCCGCGCCGGCCGCTGAGGGCGTCCTGACGCTCCGCGATCCGGTCGATGGCGCGCAGCCGGTCGCGGAAGCGGGCCGCCAGCTCGTAGTCGAGGGCCGCCGCCGCCTCCCCCATCTGCCGCCGCAGCTCCTCGACGAGGCTCCGGCTCCGCCCCTCCATGAAGATCTCGACCTGCTCCAGGAGGCGGGCGTAGCCGGCCTCGTCGATGCGCCCCTCGCAGGGCCCGCTGCAGCGGCGGATGTGGTAGTCGAGGCAGACGCGCCCGCGCCGGAACACCTCGTCACCGCACGTGCGGAAGGGGAAGATGGTGCGCAGCGAGCGCACGGTGGTGCGCAGCGACTGGGCGCTCGTGTAGGGGCCGAAATAACGCGCCCCGTCGCGCTGCACCCTGCGCGTGTAGTACGGGCGGGGAAAGAGGGTGGCGCGGCGCCCGGCCTCGCCACGGGGCGCGCGCAGCTTCTCGCGCGCGGTGCCCGGAGCGTGGGTGTCCGGGGCGCCCGGCCGCGGGATCTTCAGGTAGAGGTAGCTCTTGTCGTCCTTGAGCCGGATGTTGAACCGGGGCCGGTGCCGCTTGATCAGGGTGTTCTCCAGCACCAGGGCCTCGCGCTCGGTCGCGCAGGCGATGACCTCGAAGTCGAAGACGCGCTCGACCAGCTCGCGGGTCCGGTCCGCGAGGCGGGGCACCCCGGTGAAGTAGGAGCGCAACCGGTTCTGGAGCACCGACGCCTTGCCGACGTACGCCACCCGCCCGGCGAGGTCGCGCATCACGTACACCCCCGGCCCCTGGGGGGCGGCACGCAGGCGCGCCCGGAGGAGCTCGGGGTTGTCGATGAGGCGGGCGCTGCGCATCGCGGTGGACACCGCAGGACAGCCTACCGCCGCCGGCGCCGAGGGCCGGCGGCGCCGCGGCGGCGGAGAGCGCCTCAGGCGGATGCCGGCACCGCCCGCTCGGCCGCCCCCAGCTCCTCGAGGAAGGCCGCCTCGTCGATGACGCGCACCCCGAGGCGCTGCGCCTTCTCCAGCTTGCTGCCGGCCCCGGGACCGGCGACCACCGTGTGCGTCTTGCGGCTCACGCTCGAGCTCGGGGTGCCACCGAGACGCCGGATGCGCTCCTCCGCCTCCGGGCGGGTCATCGCCTGCAGCGAGCCGGTGAGCACCCATGCCCGCCCGGTCCAGGGACCGTCGCCGAGCCGGGCCGCCGCCGCGCGCACGCCGACGTCCGCAAGCCTGCGCAGCAGCGTCCGCGCCTCGGGGCTCGCGAACCAGCGGGCGATGGTCCCGGCCACCGTGGTCCCGATGCCCTCGACCGCGAGCAGGTCCTCCTCGTTCGCCTCCACCAGCCGCTCCAGCGAGCCGAAGTGCACCGCCAGCGCCGCGGCGGTGTGCTCCCCGACGTTGGGGACGCCGAGGGCGTTGACCAGGCGGTGCAGCGGGACCGTGCGGCGCGCGGCGATGCTGGCGATGAGGTTGGCGGCCGAACGCTCGGCGAAGCGCTCCAGCGGCAGGAGCTGCTCCTTGGTGAGCCGGAAGAGGTCGGCGGCGTCCTCGATGAGCCCCTCCTCGAGCAGGGACTCCACGATCGCAGGGCCGAGCCCCTCGATGTTCAGGCCGGCGCGGCTCGCGAAGTGGAGGATGCGCTCGCGCCGCTGGGCGGGGCAGAGCGGGTTGAGGCAGCGGCGCGCCACCTCTCCCTCCTCGCGCACCAGCTCCGAGCCGCACTCCGGGCAGTGGGCGGGTGGCGCCCACGCCCGAGAGCCGGCCGGCCGGCTCTCGAGGACCACCCGCACGATCTCCGGGATGACGTCCCCGGCCTTGTGCAGCACCACGGTGTCACCGACGCGCACGTCCTTGCGCGCGACCTCGTCCTCGTTGTGCAGGGTGCAGCGCTGCACCGTCGTTCCCGCGACCCGCACCGGCTGGAGGTGGGCCACGGGGGTGCAGGTCCCGGTCCGGCCCACGTGGACCGCGATGTCGAGGACGGTCGTCTGGCGCTCCTCGGGGGGGAACTTGTAGGCGATGGCCCAGCGCGGCGAGCGAGACACCGCCCCCAGCTCCTCCTGAAGGGCCCGCGAGTCCACCTTGATGACCACCCCGTCGGTCTCGTAGTCGAGCTGGTGGCGAGCGTCGCCCCAGCGCTCCAGGTAGGCGGCGATCCCGGAGCCGTCCACCACCTCGTGGTGGGGGTTGACGCGGAAGCCGAGGCGTCCGAGAAGCTCCAGCACCTCGCTCTGGGAGCCGGCCGGACCGGGCGGATCGAGCTGGTACATGAACGTCTGGAGACCGCGGCTCGCCGTGACGGCCGGGTCGAGCTGGCGCACCGCTCCGGCGGCGGCATTGCGGGGGTTGGCGTACGGGGGCTTCCCCTGGTCGTCCAGCTGCTGGTTCAGGGCGGCGAAGCTCCGTTTGGGCATGTACACCTCGCCGCGCACCTCGATCTCGGTGGGGAGACCCTCCGCCACCGGCCTGAGGCGCACCGGCACCGAGCGGATGGTGCGCACGTTGGCGGTGACGTCCTCGCCCTCGACCCCATTGCCCCGGGTGGCGGCGCGCACCAGCTCGCCGTCCCGGTACGTGCAGGAGATGGCCAGGCCGTCGATCTTCAGCTCGCACACGAAGCGGTCGGCACCGGCGACGATGCGCTGGATGCGCGTGCGGAAGGCCTCGACCTCCTCCACGGAGAAGGCGTTGGCGAGAGACAGCATCGGGGTGCGGTGCCGGACCTTGGTGAAGGCCTCGGAGGGTGCCGCTCCGACCCGCTGCGTCGGCGAGTCGGGCGTCTGCAGCTCGGGGTGACGGGCCTCCAGCTCCACCAGCTCGCGGAAGAGCGCGTCGTACTCGGTGTCGGTGATCTCGGGGCGGTCGAGCACGTGGTACAGGTGGGCGTGGTGCTCGATCTGGCTGCGCAGCTCCGCGGCTCGGCGGCTGGCCTCCCCGGGGACGCCGTCGGGGAGCGGGCTCATCGGTGCATCTCGGGGGCGGGATCCTCCTCTGCACGGATTATGGGACCGCAGCCGGCGGGCCCCCCGGCCCCCGGCGGGCGGCGGCGCGCTCCGCTCACCCCGGGATGGGGAGGAGCTGGGCGTCGGCCACCGCGAAGATCTTCATCCCCGCCTCGTCGAAGCGGATCACGACCTCCTCCCCGGAGCGGGTCATGGTGCTTGCGAGGATCGTCCCCGCCCCGTACCTCGGATGCGCCACCCGCATCCCCGCCGCGAAGCGCTGGGGCGCCACCTCCACGGGGTTCTCCCGGACGGCGTGGGCGTGGATCGCCTGGCGCGTCGCGCCGGGGGCGCGGGGGGCCGTCACCGGCGGGCCGCCGGGGCGGCGCGCGACCTCCAGGATCTCGGGAGGGATGTCGCCCAGGAAGCGCGACGCCTGGGCGAGCTGGGCGGTGCCGAAGAGGTGGCGGCGAAACGCATGGAGCAGGTAGAGGCGGCGCTGGGCCCGGGTCACCCCGACGTAGGCGAGGCGGCGCTCCTCCTCGATCCCCTCGTCGCCCTCCTCGATCGCCCGCACGTGGGGCAGGAGCCCCTCCTCCATCCCGGCCAGGAAGACCACCGGGAACTCCAGCCCCTTGACCTGGTGGAGGGTGATCAGGGTCACACCGGGCCTGCTCTCGTCGAGGCTGTCCACGTCCGACACGAGGGCCACGTTCTCGAGAAACTGGTGGACGCCGTCGGGCGGGGGCACGTCGGCGTACTCCTCCGAGTATCCGATCAGCTCCGTGACGTTGGACCAGCGCTCCTCCCCCTCCGGGGTGCCGTCCTGGAGCATCGCGCGGTAGCCGCTCTCATCGACGACCCGCTCCAGCAGGCGCGGCACCGGCAGGCGGGCGCTGAGGTCGCCGAGGCGCTGAAGCAGCTCCGCGAAGACGGAGAGCGCCTGGATCGCGGGGGCTCCGAGCCGGGCCTCCTCGCCGAGGTGCTCCACCGCCTCGAAGGGCGAGATCCCCCGCCGGCGGGCGATCCGCTCGAGCTCCGCCACGCTGCGCTCGCCGATCCGCCGGCGCGGGACGTTGGCCACCCGGCCGAAGGCCACGGGGTCGCGGGGATTCACCACCAGCCGGAGGTAGGCGAGGACGTCCTTCACCTCCCGGCGCTCGTAGAAGCGGACGCCGCCCACCAGGCGGTAGGCCAGCCCGCGGCGGATCAGGGCCTCCTCGAAGGCACGGGACTGCGCGTTGGTCCGGTAGAGCACGGCGAAGTCGGAGAGGGAGAGCCCCTCCGTGCCGATCAGCCGCTCGATCTCGGAGGCGACGCTGAGCGCCTCCTCGCGCTCGTCGTAGACGGGGATGAGGCGGACCGGCTCACCCCCGCTCCGATCGGTCCAGAGCCGCTTGGCGGCGCGCCGCTCGTTGAGCCGGATCACGGCGTGGGCGGCGTCCAGGATCGGCTGGGTGGAGCGGTAGTTCTGCTCCAGGGTCACCACCCGCGCATCGGGGAAGTCCTTCTGGAACTCCAGGATGTTGCGGATGTCCGCCCCGCGAAAGCGGTAGATCGACTGGTCGTCGTCGCCGACCACGGTGAGGTTCCGATGTGTTGCCGCCAGAAGTGACACCATCAGATACTGGGCGTGGTTGGTGTCCTGGTACTCGTCGACGAAGATGTGCCGCCAGCGGTCCCGGTAGTGCTCCAGGACGGGGGGCACGTCCTGGAGGAGCCGCACCGTGCGCATCAGCAGGTCGTCGAAGTCGAGCGCGCCGGCGGCCGCCATCTCGGCCTCGTAGGCGCGGTAGGCACGCGCCACCTCGACGTCCCAGCGGCCGTCGGCCCTGAGCGCGAAGCCGGCGGCGTCGAGGAGCTCGTTCTTGGCGCTGCTCACCGAGTGCACCACCCGGGAGGGGGCGAAGCGGCGGTCGTCCAGCCCGGCGGCGCGCAGGGCCCTCTTCATGGCGGCGAGGCGGTCGGCCTCGTCGTAGATGGTGAAGTTGGGGGGCACACCGATGGCGTCGCCGTCGCGGCGGAGGATGCGCGCGCCCACGGCGTGGAAGGTGCCCAGCCACATCCCGCCAGGGGCCGTGCCCAGCAGCCTCTCCAGCCGGGCCCGCATCTCCCGCGCCGCCCTGTTGGTGAAGGTCACGGCGAGCACCTGGCGCGGCTCGACGGCGCGGCCCGCGATCAGGTGCGCGATGCGGTGGGTCAGCACCCGGGTCTTGCCGCTTCCCGCTCCGGCGAAGATCAGGAGCGGCCCGCCGGGCGCCTCGACCGCGTCCCGCTGCGCCGTGTTGAGACCGGCGAGCAGGGAGTCGGCGGCAGCGATCACCCCCGGGATTCTACGGAGGCCCCCACCCCTCGCCGCGGGGGCTCAGCCCGCTCGCGGACGGACGGGGGCGAGGCGGACCGGCCCCGCGAGCTGCCGCGCGGGCGCCTGGGCTGTGACCGGCTCCGGGCGCTCCGCGGCGGCCCGCACCAGCGCCTCGCCGAGCCGGGCCGGAGTGCCCAGCGCCCAACCCTGTCCCAGGGTGGCCCCGAGGTTCAGCATCCGCGCCGCGTCCGCGGCGCTCTCGATGCCCTCGGCGATGATCCGGCCCCCGAGACTGCGGGCGGTCTCCACCAGGCCGCGGATGACCGCCGCGGACCCCGGGTCGTCGGCGCTCGAGACGAGGCTCTTGGCGATCTTGATGATCTCGGGCTCGACCGCGGCCAGCGCCTCGATGGTGGAGAGCCCCTCGCCGACGTCGTCCATGGCGAAGCGGAAGCCGGCGCGCCGGTACAGCGCGCACGCCTGGGCGAAGCGGTCCAGCCGGGTGACCTGCTCGTTGACCTCCAGCACGACCTGGGCGGGGCGGAGGTGTGCGGCGCGGAGCTGCTCCAGCATCGCCCCCAGGCCGGCCTCGGTCAGCGACCCCACGCTCACGTTGATGAACAGCGAGCCCCCCCGGGCGAGGAGGCGGTGGGCGCCGTTCAGCGCAGCGCTCTGGCAGATGCTCTCCAGCTCGCGGGAGACGCCCAGGCGGCGTGCCGCGGTGAACATGCCGTCGACCTCCAGGTCGGAGGGGGCCCCGGTCGGGCGGGCCAGCGCCTCGTACCCGACCAGCCGGTTGCTGCGCAGGTCGCGGATCGGCTGGTAGACGGACTCCACCTCGGAGCGAGCGACGATGGCCGGCACGGCGTCGAGCCAGCTGTTCACCCGCGCCCCGGCGCCGTCGTCGACGACGACCCGCCCCCCGCCGGTCCTCTTCGCCGCCGCCAGGGCGCGCAGCGCGCGGCCGGTGAGATCCTCCGCCGTCTCGTGGCGGTCCCAGAAGGCGATCCCCAGGCTGACGGTGCACCCGCCCGGCAGGTCGAGACGGTGCACCAGCGCCCCCGCCTGCGCGGCGGACTGCCCCTCGAGCACGAGACCGAACTCGTCGGCGCCCACCCGGGCGATGTATCCGAGGCCGGACGCGTCGGGGTCCGCGCTCTGGGCGAAGCGGAGGCCGGTGGCGACGTCGGTGAGCAGGCGGTCGCCGGCCGCGTGCCCCCAGTCCTCGTTGTAGGCGGTGAAGCGGTCGAGATCGAGCACGGCCGCCGCCAGGGTGCGGTCGCGGCCGAGCGCGGCCTGGAGCCGGCCCGGCAGCTCGAACTCCCAGGCCCGGCGGTTGGGGCAGTTGGTCACAGGGTCGGTGAACGCGAGCGAGCTGAAGCGGACGGTCTCGGCCCCCTGGCGGGTCAGCACCTTGACCCCCAGGGCGAGGAGGATGGCCGCGCCCACCGCGATGGGGCCGTAGGTGTCGGCCGGGATGGAGAGCCACGCGAAGATCGCGGTGGCCGCGGCGATGCCGATCCCCGCGAGCAGGGCGCTCCAATCGTGGCGCGATGCCAGCCACACCAGGGGCGGGGCGGTCAGCAGGGCGATGTCCGGGGCGGCGCCGCGCAGCCCGAGCTGAAGGCCGACAACCATGAGGACGGCGACCCAGGCGGCACCCGCCTGCGCGGCCCGCGGCACGCGCTCGAGGGGAAGGGCGGCGGCCACCGCCGAGGCCGCGACCAGGACGCCGACGGCCGACCAGCGGAGGGCCGGGGCCCCCTGGTCCCCGAGCGTCCCGGGGACGACCAGAGCGGCCATCACCAGGAGCCAGCCGGCCGCTCCGCCCCGCACCAGAAGACGCTCGGCGCGCTGGGGCGCGGGCGAAGGGGGGATGGCGGGGTGCGCCGCGGCGTTGCGCAACATCTCCGCGTCCACTCTACGGACCGAACCGCGACCGCAGAGCACGGTCCGGTCGCGCAGCCGTCACGCTTTCCCCGCCCCTATCCGATCCGGCCCCTTCAATCTGATATCGGCGCGAAAAGTCCGCCGTGCGACGCGCGCACGCGTGCCCGGAGGGGGTGGTCAGGCGGGAAGCCGGCGCACGATGCAGAACGGCGTCTGCTCCGTCGTCTGGGCCATCGGGTTGTCGACGAGGGCCGCCGCCACAGCGGCACGGTCCAGGCCCCGGCTCGCCCCCAGGACGTTGACGCCGAGGTCGTTGCTGTCCACGATCGCGACCCCCACGTCCGCGCCGAGGTCGGTCCGCAGCGTGCGACGGAGCCCGTCGGCGACACCGTCCGGGTCGACCGGGGCCTTGCTGGCATGGCGGTTGTAGGGGGGGATGACGTGGTCGTCGGGACCGTCGATGGCGTTCACGCCCGACCCCGCGATGCGGTAGAAGACGCCGTGGATGCCGACCGGGCGGGTCAGGGCTGCGCAGGCGGCCGCGAGCAGGATCCGGGGCGCGCCCGCCTCCTCGAGGGCGAGCTGCATGGTCACCGGGCGTCCGATGCCGATGCCGATGGGGACCTGGCTCACGAAGCGGGCGAGGAGCCGGGCGAGCGGCGTCACGCGGATCGTCTCGACCGGATAGGAGCGACCCTGGGTCACCGCCACCATCTTCTCGCTCATCACGACCACGTCGCCGTCCTGGAGGCCCACGCCGCGCTCCGACGCGCCGGCCAGGGAGGCACGCAGAGCCGCCGCCAGGTCGTCCCCGACCCTGACCAGCTCGGAGTGAAGCGGCACCCGCGCCCAGGTGGCACCGTGGCCCTGGAGCAGCAGATGGCGGCCGGGGTTGGGGGACGCCGCCTCGACGAGCCGCTCCGCCCCCAGCGCCGGGGCCGCGGCGAGGTCGCCGCGCACGGCGAAGCCGTAGGGCCTGCTCCCCACCGCGATCCCGGAGCCGGGGTTGTCGAAGAAGATCCGCAGCCACACCTCGACGTTCACGGCGCGCCAGAAGAAGAGGGACTCCTCGGTCTCACCGACGCAGGCGCGGCGGAACCCCTCGGCCACGGCGCCGGCGTCCCAATACGGCCGCGCCCGGAAGCTGGGGGAGCGCATCAGCGACTGGATCGCCGCGCGCTGCTGGCGGAACCAGCGGAACTCCGGGGTGGTGAAGCCGATCTTCTTGCGCCGCTGCCTGACCATCTCGGGCAGGACGCCGCGAAAGGCATCGCGGAGGATGCGCCGCGACCACCCGCCCGAGACGATCGCCGAGGCGGGCAGGCGCAGGATCCACTCCACCAGCTCCTGGTCGAGGAAGGGCAGCCGGGCCTCCATGGAGTGGGCCATGGAGTTGCGGTCCTCGTAGCGGAGCAGGGACGGCAGCGAGAAGGTGGTGAGGTCCTGGAGCAGTCGCCGCTTGAGGTCGTCCCGCACCCGGGGATCACGCGGCCGGCGCTGCCGGCGCGCCCACTCGGGACGCAGCATGCCCAGCGGGTCGACGGGGTGCCGGCGCTCCCAGAGGCGGCGGCGCACCAGCGGGCCCACGGTGTCGCGCGCGAGCGCGGACTCGCGGGCGAAGTCGGCGTAGCGGCCCTCGCGGAGAAGCTGGCGCAGGTAGACGTACTGGTAGGGGACGTAGCCGGCGAGCAGCTCGTCGCCGCCCTGCCCGTCGAGGAGGACGGTCACCTTCTGGCGGGCGACGCGCATCACCGACCACATCGCGTAGGGGGCGGTGGTGATCATCGGCTCCTCGGCGTCACGCACCCACGTCTCGAGGTCGGCGAGCCAGGCGTCCGAGGTGGGGCGGATCCAGGTGGGCTCCGCCGATATCACCCCCAGCACCGAGTCGATGTAGCGCTTCTCGTCGATGGGGTCGCCGGGGAAGACCGCGGAGAAGGTCTTGAGGCGCTCGCCCAGGGAGACGGAGTCGGGGACGTGCTCCTGGAGCAGCCGGTCCATGGTGCAGACGATCGGGGAGGAGTCCAGCCCGCCGGAGAGACAGATCCCGACCGGGACGTCCGCCACCAGGCGCCGCTCCACGGCGCGCTCGAAGAGGCGGCGGAACTCGGCGGGATCGGGCTCGACGTCCTCGCTGAGCCGCGGCGTCCAGTAGCGGGTCTCGTGGATGCCGGTGGCGTCGACGGTGACGTAGGTGCCCGCCGGGACCTGGCGCACCCCGGCGAAGAAGGTCAGGTCGTTGTGGTCGTAGAGCCCGTGGCCGAGGTACTCGTAGAGCTGCTGCTCGTCGACCGCGCGCGGGAAGGTGGGGTCGGCGAGCAGCGCCTTGATCTCCGAGGCGAAGACCACGCGGCGGTCGTGCTCGGCGTAGAAGAGCGGCTTGATGCCGAAGTGGTCGCGGCAGAGCGTGAGCCGCGGGGCGTCGCCGCGCTCGTCGAGGATGGCGAGGGCCCACATGCCGTTGAACCGGGAGAAGGCGTCCGGTCCCCATTCCGCGTACGCGTGGAGGACCACCTCCGTGTCGCAGCTGGTGTGGAGCGCCCGGCCCCGCGCCTCCAGCTCTCTCCTCAGCTCCCGGAAGTTGTAGACCTCCCCGTTGTACACGAGGTGCAGCCGGCCGCCCTCGGTGGACATCGGCTGGGCGCCCGCCGCGAGGTCGATGATGGAGAGCCGCCGGAACCCGAGCGACGCGGCCTCGGTCTCCAGGAAGCCCTCATCGTCGGGCCCGCGGTGACGCAGGGACTCGGCCATGGCGCGAAGCACACCGGGATCGGGCCGGCCGTGGAAGCCGCAGATGCCGCACACGGGGCTAGGACTCCGCCCCCGCGGCGGCCGGGCGGCGCTCCCAGAGCAGCAGGATCCCCGCGTCGGAGATCCTCCGGCCCACCCGAACGAAGCCGCTCTTCTCCAGCACGCGGATGGAGGCCGCGTTGGTCGGCAGGCATTCGGCCGTGACGCGGCGGACCCCGGGTTGGGCGAGCGCCCACGCGCCGAGCGCGGCCACCACCTCGGTGGCGTAGCCCCGCCCACGCATCGAGCGGTTGATGGAGTAGCCGACCTCAACGCTCCCGGAGGGATCGGGAGGTCCCTTGAATCCCAGGCTGCCCACCGCCAGGCGCTCGGCGCGCAGCACCGCCACGCCGTCGACCCAGGGCATCGAGCCGGGCTCCCGCTCCCGGCGCGCTATCCAGATCGGCAGGACCTGCAGAGCGTCGTCCCCCGGCCACTCCTCCGGGAAGCGGACCCGGAGCACGCTCGGCGTCCCCGACCCGTTCCCCACGGGCAGCTCCGCGTGGAACTCGGCGCCCCGCGCCCGCTGGCGGAGCACGGAGAGGGGGGTCGGCGCGTAGAGGAGCCGTGCGGTCTCGATCAGCACGCACGCACTCTATCGGGTGGGACCCCTGACGGCGCCGCGGCCCCCTCTCACCCGAGGCGCCCGGCGGTCCCCTCTAGAAGTCCATGTCCTCGTCGCCACCCATGCCGCCGAAGTCGCCCATGCCGCCCCCGCCGTGAGAGTGACCGTGCCCCCCGTCGCCCTCGTCCTCCTCGGGCTCGGGGACGTCGGCGACCAGCGCCTCGGTGGTCAGGATCATGGTGGCGATGGACACCGCCGAGGTGAGCGCCGTGACCACGACCTTGGTGGGATCGATGATCCCCCGCTCCACCAGGTTCCCGTACTCCTCGGTGCTCACGTCCAGCCCCTGGTCCCCCGTGAGCTCGGCGACCCGGTTCGCGACCACCGCGCCCTCCAGCCCCGCGTTGGAGGCGAGGACGCGCAGCGGCTCCTCGAGGGCACGCCGGACCGCCCGGGCCCCGGCGAGGGCGTCCCCCTCCAGCGAGAGCCCATCCACGGCGTCGCGCGCACGCATCAGGGCGACCCCGCCGCCCGCGACGTAGCCGGCCTCGATCGCCGCCCGGGTGGCGTGGAGCGCATCCTCGACGCGAGCCTTGCGCTCCTTCATGGCGACCTCGGTGGGGGCGCCCACCTTGATCTGGGCGACGCCTCCGGTGAGACGGGCGAGCCGCTCCTGCAGCTTCTCCCGGTCCCAGTCGGAGTCCGTCTCCTCGATCTGCTGGCGGATCTCCTCGCAGCGCGCGTCGATGGCGCGGCGCTCGCCGCCGCCACCGACCACGGTGGTGTCGTCCTTGGTGACCGTCACCCGGTCGGCGCGGCCGAGGTGCTGGGACTGCACGTGCTCGAGGTCGAGCCCCAGCTCGGCGCTGATCACCGTGGCACCGGTCAGGACCGCGAGGTCCTGCAGCATCGCCTTGCGCCGATCGCCGAAGCCGGGGGCCTTGACCGCGACCGCGGTGAAGGTGCCCCGCATCCGGTTGACGACCAGGGTGGCGAGGGCCTCGCCGGTGACGTCCTCGGCCACGAGGAGCAGGGGACGCTTGTCGGCGACGACCGTCTCGAGGACGGGCAGGAGGTCCTTGACCGCGCTGACCTTGGCGTCCGTGAGGAGGATTGCCGGCCTCTCCAGCTCGGCGACCATCTCCTTCTGGTCGGTGACCAGGTAGGGGGAGACGTAGCCGCGGTCGAACTGCATCCCCTCCACCACCTCGACGGTCGTCTCGATGCCGTCCGCCGACTCGACCGAGACCACGCCCTCGCGACCCACCTTGGCGAACGCCTCGGCGAGCATGGAGCCGATCTCGGCGTCGGCGGCGCTGATGGAGGCGATGCGCCGGATGTCCTCGTTGGTGTCCACGGGGTGCGAGCGCGCCCGCACCGCGCCGGCCACGGCCTCCGCGGCCGCCTGCATCCCCCGGCGGAGCTCCACCGGCAGCGCCCCCGAGCCGAGCAGGCGGATGCCCTCGTCGATGAGGGACCGGCTCAGCACCGTCGCGGTGGTGGTCCCGTCGCCGGCCACGTCGTTGGTCTTGACGGCCACCTCGCGGAGCAGCTGGGCCCCCATGTTCTCGAAGTGATCCTTGAACTCCAGGTCGCGGGCGACGGTCACCCCGTCGCTCGTGATGAGCGGGGCGCCGAACTTCTTGTCCAGCACCACGGACCGTCCCCGCGGACCCAGGGTCACCGAGATCGCCGCGGCGGCGGCATCCACGCCCTTGCGGAGCGCCTGGCGCGCCTCGACGTCGAAGCGAAGCTCTTTGGCCGGCATGGCGGGCGGGCTCGGGGCTACTTGCCGTTGGGCTGGACGACGGCGAGGATGTCCTTCTCGGAGAGGATCAGGTAGTCGACGTCGTCGATCTTCACCTCGCTGCCGGCGTACTTGGCGTACATCACGCGGTCGCCGACCGCCACATCCAGCTTGATCCGCTCGCCGGTCCGCTCGTTGTACCGGCCGCTGCCCACCGCCTCGATGATCCCCTCCTGGGGCTTCTCCTTGGCGGTGTCGGGGAGGACGATGCCGCTCTTGGTCATCTCCTCGCGCTCGACGGGCTTGATGAGAACACGATCTGCCAGGGGACGGAGCTTCAAGGCCACGGTGCGACCTCCAGTCTTTAGCACTCGGGGTGGTTGACTGCTAACACTCTACCCGAGCGCCTGCCAGGCGCGCAACCCGGCACGCCCCCGGCGGGCGCTGCGGGCTCACGCCCCGCCGGCCGTGACCACCATGTCGGTCAGGAAGCCGGCCAGGAGCCCGATCAGAACCCCCCAGAAGACCAGGTCCCTGCGGCCCCCGCGCTGGCCCCCGCCGAGCAGCTGCAGCACCACGTAGAGGATCGATCCGCCGGCCAGGCTCAGGAAGACCACGCTGACCGGGGCGCTCGTGACCTGGCGGCCGATCACCGTGCCCGCGAAGGTCGGCCCACCGCCGATGAGGCCCATGAGCAGGAGGAACCCCCAGGAGGGACGCTCGCTCTCAGCGGCCAGCGGGGCCACGATCCCGAAGCCCTCGGTGGCGTTGTGGAGGGCGAATCCGATCACCAGCACGGTCGCGAGCCCGATCGCCCCCACCGCCGCGCTGTTGCCGATGGCGAGGCCCTCTCCGAAGTTGTGGAGCCCGATGCCGACGGCGATGAGGAGGGCCAGCCGCCGCGCCGGCGGCCAGGCGGCGATCCCGGTCCGGCGCGCGGCCAGCTCGCCCGACGCCATGGCACCGGGGCCGTGGGAGGCCCGGGCCCGCCGCGAGAGCCAGCGCTCGTACTGGACCAGACCGAGCAGCCCCGCGGCGATCCCCCCCAGATAGAGGGCGGCGTACCCGAGGACCGGGCCGAACCCGCCGCGATGGCGGTGGAGGGCGGTCAGCGCACCGCCGACGGGGACGTACGCGCTGCTCAGGACGTCCCAGAGGATGAAGAGCAGGATGCCGGCGGCCAGCGCGCTCAGGAACTGGCGCAACCCCGGCGGCAGCGAGCGGACCCTCCCGAGGGGCAGCCCGAGCAGGATGGTGGCCCCGGCGATGAAGCCGAGCAGCAGCGTCTCTGCCTGACCCATGCGATGTGGCTCCCCGTGGGTGTGGGCGGCGCGCGCCCGGCCGGTCGTCCCGGTGCGGTGCGCCCGCGTCCCGTGTCTCCCTGTTAGCTTAGTCTAAGCTAATCCTCGACCGCAACCCAGACCGCTCGCGCGGCCTGCACCTCCAGGTTGACGGGGTGCCCGCCGACCTCGACGGCCACCGGCACGCCGGGGGCGCGGACCTCCACCCCGCTGCCCGGGGTGAGCCCCAGCTCGCCGAGGCGGCGGAGGAGCTGGGGGGCCTCGTGCTCGGCGACCTCGGAGATGCGGCTCACCACGGCCCTGCGCCCGGGCTCGAGCCGATCGAGGCGAACCAGGCCGCCGGGGGGCTCGGCGCGGCCCGGGATGGGGTTGCCGTGGGGGCAGGTGCGGGGGCGGCCCGCCTGCTCGTCGAGGCGCCCCGTCACCAGCTCGGAGGCGCCGTGGGCGAGGAGCGAGGCCTCGCGGTCGGCCGCCGCCCAGTCCAGGCCGAGCACGTCCACGAGCCAGCGCTCCAGGATGCGGTGACGGCGGACGATGGCCGCGGCGGCGGCCGCGCCCGCGGGCGTGAGGACGACGTCGCGTCCCGCACTCACCTCCAGCCACCCGTCGCGGGCGAGGCGGTGCAGGGTGACGGTCACCGTCGGAGCGCTCACCCCGAGCCAGTCGGCGAGCCCGCTCGGGCGCACGGCGTCGCCCTCGTGGGCGATGTAGTAGATCGCCTCCAGGTAGTGCTCCGCCGTCTCGCTGAGGCGGCCGGCGGGTGGACCCTCCTCGCGCGCCATGGTCGGGATGGTGACACGTCGGCGCGGGAGCGCCTTTGACAGAGGGGCGGCCCGACCGCCATCCTCCGCGCGTGCGTCTCGCCACCTGGAACGTGAACTCGCTCGCCGCGCGCCTCCCGCGCCTCCTCGCCTGGCTCCCCGAGGCGCACCCCGACGTGCTCTGCCTGCAGGAGACGAAGATCCCCGACGCGGCCTTCCCCCGCGCCGAGCTCGAGAGCCTCGGCTACCGGGTCGCGTCGCACGGGGGCGGGCGGTGGAACGGGGTGGCGGTGGTCTCCCGGGTGGGCCTGGAGGACCCCGTCCTCGGCTTCGCCGGCGAGCCGGGCTTCCCGCAGACGGAGGCACGCGCGGTCGCCGCCACCTGCGCCGGGGTGCGCGTCTGGTCGGTCTACGTCCCCAACGGGCGCAGCCTGGACAACCCTCACTACGCGTTCAAGCTGGCCTGGCTGGCCTCCCTCCGCGACGCGCTCGCGGCGGAGCTGCGCGCCGGGCGGGACCGGCTCGCCGTCTGCGGCGACTTCAACATCGCCCCCACGGACGAGGACGTCTGGGACCCGGCCGAGTTCGCCGGCTCCACCCACGTCAGCGAGCCCGAGCGCGCCGCCTACCGCGAGCTGCTCGCGCTCGGGCTGCGCGACGTGCCGCCCCGGGCGCTCAAGGGCCGTCCCTTCACCTACTGGGATTACCGCGCCGGGGCGTTCCACAAGGGGATGGGGATGCGCATCGACCTCACGCTGCTGAGCCCCGCGCTCGCCGCCGCCGTCCGCGACGCGTACGTCGACAGGGACGCCCGCAAGGGGACCGCCCCCTCCGACCACGCTCCCGTGGTGGTGGACCTGGGGCCGGCCGCGGGCTGAGCCCGTCCCGCCCCGCCGCTCAGGCGAACTCGGCGAGCCCCGGGTCGACGTCGAAGCCGTCGCGGTCGGGGCCGTGAAGACGCAACCGGTGCCACGCCGCGGCGCCGACCATCGCCGCGTTGTCGGTGCACAGGCGCAGCGGGGGGACGCAGACGTGGAGGCCGGCGAAGCGACCCGCCACGGCGTCCGCGAGGGCACGGTTGGCGGCGACGCCCCCCACCACCGCGACCGAGGTGGCCCCGGTCTCCTCCACCGCCGCCTCGAGACCGTCGACGAGCTGCGTGACGGCCGCCTCCTGGAAGGCGGCGGCCAGGGCGTTGCGCACCTCGGCGCGGAGGGGGACGCCGTCACCGTCCAGCTCCCCTGCCGGGAGGTCCCGGATGGCGTAGCGGACCGCGGTCTTGAGGCCGCTGAACGAGAAGGCGCGCTCCAGCCGGGTGCGCGGCAGGGTGAACAGGGCGGGGTCGCCCTCGCGCGCGCAGCGCTCGATCACCGGCCCGCCCGGGTAGCCGAGGCCGAGCATGCGGGCCACCTTGTCGAAGGCCTCGCCGGCCGCGTCGTCGCGGGTGCTGGCGAGGCGGCGCGCCTCGCCGTGGCGGCGGAGCTCGATGGTGTCCGTGTGCCCGCCGCTCACCACCAGGGCGACGAACGGCGGCTCCAGCTCCCGGTCCGCGAGCCAGGCCGAGTACACGTGACCGGCGAGGTGCGATGCCCCGATGATGGGGAGCCGGCGCGCGGCGGCGACCGCCTGCGCGTACGCGGTGCCCACCACCAGGCAGCCGGCGAGGCCCGGGCCGCGGGTCACCCCGACGGCGTCGAGGCCCTCCCACCCCACGCCGGCCTCGCCCAGCGCGGCGTCGACCACGGGGGCCAGCGCCTCCAGGTGGGCGCGCGCCGCGAGCTCGGGGACCACGCCACCGTGCGGAGCGTGCAGCGCGATCTGGGAGGACACCACGCTGGAGAGCACCTCACGGCCGTCGCGCACCACTGCGGCGGCGGTCTCGTCGCACGAGGTCTCGATGGCCAGGATGTTCATCGCACGTCACCGGGTTTGGGGGGTGGAGGGAGGAGCGCGGCATCCTCCGGACGCGGACGGGCGGCGCGGGCTCAGCCGGTAGGATAGTCCGCCGAGGGAGGCGGTCCCATGCCCATCACGTCGATGCCGAGGAGGATGTCGACGAAGCGTCTCTTGAAGGCGGGCGCGTGGATGGAGTCGCTCCACATGATCACGGCGTCCTCGCCGTTGTCCGTGTAGTAGCCGCGACGCCGGCCGATCGGCCGGAAGCCGAACCGCTCGTACAGCCGCATGGCGTGCGCGTTGCCGACCCGCACCTCCAGGGTGACCCAGCGGGCCCCGAGCTCGTAGCTGCGCTGGATGAGAGCCGCGAAGAGGGCCGTGCCCAGGCCCTGGCCCTGGCTCCGCGCCCTGACCCCGATGGTCGTCACGTGCGCCTCGTCGCCCACCCTCCAGAGCCCCCCGTAGCCGATGATCTCCTCGCCGTCGCGGAGCACGAGGTAGTGGGCCTGGCGGTTCTGGGAG
Source organism: bacterium (assembly GCA_021847925.1). Taxonomy (GTDB): domain Bacteria; phylum Chloroflexota; class Dormibacteria; order Aeolococcales; family Aeolococcaceae; genus JAJZNI01. The sequence goes on from JAJZNI010000083.1 coordinate 25,364, forward strand.
AGCTCGCTGGCATAGGCGTTGCGCGGCCAGGGCGAGGTGAATACCTCCCGCTCGATGGCCTGCACGGCGGGGATGTCGGCGTGGCGCATCCGCTCGATGACGAGCCGCGGCGCGACCTTCATCCCCTCGATCATAGCGGCGCCGCGGTCCGCCCGATCAGGCCAGATAGGTCCCCCGGAGGCCGGCGAGGCCGAGCGGGGGGCGCGCCAGCGCGGCCGGCACCGCCCGTGCGAGCCCGCCGGCGGCATCGCCCACCCGGGCGCCCGGGAGGGGGTCGAGGCTCACGACGGCGCACCCCTCCCCCGCCACCTCCGGGAGCGGCACCCGGTGCGGCTCGCCCAGGGCGCGCAGATCGAGCCCCCGCGCCATGAAGGCACAGGCGTACGCCGCTCCCCGCCCGGCGTCGGCCACGGCCAGCAGGGCGCCCCGCCGGCCGGCCGCGCGGGCGACCACCTCGAGGCTGCCCGTGCCGAAGAGGGGGATCCCCGCGGCGTGGGCCACCCCCAGCGCGGCCGCCATCCCGGCGCGCAGACCCGTGTACGAACCCGGGCCCGTGACCACCACCACGGCCTCGGGAACCCCCTCCCGGAGCAGGTCGCGGATGGCTCGGTCGAGGGCGGGCACCGCCACGGAGCCCTCCGTGACACGGGACGCGAGGAGCCCGCCTCCGCGATCGGCCAGCACCACCGCGAGGCGGTGCCGCGCCGAGCTGTCGATGGCCAGGACGCTCATGGATCGAGGGCCTCGCGGAAGGCGCGGACCAGGCGCTCGGGGGCGAGGTCGGGGCTCAGCGCCTCGACGCGCCTTCCCGCCGGCACGATCTCGATCGAGAGCCGCAGCGGGTTCCAGGGGCTGAGGTCCCCGTGGTCGCCCCACTCCACGGCCGCGGGCGCCGTGTCGAGCAGGCTGTCGAGGTCGAGCAGGGCGATGTCGGCGGCGGGCCCGAGACGATAGAGGTCGAGGTGGTGCAGCCGGGGCGGCGAGCCGTAGACGTGGTGGAGGACAAACGTCGGGCTCCTGACCAGCGCGGGGTCGACCCCGCGCCCCGCGGCGAGCCCGCGGACAAAGACCGTCTTGCCCGCCCCGAGCGGACCGCGCAGCGCGATCAGGTCGCCGGGGACGAGCCGCGCGGCGAGGCGGGCGCCGAGCTCCTCGGTCTGGGCCGGGGTGGCCGTGGTGGCGGCCAGGCTGGCTCCGCTCATCGCTGCCGGAAGTGGCGGGAGAGGACCGCGGGGAGGGGGAGCGCCTCGCCGCCCTCGCGCCCTCGGAGGCGGACGCCCCGGCCGCCGTCCAGGCGCCCCACGACGCGCAGGGGGCGGAGATCGGCCGGCCAGCCGGCGAGCAGCCCCGCCAGGTGCTCCGGCGACACCGCCGCCACCAGCTCGAAGTCCTCGCCGCCTCCGAGGGCCGCCTCGACCCAGGCGGCGCCGAGGTGGCGCGGCAGGTCGGGATCGCAGGGCAGCGCATCCAGCCACAGCTCGGCGCCGCAGCCGGACGCGCCGGCGATGCGCGCGACGTCGACCAGGAGGCCGTCGCTCAGGTCCCCGGCGCAGGCAACCCCCCGCTCCGCCAGGGCGCGCCCCTCGGCGAGGCGGGCGAGGGGGTGGAGCTGGCGGGAGAGCCAGCGCTCCGCCACGGGGGCGGGGACGTCCAGGCTCGTGCTGAGCAGGCGGAGCCCGCCGGCGGCGCCTCCCAGGGTCCCGGTGACCACCAGGGCGTCGCCGGGGCGCCCCCGGTCGCGGCGCAGCGCCCGCCCCGGTGCCACCACCCCCACGACCGCCACGTCGACGACCAGCGGCCCCGCGATGGCGCTGACGTCACCCCCGGCGACGCGGCAGCCGGTGGCCCTGGCGGCGGCGCAGAGCCCCCGCTGGATGCCCAGGAGGTCGGCCGCCGCGGTGTCGGCGGGAGCGCAGAGGGTCACCAGGCACAGGCGCGGCAGCGCACCCATCGCGGCGAGGTCGGAGAGGGCGACCTGGAGGGCGCGCTCGCCCACGCTCTCGGGGTCCGTCCAGTCGCGCAGGAAGTCCTCGCCCTCGACGATGGCATCCTGGCTCAGCACCACCTCGGCCCCGTCCGGGGCCCGCCAGACCGCGGCGTCGTCCCCGCTCTCCACGACCAGCCCGGTGCCGCCGCCGGGCTCGACGCGGGCGGCCTCGACCAGGCGGCGCAGCAGCTCGGCCTCGCCGATGTCGGTGAGGGTGGGGGGCCCTGCGCCGAAGGGGCGCCGGGCACCTGTGGCATCCGTCGTCATCATGTTTCCTGACAGAGGGACTATCACCGGAAGTTGACTCTCGCGGTTCCGGCTGGGTATGGTCCGCCGAGTTTGGCTCGCCGCTGGCCTCCCGGCGGCAGCCGGTCCGGGGAGAGGAACTGGGAGGAGGATATTGCGGGGAACCCGAGGGGCGCTCGCGGCCACCCTGGCCATCGTGGCCGGGGCGCTCAGCATTGCCGGCGCCAGCCCCGTGCAGGCGGGGAGCAACACCGCTCAGCTCGAGGCCCAGCGAGCCCAGCTGCTGCAGCAGCTCGCAGCCCTGACCCCGGCCCGCGAGGCGGCCTCCCAGGCGCTGCAGACCGCGGAGGCCGCCTACAGCCACGAGACGGCGGGCCTCAGCCAGGCCCGCTCCCAGCTCACCTCGCTCAACACCCAGCTCGCCAACCTCGCCGCGCAGATCGACCAGGATCGCGCCCAGGAGGCCGCGGCCCGGTCCGCCCTCGCCGCCCTCGCCCGCGCGAGCTACGAGAGCGCCAGCGACAACACCCTGGTGACGGCGGTGCTGAGCGCCAAGGACTTCAACGCGGCGATGAACAGCCTCTCCGCGACCGCCACCGTGACCACGGAGATCCAGGGCCTGGAGACCACCCTGGCCAGGGCCGAGCAGGATCTCCTCACCAAGCAGCGGACCGCGCAGGCCGACTTCGCCCAGGCATCCGCCCTGGAGAACAAGCTCGCCGACGAGTCCAACCAGCTCATGGCCACCGTCTACGCCCGCGACCAGGCGGTGGCCGCTCTGAGCGGCCCGGCCCGGCAGATCGCCGCCCAGATCGCGCAGATCGACAACGAGCTCAGCGGGCAGGCCGTCCCCACCGCGGGGAGCTGCAGCAACCGCTTCGCCTACGGCGAGTGCACCTGGTACGTGGCCACCCGGCGCTGCATCCCCTGGGGGGGCAACGCGGACTCGTGGTACTACAACGCCGCCGCGATGGGGTACAGGGAGGGGAGCGTGCCCGAGGTCGGGGCCGTCGCCGTCTGGTGGCCGGGGCGCGGGGGGGCGAGCTGGCTTGGCCACGTGGCCTACGTGGAGGCCGTCGGCCCCGCCGATGGGATCCCGGCGGGCTCGTTCGAGGTCTCGGAGATGAACTGGGCCGGCTGGGACCGGGTCGACTATCGCGTGGTCCAGAACGACCCCAGCGTGATCCAGGGCTTCATCTACTGAGCGCCGCCCTGCCCCTCAGCCCGTCCGCAGGCGGGGCACGCGGCTGGAGACGGAGCAGAGCACCTCATAGCTGATGGTTCCCACCGCGCGCGCGACGTCGTCCGCCCCGAGCCACGCACCGCCCTGGCGCCCCACGAGCACCGCCTCGTCACCGGGACGAACCTCCCCCGCCTCGGAGACGTCGGCGGTGTGCTGGTCCATGCTGACCGTGCCGATGATGGGGCACCGCCTCCCCCCTATCAGCACCGCACCGCGGTTGGAGTGCGCGCGGTGGAGCCCGTCGGCATACCCGGCGGCCACGGTGGCGACCCTGGTCGGTCGCCGTGCCACCCAGGTCCGCCCGTACCCCACGCTCTCGCCCGGCCGCACCGTCTTCACCATCGTGACGCGGGCGGTGACGGTCATCGCCGGCCGGAGCCCCGGGCCGGCCCCCGCCGGGGGATACCCGTAGAGCGCGATGCCGCAGCGGACCAGGTCGTGGCGCGTCTCGGGGAGCCGGAGCGCCGCGGCGCTGTTGGCCGCGTGGAGCACGAGGTCGGGCCAGCGCCGCCGCAGGCTCTCCACCGCCTCGCGGAAGCGGTGCTCCTGGAGGCGCGTGTGCTCGATGTCGCCCTCGGCGTCGGCGAAATGGGTGAAGGTGCCCACCGGCCGGACCCGGGCGCCCCCCCGCCGCACCGCGTCCGCCAGCGCGGGCAGGGCCTCGGGCCGGCACCCGAGCCGGCCCATGCCGGTGTCGACCTTGAGGTGCAGGAGGGCGGGCGTCTGACGGGTCCCCACCTGGGCCGCCGCCACCACCTGGTCCGGCTCCCAGGCCGTGAGGTGGACCCCGGCCGCGACCAGGGCCGCGAGACGGCCGGGGGGTGACCATCCCGCCACCAGGATCGGGGCCGTGAGCCCCTCGGCGCGGAGCGCGAGCGCCTCCTCGGCGGAGGAGACCCCGAGCCAGGTGGCGCCTCCCTCCAGCGCGGCCCGGGCGGCCAGGGCGCCCCCGTGCCCGTAGCCGCCCGCCTTCACCATGGCCATCATCTCGACCCCGTCCCCCATGGCGGCGAGCACGGCGGCGGTGTTCTGGCGGATGGCCGAGACGTCGACGGCCGCCCACTTGGTGAGGAGGGCGGTGGCGTCCGCCAGGGTGGCGGGGGAGCTCACCGCCCCGTCCGCCTCCGCTCGAGCGCTCGGCGCAGTCCCTCCTGCGCCGCCGGAAGCATCTCGACGACGTCCCCGGCGAGGCCTCCCGCCCGGCCCCGCGCGGCCTCCACCAGGCAGCCCGCCTCGGCATGGACGGTCACCGCCGCGACCGCGGCGTCGAAGCCGTCCAGGCCCGCCGCCAGCATGGCTGCGCAGACCCCGCTGAGCACGTCGCCGCTCCCCCCGGTCGCGAGGGCCGGGGTCCGGTGGCCGTCGACGTGGACGCGGCCGTCAGGGGCGGCCACCACGGTCTCGGCCCCCTTGAGCACCAGCGTGACCCCGTGCTCGGCGGCGAAGCGCCGGGCCAGCCCCTCGCGGTCCGCCTGCACCTCTCGGGTGGCCACGCCGGCGAGCCGCCCCATCTCGGCGGGATGCGGGGTGAGGACCAGGGGGACGGGGCAGGAGCTCCAGTCGAAGCCGTGGGCGGCGGCGATGTTGAGCCCGTCCGCGTCGACGACCGTGGGGACCGCAAGACGCGGCAGGAGGTCGAGGAGCGCCGCCTCCGTGGCCGAGGCACGGCCCAGGCCGGGTCCGACCACCGCCGCATCCGCCGCCGGGAGGTGGCGCTCGAGCAGGTCGGCGACCCCCTGCGCGTCCAGGCCGGGGGTCCCCGGCGCTCCGAGCGGGTGCGCCATCACCTCGACGCACTGGGCGGCCACGATCGGGTAGGCGCCCGCGGGGACGCAGACACGCACCAGGCCGGCACCCGCCCTGGCGGCACCGCGGGCCGCGAGGAGGGCGGCACCCGCGGTCCCCACGGCGCCGGCGGCCACCACCACCGTCCCGAACGTCCCCTTGTGGGCGTCCGCGGGGCGGTCCGGCAGCCGGAGCGCCGCGGGCGGGGGGAGGACCGACCCGCCCAGCATGCCGCGGGGGGCGGCGACCACGGCGATGGCGAGCCCCGCGTCGTGGGTGAGGCTCACGGCGATCCCCGTGTCGCGTCCCGCGATCCTCACCGTGGGCGCGCCGCCGGGTCGGTTCACCACCTCGATCTCGCGGTACGCGGGAATGCGCAGGCCGGCCTCGCCGCACAGCTTCTTCACCGCCTCCTTGGCGGCCCATCGCGACGCCAGCCGCTCCGGCTTGGACCCGGCCCGGCGCCGCTCCGCCTCGGTGAAGATGCGCTCCAGGAAGCGCGGGTGCCGCCGCACGGTCGCGGCGATCCTCTCCACCGAGGTGACGTCGACGCCGACCGCGAGACGATCCACGCTCTCTGTCCGCACCTACTCGACCGTCACCGACTTGGCGAGGTTGCGCGGCTGGTCCACGTCACAGCCCCGCTCCACGGCCACGTGATACGCGAGAAGCTGCAGGGGCACGACGTTGACCAGCGGGGAGAGCAGCTCGCTGCACTCGGGGACCTCCACCACGTCGGCCGCGAGGTCGCGGTCCAGCGCGGCATCGCCCTCGGTCACCAGCGCCACCACCGGCGCGTCCCTAGAGCGCACCTCCTCGATGCTGCTCAGCGTCTTGCTCAGCGTACGGCTGCGGGTCGCGACCGCGACCACGGGGACGTCGGCGTCGAGGAGGGCGATCGGCCCGTGCTTCAACTCGCCCGCAGGATAGCCCTCGGCGTGGATGTAGGAGACCTCCTTGAGCTTGAGCGCGCCCTCGTAGGCGGTCGCGACGTTGATCCCGCGAGCGATGTAGATCGCGTTGCGCGCGTGCGCGTGGCGGGGGGCGATCGCAGCCAGCTGCGGCTCCAGGTCGAGCGCCCGGCCGACGCGGCCGGGGATGGCGCGCAGCTCCTCGGTGAGCTCTCGGTGCCGCTCCGCGCCGAGCGTCCCGCGTGCCGCACCGAGGCTGAGTGCGATCAGCAGACCGCACGCCATCTGGGCCAGCAGCGTCTTGGTGGCGAGCACGCAGATCTCGGGCCCGGACTGCATGTAGAGCACGGCATCCGCCTCCAGCGAGAGCGCGCTCCCCACCACGTTGGTCACGGCGACGACGGTCGAGCCGCGGCGCTTCGCCTCGCGCACGGCCGCCAGGGTGTCCGCGGTCTCGCCGGACTGGGAGATCGCGATCGTGAGCGTGGTCGCGTCCACCAGGGGGTCGCCGTAGCGGAACTCGCTGGCATTCTCCGCCGTGGAGGGGATGCGGGCCAGCTCGCGCACGGCCCAGGCGGTGTAGAAGCCGGCGATCCACGCCGACCCCATCCCGAGGATCTGCACGTCGCGCAGCCCCGCCACCAGCGCGGGGCTGATGGCCGTGCCGAGGTCGACCAGGCCGTCGCTCCCGATCCGCCCGCGCAGGGCGTTCTCGAGCGCCTCGGGCTGCTCGTGCATCTCCTTGAGCATGAAGTGCGGGTAGCCGCCCTTCTGGGCCTGCTCGGCCTCCCAGTCGACCTCGATGGTGCGCGGGACCACCGGCTCGCCGTCCAGGGAGGTGATGCACACCCGCTCCAGGGTCGCGGTCACCACCTGGTCGTCGCCGATGAGGGTGACGTGCCGGGTGTGGGGGATGAGGGCGGTGATGTCGCTGCACAGGAGGACCTCGCCCTCCGGCGTCCCGAGCACGAGGGGCGCATGGCGCCGGGCCCCCACGATCGTTCCCGGCTCGTCCGCCGAGATGACGACCATCGCGTAGGCGCCCTCGACGCGCCGCAGCGCGGCTCGGGTCGCCTCGCCGAGGTCGCCCCGGTACAGCTCCTCGATGAGGTGGACCAGCACCTCGGTGTCGGTGTCGCTGCGGAAGGTGTGCCCGCGCAGCCCGAGCTCGGCGCGGAGCTCGCGGTGGTTCTCGATGATCCCGTTGTGGATGAGCTGGATGCGGCCGCGGCAGTCCTGATGGGGGTGGGCGTTGACCTCGCTGGGGCGCCCGTGGGTCGCCCAGCGCGTGTGCCCGATCCCGACCGTGCCAGGTGGGGCTCCCTCGCTCTCGATCCGCGCCGCGAGATCCGCCACCCTGCGATCGGTCTTGACCACGCCGTGCCGCCCCCCGGCGCCGTCGAGCACGGCGATCCCCGCGGAGTCGTAGCCGCGATACTCCAGCCGGCGCAGGCCGTCGAGGAGCACCGGCACGGCCGGTTTCGACCCCAGGTAGCCGATGATCCCGCACATCAGAGCGGCACCTCCGTCGCCGGCGCGGTGAGGTCCCGCGAGCGCGGGGATCCGACATCGGCCCCGGGCCGCCGCCTCTCCATCGTCGAACGCACCCTTCCCCGCCCTGGTTACGCGGGCGACGGGCTGGTGGGGGCGGTGGGCGTCGGGGATGGCGGGGGCGTGGGGGTGGGGACCGGGGTCGGCCGCGGGATCGGCGCGACGGTGACGGTCACCGTGACGCTGGTGGGGCTCACCGTGACGCCCGCCTCGGGAGCCGGGATGCTCACCGTGTAGACGCCGGTCCCCTCCAGCCCGGTGACGTTCAGCGGAGCGGTGCGCACGCTCGCCAGGCTGGAGGCGTTGACGATGCTCTCGGCACCGAACAGGGTCGCCACCGGCGGCGTGTAGCTGATCGACGTCACCTCGTACCCGGACGCCAGCCCGCGCACGTCACCGAGCACGATGGGGCTGGTGCGCGACGTGGTCACCTGCTGCACCGTGATCTGGACCTGGACCGTCGAGGGATTGGTGTTGACGTCGGCGAGCCGGCGGCCCTGCGGGTCGTAGGCGTAGAGCTTCACCCCTCCCCGGTCGAAGTTGCCCTCCTGGTTGCCGAGGTCGATGGGGCCGGTCCGGACCACGGCATCCTGGAGCACGTGCTCCGGCCCCGTGATGGTGACCGTGCTGGGCGTGAGCGTGGTGCTCTGCACGATGTACCCGGCGGGAGGGTGCTCCGATATCGCGACCTGCACGGGGACGGTGCGGGTCGTCGCCCTGTCGACCTGGACGGTGATCCATTGGGGGGGGCTGTCGAGCTGGACGTTGGGGTTCGGCACCGCGAACGAGACCCTGACCGGGACCCTCACCGCCGCCGGGACGGCCGTGCCCTGGGCGCTGATCGCCGAGTAGTCGACGGCCACCTGCAGCCACCCGGCGCGGAACTGACCGAGGTGGGCGGCGGTCCCGGCCACCGTGACGTTCAGGTCGGGGACCGGCTGGGTGAGCACGTAGGGCGCGGGCAGGCTCACCTGCGGCGGCTGGGGGACCGGCACCTGGACCGTCTTCGTCCCGGGCGGGTTGCCGGCATAGACCACGGCGGTCCAGGAGATCACCGCCAGGAGCAGGGCCAGCCCCTTGAGACGCCAGTTGCGCGTGACGAAGCCGAGCATCAGGGGGACCGCCGGCCCAGGGCGCGCAGGGCTGCGGTGCCGCGCACCAGCGGGCGGATGCTCACGCCCCCACGCCGCCGCACCACGGGACGGAGCACGAGGCCGGTGAGCATCTCCTGGAGCTTGGCGTGGTCCAGCCCGCGGTAGAGCTTGCCGGCGTGAGCCAGGCTGATCAGCCCCGTCTCCTCGCTGACGATGAGGACCACGGCGTCGGACTGCAGGGTGAGCCCCAGGGCGGCGCGGTGGCGGGTGCCCATGCGGCCCGCGCCGGGCAGCGCCTCGGCCAGGGGCAGCACGCACCCCGCGGCGATGAGCCGCGTGTCACGGACGATGACGGCGCCGTCGTGAAGCGGCGACCCCGGATAGAAGATGGTGGCGAGGATCTCGGCGGTGAGATCGCCGTTGACCCGCACCCCGCTCAGCGCGACGTTCTCCAGCCCGGTCTCACGCTCGAAGACGACCAGCGCTCCGGTGCGGCTCTCGCTGAGGGTCGCCGCGGCACGGATCGCCTCCTCCACCACGCGCTCCACCGGTTCGACCGGGTGCCGCCCGAGCACGAAGCGCACCGTGCCCAGGCGTCCCACCTGGTCGAGTGCCCGGCGCAGCTCCGGCTGGAAGAGGACGATCACGCCGATCAGGATGGCCTGCCCCGCGTTGGCGAAGATGAACTGCACGAGGCGGAGCTGGAACACCTCGGCCAGCAGCCCGACCAGGAGCAGCACGCCGAGGCCGAGCAGGAGCTGGACGGCCTGGGTGCCTCGGATCAGCTTGAAGAGCTGGTAGAGGAGGAAGGCGACGATCAGGATGTCGACCGCGTCGCGCACGCCGAAGCCCCGCACGAAGATGCCGGCGCTGCGCAGGAAATCGCTCATGGCGTGGAGCGGGAGGCGGGGGACGCGCGGGTCTCCGGCGTGGCGCCGGAGAAGATGAGGGCGAGCAGGGCCTCCTGGGCCCAGAGACGGTTCTCGGCCTGGTCGAAGACGGCGGACTGGGGCCCGTCGAGCACGTCGTCGGTGATCTCCTCGCCGCGGTGGGCGGGCAGGCAGTGCATGACGCGCGCGCCCGGGGGAGCCATGGCGAGGAGCGCGGGGTTCACCTGCAGGTGGGCGAAGTCCGCGCGGCGCTGCTGCTGCTCGGCCTCCTGGCCCATGCTCGTCCAGACATCGGTGTAGATGACCTGGGCGTCCTCGAGCCCCTCTGCGGGCTCATGGGTGCAGCGCACCGGCGGTCCGCCCCGGGTCAGGGCCGCCGCCCGCTCCAGCACCTCGCGGGCGGGCTCGTACCCGGGGGGGCCGACCACGCGGAGGTCGATCCCGAGCACGGATGCGGCGTAGATCCAGGAGGTGCAGACGTTGTTGCCGTCACCGACGTAGCAGACCCGGGCGCCCTCCAGCCCGCCGAGGAGCTCGCGGACCGTGAGGCAGTCGGCGAGGACCTGGCAGGGGTGCTCGCGGTCCGTCATGGCGTTGATCACGGGCCCGTCCGCCCACTGCGCCAGCGCCCGCAGGTCGCGGTGGGAGGCGAGGCGGGCGACCATGCCGTCCACGTAGCGGTCCAGGATCCTGCTGATGTCGGCGGTGGACTCGCGCTCCCCGATCTGGATCTCGCTGTTGAAGAGGGGGATCGGGTGGCCGCCCAGGCGCTGGATCGCGACCTCGAACGACACCCGCGTGCGGTTGCTGGGCCGCTGGAAGATCATGGCCAGGGTGCGACCGGCGAGCGGGCGGCCGGGGTCGGTGCCGCGCTTCAGCGCCTCGCCCAGGTCGAGGACGGCGGCGATCTCGGCGGCGCTCAGGTCGGCGATCGAGAGGAGGTCGCGACCCACCAGCGTTCCCATCTCGCCCTATGTTCCCATCCCCACGGCAAACGCGCGCACGAGCGGTACCGTTACCCGGCGATGAGAGCACTGGTCGTGGTCCCCGGCGGGCAGGTGGAGGTGCTGCAGGCCTCGCCGCTCGTGCGCACGCTGGCCGCCGCCGGTCCCGAGACGGCCGTGATCGTGGCCTGCTCGCCGGCGGCGGCCGAGGTGGCCGGCGCCCTGGAGGGCGCGGAGGGCGTGGTCGCGCTGCGCGGGCTGGGGCCGGGCGCCCCCCCCTTCGCCTGGCTCCAGGCCTGGGCCCGGCTGCGCCGGATGCGCAGCGACGCCGCCCTGGTCTGCTCCACGGCCGCGCGGGCCCGGCTGCTCGCCTATCTCGCCGGGGTGCCCCGCCGCCTCGGGCCCGCGGGCGGCGCCTCCGCCGTCCTGCTCAGCGACCGGGTCCGCTGGACGCGCGGCGAGAACCGCGCCGCCGTGTGGCTCCGGCTCGCCGGCCTCCTCGGTGCCGGCGCCGAGCGTCACCGGCCGAGCCTGGACCCGGGAGCGGCCGCCGACCGAGCCGCCCGGGTCCAGATCCACGGCAGCGGCATCGCCGACGGCCGGCTGCTCATCGCGCTGGCGCCCGGGTGCGCGCACAGCGACCTCCCCGGGACCGCACGCGAGGCGACGGCCTGGGCGCCGGATCGCTGGGCTCACCTCGCCAACCAGCTCGCCCTGCGCCACGGCGCCGGGATCCTCTTCGTCGGCGCGGCCGGCGACGAGGGCGCGGTGACCGCCGCGAGCGTGGACGTGGACGCCCCGCACGCGGACGTCGCCGGCCAGCTCGACACCCTGGCCACGGCGTCGCTCCTGGGGCACTGCGACCTGGTGGTGAGTGGGGACTCCCCCCTCCTCCACCTGGCCGCGGCCATGGGAACGCCCACGGTCGGGCTCTTCGGCCCCACCGACGGGAGGCGGCGGGGGCCCTACGGCGAGGAGCACCGGGTGGTGCAGGCCCTCCCGACCCGCCGTGGCGGGCCGCGTGGCGCGGGCCTCATGGCGCGCATCCGGGTGGAGGACGTCCTGGCGGGGATCGAGAGCCCGCTCTGAAAGGGACGCTCCGCGACGGACGCGGCGACCTCGAGAGCGGTGACCGCCGAGGCGCGCCCCTCAGAGGCACGCCCCTCAGCGGATGTAGACGAACGAACGGCGGAGGACGTCCAGGCTCTCCACCGCGAGCTGCGTGCCGCGGATCACGCAGCCCTGGGGGTCGGCGGCGGTCCGGGCCGGGCATCCGGTGTGAACTCCGAGGAAGCGCTCCAACCCCTCCAGCCGAGCCCCACCGCCGCAGAGGGTGATCCCCTCCTCGAGGAGGTCGCGGCGCAGTGCGGAGGGGGCCTGGTCGATGACCTCGCGCACCTGGGCTGCGATCCCGCGGGCGTGCTCGTCCACGAGGTCCGCGATCTCGTGCGAGGTGACGCTCACGTGGTCCTCGGGGTCGGCCTCGGCGCCGGTCCGCACCGGCATCCGCCTCTCCTCGTGGGGGCCGACGCAGGCGAGCGAGGAGACCACCGCCTCGAGCGCGGTGGCGTCGAGGCGGACGTGGTGCACCTCCTCGAGCCGGCGGGACACCGCCGCGCGCAGCCATTCGCCGCCCCGGGTGAGGCTCTGCCCGGCCACCGTCCCCTCCTGGGCCAGGCAGGCGACGTCGACGCTGCCCGCCCCGACGTCCACGATGAGGTGGGCCCGCGGCCCGGCCGGAGAGTGGCCGGCGCCCATCACGGCCGCGAGCGGGGTGTCGATGAGGTACACCGTGCGGGTCCCCAGGCGGGCGCAGACCTCGAGGATGTGGAGACGGTCGGCCGAGCTCAACCGCGGGCAGATCGCGATCACCGCGTCGGGGCGGAAGATCCGCTGCCGGCCGGCGGCGCGGTTCACCGCTCGCTGGAGGAGGAGGGAGAGAGCCTCCCGGTCCGCGATGGCGCCGCCACGCACCGGGCGGATCAGCTCCATCTCCGGGTCGCCGGCCAGGGCGGCGGCCGCCTCGCCGGCGGCGGCGTAGCCGCGGCCGCGGTGGCGGGCCACCAGGGAGGGCTCGGTGAGGACCTGCGCCTCGCCGCGGGCGACGACGCGGAGCGTGCCCGCCCCCAGGTCGATCCCGAGCCGCTTGCCCAGCACCGGCGCCGCCTCAGTCGCCGATGACGCCCGAGAGGTCGCGCGTCTCCTGACCGGGGCTGGCGGAGCGCACCCGCTCCACCGTCGCGCCCAGCGACCGGAGCTTCTCCTCGAGCTTCTCGTAGCCGCGATCGAGGTGGAAGGCGCCGGCCATCTCGGTGGTGCCGTCCGCGCAGAGGGCGGCGA
>JAJZNI010000059.1 GCA_021847925.1 bacterium
GCCACGCTGCGGCCACGTGAGGAGGCCGGGCGTGAGAGCAGGGCGATGGGAGGCATCCGCCAGGTCTCCCGCTGCTCCCGGTCGGGCGCGGAGAGCCGCGCCGAGCCGCGCCCACCGCGGGTGAGCAGTCCGATCACGGCCAGCCCCACCACCACCGCCCCGCTCAGAGCGACCAGCAGCAGCGTGACGTCGATCTCCGGGAAGACGGTGTTGATCACCAGGATGAGGGACAACTCCACCAGCGCGGCGAGGATGACCGTGGCCAGGACGTTGAGCCAGGGCCGGTTGACCCACGGTCCGAGCACGGCCCGGTCGTTGCACAGGAGCAGGAGGAAGAGGCTGGCTCCGGGAAGCAGGGTGCCCGCCAGCGCCTGGACGGCCAGGGTGATGAGCCCGAGCGGCGCGCCCGGGATCAGCACGATCGCGGCGGCCAGGGCCACGCAGCCCGCGAAGGTGGCGTAGAACGGCTTGGCGTCTCGCCAGGAGCGATGCAGGGAATGGCGGATGCCGAAAACGTCCCCGAACGCGTAGGACGTTGCCAGCGTGACGGCGCTCGCCCCGACGATCGACGCGTCGATGAGGACCAGGGCGAAGATGTCCCCCACCGCGGGACCGGCGGTGTGGGCCAGCCCCCGGGCGACGCTCAGAGCGTCGACGAAGTGTCCCGCGAGCGGTGTGCCCTGGAAGGCCCCGGCGGGAGCGATCATGAGCGCGGCCGCGCCGAGCACGACCACGAAGGCGCCGATCCAGGTGTCGGCGCGCTCGTAGTTGATCCAGCGCGGGGTGATCCGCTTGTCCACCACGTTGGACTGCTGGAAGAAGAGCTGCCAGGGGGCCACCGTGGTGCCCACGATGCCGACGATGAGCAGCGCCGATGTCGAGTCGATCCCGCCCCTCACCCCGGGCACGACGAAACCGTGGAGCACCTCGCCCCCACCCGGGTGGGCCATGATCACCAGGGGAAGGATCAGCGCGTTCCCGGCGAGGAACACGAACATGAAGCGCTCCCAGGTCTCGAACCTCCCGGTGACGGTGATGCCGATGAGGATCAGCGCCCCGAGCGGCACCGCGAGGTAGGGGGTGATCCCGAAGTAGCTCGCCCCCAGGGAGATGCCGATGAACTCCGTGACGATGGTGAGGAAGTTGAGGACGAAGAGGTCGCCCACGGAGAAGGCGCCCCAGAATTTGCCGAATCGCTCGAAGATGAGGCGCCCGTGCCCCACCCCGGTGACCGCTCCGAGGCGCACCACCATCTCCTGGTTGACGATGAGCACCGGGATGAGCAGGGCAAGGATCCAGAGCAGGCTGGTGCCGTAGTTCTGACCGGCATTGGCGTAGGTGGAGACACCGCCGGCGTCGTTGTCACCGACCATGACGATGAGGCCGGGACCGACGATCGCAGCCAGGGCGAGGGCCCGCTGCCGCCAGGTGCGGCGCCCGCCGCGCTCGTGCTCGGAGATGGTCCCGAAGGCCCCCCGGATATCGCCCAGGTGCGCCTCGTCGAGGACCGCGCTCTCCCGCGCGCCTCCCCCGCGCTGCGGCGCGCCCTTCCGGCTCCGGAGCCTCTCCTCGACCAAACCGGACCTCCCGCCGCCGTTCCCGGCGGCTCGACTGAACGGGCGTGCCCGCTCAGGAGGTCACGGCCGGCTCACACCCGATCGCGCACCCCGTCGCGGACGTGCCCCACGCCACCCGGCAGCCGCGGCATCGTCGATGCCGAAGCTGACCCGGTCCGCTGACTACTGCCGTCGTCCATGGGTACCTCTGGCTGCTGATCGCCCGCCGCAAGGATAGCAGCGGGGCGGTGAGCCCCGGTCGCAGGGGCGCGTGACACCCGGCGGGCTCGCGTCCCACCCGCGCCCGCTCCGCCCGGAGGGAGGTCGCAGCGTCAGCCGGAACCCCCGACGGGCGGGCGGTTGCTCGACCTCAGTCCGGCTCGGCCTCCGCACGCCGCCGCCAGGACCCCGGCAGCATCGCCTCCAGGACGTCGTCCACCGAGACGACCCCGATGATCCGGCGCCGCTCGTCGACCACGGGGGCGATGCTGAGGTTGAAGTCGGTCATGAGGCGCGCCACCTCGGGAAGGTCGTCGCCGGGCTCGAGCGCGGTGTCCCCCCTCTCCACGAGGCTGGACACCGCGGTGCCGGGGTCCGGGTGGATGAGCGAGGGCAGCGGGACGGCCCCCACCAGCCGGCCCTCGGCGTCGACGACGAAGACATCGGCGAGGAGCGGGGGGGTGAGCTCGGAGGTGCGCACCGCCGCCAGGGCATCGGCCACGCTGGCCGACTGGGGCACGGCCAGGAAATCGGGGCTCATCAGGCCACCGGCGGACTCGGGGCTGTAGCTGAGCAGAGCGCGAACCTTCGCCTGCGTGGCCGGAGGGAGCAGGGTGAGGATGGGCGCGCGGCGCTCCTGGTCCAGCTCGGTGATCAGGTCGGCGGCATCGTCCGGGCCCATCTCGGCGAGCACCGCCGCCGCCTCGGCGTCGGAGCGCGAGCGCAGGAACTCGACCTGGTGCTCGGTGTTCAGCTCCTCGAAGACGTCGGCCTCCAGCTCGGGATCGGCGTGGACGGCATGGATGATCTCCTCGCCCTCCTCGTGGGAGGCGCTCTCCACGATGTCGGCGATCTCCGCCGGGTGGAGGCGGCGGAGCCGGCGCAGCGGCATCAGAAGGCGTGAGCTGGGAACATGGCGGACAAACGGCTCCACGTCGGACCAGTCGAGCGCCCCGTGGCCGTCGTGAGCAGTGCGCAGCGGCCGGGGCAGCAGCCGCAGCAGCCCACCCGAGCGGCGCGGGGAGACGGCCACCACCCGCCACCCGCCCCGGGACGAGGCGAGCTCGATGTCATCGGCGGTGATCAGCCGTCCGGTGCCCACCGAGATCATGCGCCGTCCCAGCACGTCGCGGCGGAGCAGCACCTCGGCCTGGCGCCGCTCGAAGCGGAGCAGGCTCAGGGTCTCGCCGGTGAGCCGGACGGTGCCGGGGCTGATCTCCCCGATGCGGTCGCGGGGGATGAAGAGCTCGCGTCCCGCGATGCGGCCCACCAGGCCGGACACCGGGGGATGGTCCCCCGCGCCCAGGCGCACGATGACGTCCTCGACGTGGCCGAGCATCTCGCCGGCCCGGCCGGTGAGGCGGCTGCCGAGGAGCGCTCGCAGCCAGAGGCGCGAGACGCGCGACCCGTCTCCGCCGTCCGGCCGGGAGCCCCCGCCCGCGGCCGGAGGCCGGCCGCCCGACGGCTCGTCTGAGCTTTCCATCTGCAGGCCTACAGTGTGCCACGCGACCCCGGTGGACGGGCCGGGTGGCGGCCCGCGCGGACTCCCCGAGGGCCCCCGGCATCCCCGCAGGGGTGGTCGCGGCGGCGGAGCGGAGCGGGCCGGGGTGGCCATGCACGCCACCCCCCCGCGGTCGGGAATCAGCGGGCGGGGCTGGGCGCCTCCCGCGCCGCCTCCGGCTCCGCCACCTCCACGAGCGAGCGCGACCAGACCACCCCCATGCTGGCGCCGCCGGTCGGGGACTCCCCCACCGACCAGCGCCCCCCAGTGGCGCGCACCACCGAGTCGGCGATGGCGAGCCCCAGGCCGGCGCCGCCCTCGCGGTCGGTGGCACGATGGAAGCGGTCAAAGATCCGCATCCGCTCCGCGGCGGGGATGCCCGGCCCGGAGTCGTCGACGGTGAGGCGGACCCGCCCTCCGTCGCCCCACACCGACACGTCGACGCTGCCACCCACGGGAGCGTACTTGCAGGCGTTGTCCAGCAGGACGCCGAGAAGGCGGTCGAGCCATTCGGGGGGCGCCTGCACGATCAGCGCGGCGGGGGCCGCGTGGAGCGCGAGGCGCAGGCGCTTGGCCTCGGCCACGGCGGCGAAGCGGTCGACGGCCTGCTGGGCGAGGATGCCGAGGTCGACGTGCTCCGCCCGCGCCCCGTGCCGGGTGCTGTCGAAGCGCGCGAGCCAGAGCAGGTCCTCGACCAGGTGCCGGATCCGGCCGCTCTCCCCCTGGACGCGCTGGAAGGCGGCACGGTACCAGGCCGCGTCGCGCGGCTCGCTGAGGGCCAGCGACGTCTGCGCCTCGATGACCGAGAGCGGGGTGCGCAGCTCGTGGGAGGCGTCGGCGGTGAACTCCAGCTGGCGCACCCGGGCCAGCTCGATGGGCTCGGCAACCCGGCGCCCGATGGTCATAGCCCCGAGGAAGACGACGATCAGGAGGACGGGGCCCACCAGCGAGAGGGTGAGGATCAGGTTGCCCTGGGCGCTCTCCACCGCGCTCATGGACTCGCCGACCACGAGCTGGACGACGGGGTGGCTCACCTGCACGATGACCCCGGCCGAGGTCTCGTACGTCTCCACGCGGAAGGCGCCGGGGGGAAGCGCCTCACCGGCCACCCGGTAGCTCGCCCCGTCCATGGAGATGGTCTGGGGCGTCCCGCCGGCGTCCAGCCCCGCCGCGGGGAGGGACAGGGATGGCACCGCGCACTGGTGGGTCAGCGGGTCGCAGAAGTACTGGGTCCCGTCGCCGGTCACGAGCCAGTACTCCAGCGTGGCGCCGCTCTGCTGGCGCAGGAGGCCCCCGAGGCCCACGCCCCCGGAGGCGGGAGCGCGCGCGGAGACGGCCTGGAGCGCGCGGACCAGGTGGTTGTCCACGCCGTTGACCAGGCGCGCCCCGACGATCAGGACCACGCAGACGGCGACCGCCACGTACACGCCGGCGACGATGGCGGTGGTCGTGAGGGCGACGCGCGTCGAGGCCAGCCGCACCCGGCGCAGCCGGTCCCCACCGGGGACCCCATCCCGGCGTCCCTCGAGGAGATCGCGGAGGCGCATCACGTGTCGGCCTCCTCCAGGCGATAGCCGGCGCCGCGGACCGTGACGATGCGGATCCCCGCGCTGGGCAGCTTGGCCCGGAGGCGGCTCAGCTGCACGTCGATGGCGTTGGACCCCATGGCGTCGGTCTCGTCGCGCCACCCGTGCTCGGCGATGGCCTTGCGGGTCACCACCGCGGGCGCCCGGCGCATCAGCACCTCCAGGATGTTGTACTCGGTGGTGGTGAGGCTCACGGGGCGGCCGGCGGCGGTGACCTCGCGCCGCACCGGGTCGAGGGACAGCCGGCCCCGCGTGACCACCGGCGCGTCGACACCCCGGGGACGGCGCTGCAGGGCCCGGACGCGGGCGAGCAGCTCGCCGAAGTCGAAGGGCTTGACCAGGTAGTCGTCGGCCCCGGCGTCGAGCCCCTCGACCCGGTCGGGCGGGGTGTCGCGGGCGGTGAGCATGAGGATCGCCGTGGGGCGCTCGTTGCGACGCGCCCAGCGCACCACGTCGATGCCGGTGCCTCCCGGCATCCGCCAGTCGACGATGGCGACGTCGTAGTCGTAGAACCTGAGCTGGTCGATAGCGTCCTCGCCCCGTCCCACGGCGTCGACCTGGTACCCGTGCTCCTCCAGGCCCTGGACCAGGACGTCCCGCAGCCCGCGGTCGTCCTCCGCCACCAGGATCCGCATGCTCTCAGTCTCCCTCAGTCGGGCCACCGCGGAGGGGTCAGGTCCGGATCACCGGGAGGTGGCGGCGGAGCGGCCCCTCGCGTCGCGGGGGTGGCCAGCCTCAAGTATCGGAGCGAGCGCCTTTCGACGGGGTTACGCCGGGCTCGCCCGGGGCGGCGGGGATGCTGGGGGCGGAGCGGAAGGTGGTGCCGGCCCCCGGCCGGCACCACCCAGAGGAGGAATGAGGAGGGCTTGGACTGTGTGGGCCCATCCTCGATGTGACCCTAGCGCACCGCGCGCCCTCGGGGACGCCTCGGTCCCGGATGTGACGGTTCCGTGGCCCGGCCGCCGCGCGGCGGGCGCGCCTCCCGCCCGCCACTCAGGCTGCCGCGTACGCCTCCACCCGGTTGCGGCCGGCCCCCTTGGCGGCGTACAGCGCGTCGTCGGCGCGGTGCACCAGGATCTCGGCGTCGCCGCTGCCGCTGGTGTGGCCGATGCTCACCGTCACGGGGATCTGGGAGCCGTCATCCAGGGTGAAGGGGCTCGCCGCGATCACCTGGCGCATCCGCTCGGCGATGACGGCGATGCCCTCCGGGGACGTGTCCGAGAGGACGGCGATGAACTCCTCCCCACCCCAGCGCCCCAGAGCGTCCTCGGTGCGCACCGTCCCCTGGAGCCTCGTCGCCACCTCGCGGAGCACGGCGTCGCCGGCGAGGTGACCGTGGTGATCGTTGATCAGCTTGAAATGGTCGATGTCGGCCAGCACCACACCCACCTCGCGGTCGTGGCGGCGGGCGGCGGCGATGGCACGGCGAAGGTGCTCGTCGAGGTGGCGCCGGTTGTAGAGCCCGGTGAGCATGTCGATGCGCGAGACGCGGTCCAGCTCCGCGTTGCGCGAGCGCAGCTCGTCCTGGAGCCACTTGGTGCGCAGCGCGGCGCTCACGCGCGCCATCAGCTCGTTGGACTCGAAGGGCTTGCGAAGGTAGTCGTGGGCGCCGAGCCGCAGGCCGGTCACCACGTCCGCGGTGTCGACCCTGCCGGTGAGGAAGACGACCGGGATGTCCCGCAGCTCGGGGTCCGCCTTGAGGCGCTCGAGCGTGGCGTGTCCGTCGAGGACCGGCATCTCGACATCGAGGAGCACGACGTCCGGGCGCACCTCCCGGCAGGCGCGCAGCGCCTCCGCACCGTCGACGGCCTCCACGACGGTGTGACCGTCCGCCTCGAGCTGGCGGCGGAGCACCGCGCGCACGACCATGGAGTCGTCGGCGACCAGGATGGTGGCGCTGCCGCTGTTCATCGCAGCACCCGGGCCAGCTCGTCCACGTCGAGCAGCATCACCATGCGGCCGTCGGGCTCGCGGATGACCCCGGTCACCACCGGCCCCTGCTGCCCGGCCGGAGGCGGTCCGAGCTGGGCCTCGTCGATGCGGAGGATCCCGATCGCGGTCTCGGCGAGAAGGCCGAAGGACTCCTCGGCGCCGGCGTCGAGGATGATCACGTGCCCGGCGGCCTGGCCGAGCAGCGAGACCACGGTGAGGACCTCGTCGCGGCGGCGGAGCACGCCGGCGATCCCGGGACGGGGGACCGGCAGCGGAGCGATGCCGTCGGCGAGGCGCACCTCGAGAACACGGTCGATGGGCACGGCCCATTCGCCCATCGGGGTCGCGAAGTGGACGAGGGTCATCATCGCCGGGTGCTCCGGGCCGCTGCGGTCCGGCGGGGCCGGGGGAGCTCCGCGCGGGAGCGCCGGCGCCGGGGCGGTCGAGCGCTGCGGCACCAGGCGGTCACGGGACGGCCCTCCCCAGGCGATGGTCGAGGAGCCGGATCAGCTCGCCGATCTGGTAGCCCTCCAGGGCGGCCTCCGCCGCGGCGGAGCTGCGCGCGAGGGCGGCCCGGGCGGCGCCGAAGGCCCGCCGCGCCTGCCGTTCCTCTCCGAGGAGCTCGAAGGCGAGGCCGAGCTGGAACTGGGCCACCCCATGATCGGGGTCGAGATAGGCGGCCTTGCGCAGCGCCTGCACGGCGCAGGCCGGATCACCCGCCTGGAGAGCGGCCTCCCCCTCGGCGAGGAGCGCGGCCACCGCCGGGACCGCGGCACTGCGGACGCCCGAGCGCGGAGAGGGCGGCGCTCCCCCCGGGGCGGCGTGACGCGACAGCGAGGCGGAGGGGGCGCCCGCGGA
>JAJZNI010000128.1 GCA_021847925.1 bacterium
CGCGAGCCGGATGCGCTGGCTCTCGCCCCCGCTGAGCGTGGCCGAGGGGCGATCCAGGGTCAGGTAGTCGAGGCCCACGTCGCTCAGGAAGCCGAGCCGCTCCCGGATCTCCTTGAGGGCGCGCCCTGCGATCTGCTGCTCGCGATCGCTGAGGCGCAGCCGCCGCAGCCGGGCGAGCGCCGCGGCCACGGGCAGAGCGGTGAAGTCCATGATGCTGGTCCCGTCCACGGTGACAGCGAGGAACTCGGGTTTGAGCCGCCTCCCCCGGCAGGTCGGGCAGGGCTTCTGCATCATCAGCCGCTCGATCTCCTGCTTCACCCACTCCGAGTCCGTCTCGCGGTGGCGGCGCTCCAGGTTGGGGACCACCCCCTCATACGAGGCCTCGTACGAATGCGCCCGCCCGCTGTGGGAGACGTGACGCATCCGCACCGTCTCATCCTTGGGAAGGCCGTAGAGGATGACCCGCTGCTCACGGGCGCTCAGGTCGCGAAAGGGGACGTCGGTGGGGATGCGGTAGCGCCGGCAGACGCTCTGCAGCACGTCCATCAGCCAGAGCTGGGACGGCCCCTTGGTCCATCCCGAGAGCGCCCCCTCGTCGATGGAGAGCGACGGGTCGGGGACCACCGCGTCCGGGTCCACCTCCATCCGCATCCCGAGGCCCGTGCATGTCGGGCAGGCGCCATGCGGGTTGTTGAACGAGAAGTTCCGCGGCGCCGGCTCCTCCATCGAGATCCCGCAGTAGACGCAGGCGTAGTCCTGGGAGAAGAGCATCTCCTCGGCGGCGGGGGCGGCCGGGGTCCCCAGCGCGTTCGGGGAGGGCTCACCGCTCCCGGGGCCGCCGGACACCGGGACCGGGCCGGCACCGTCCACCGAAGCCGCGGACCGGTCCGTGGCAGCGACCGCGCCCGCGGTCTCCGCCGCGAGCGCCGCCCCACCCGCATCCATGGGGATCAGCAGGATGAGCCCGTCGCTCAACTTCGCCGCCTGCTCCAGCGAGTCGTTGAGCCGGCTGCTGAGATCCGGTCCGATGACGACGCGGTCCACGACGATGTCGATGTCGTGCTTGTACTTCTTGTCCAGGTCGATCTTCTCGGCGAGGTCGCGGACCTGGCCGTCCACCCGGGCGCGGACGTAGCCCTTGCGCCGAGCCTCGTCGAGGACGTCGCGGTGCTCCCCCTTGCGCCCCTGGACCATGGGCGCGGCCACCATCAGGCGAGTGCCCTCGGGCAGCGCCAGCACCTGGTCGGCGATCTGCTCGATGGTCTGCTTGCTGATCTCGCGTCCACAGCGGGGGCAATGCGGGTGGCCGATGCGGGCGTACACCAGGCGCAGGTAGTCGTAGATCTCGGTGACCGTGCCCACCGTGGAGCGGGGGTTCTTGCTGGTCCCCTTCTGGTCGATGGAGATGGCGGGCGACAGGCCGTCGATGTGGTCGACGTCCGGCTTCTCCATCTGGCCAAGGAACTGGCGAGCGTAGGCGGAGAGCGACTCGACGTAGCGTCGCTGGCCCTCGGCATAGATCGTGTCGAAGGCGAGCGACGACTTCCCGCTGCCCGACAGGCCGGTGATGACGATCAGCTTGTCCCGGGGCAGGCTCAGGTCGATGTTCTTGAGGTTGTGCTCCCTCGCCCCACGGATCTCGATGGTGTCGTGTGCCACGGACCTCCAAGCGTACCCACACGCCGCTGCCGGCCAACCCGCCGCGCGGCGCCGGCCGGTGCCGCGCCGCGAACATCCGTACGATACTCCGTCGCGCGGCCCCCGCGGGAGCTCTCCCGACCCCGCCAGCGTACCCGAGCACCCGGCCGGGCCCGGGCCCGCTCCGCGCGACGGTGGGACGTCCGCCGGGCGCAGACGGCTCCCCGGACCTGACCGGCGGGCGCGCCGCCTCGAGCGGGGGCGCCCGTCCCCGGCGGGGGGCCCGAGAATGCCTCACACTTGCGCCGTGCCCGCCGACCGGGCGTGCCGCCCGTGGATGTGGAGGAACGACAGGGGTGATCAAGGGGTTTCGGGATTTCATCCTGCGAGGCAACGTCATCGAGCTGGCGATCGCGGTGGTCATCGGCCTCGCCTTCAACACGGTGGTGACCGCACTGGTCAAGGACCTCCTCACCCCGCTGATCGCGGCGATCGTGGGCCGGCCCAACTTCAGCAACCTGAGCTTCACCGTGAACGCCAGCCACTTCGCCTATGGCGACGTGATCAACGCGATCATCTCCTTCATCCTGATCGCTGCGGCCGTCTACTTCGCCGTGGTCCTTCCGATGAACGCCCTCGCCGCCCGGCGTGCACGCCCCGGGCCGGTGACCACGCGGAAGTGCCCCGAGTGCCTCAGCGACATCCCCAAGCCGGCCCGGAGATGCAGCTTCTGCGCGCAGCCCTCGGCGCCGGAGGCGTAGCCGGAGCGGAGGTCGGGCGGGCGGAGGGAGGCGCGCCGGCTCAGTCCGGCGGCAGCGAGGGGTCGAGGGGCTCCCCGCCGCCACTCACCGAGACCTCCGCGGCATGCGCGATGTCGGCCGACGAGCGGCCCACCAGCAGCCTGTGGACCCCGGGGTCGACGTACCAGCCGGCCCGCTCGCGGTGCAGCGGTGCGTCGTGGCCATGGGTGACCGACACGGGGTGACGCGCCTGGAGCGCAAACCAGTCGGCATCGGCGACATCCCAGTACGCGAAGGCCCGCTCACCCAGCTCCAGCTCGACCTCGGCAGCCTGCCCCGGCGCCAGGTGCACCTTGGCGAAGGCGCGCAGCTCCTTGACCGGGCGGAGCCGTCCCCCCGGGTCCCGGCGCCCGCCCCCGGGGGGGGCGACGTAGAGCTGCACCACCTCGGATCCGCTGCGCCCGCCCGTGTTGCGCACGGGGACGGTGACGCGCAGCCGCTCGCCGGGGCCGAGGGTGGTCGCCGACAGCTTCGGCGGACCGATCTCGAAGGTGGTGTACGAGAGCCCGTGGCCAAACGGAAAGGCCACCGGCAGGTGGCGCGCCTCGTACCAGCGGTAGCCGATCAGCGGGCCCTCCGCGTAGCGGACGTGGCTGCTCTCGGACGGGAAGCTGCCGAAGGCGGGGGCGTGCTCGAGCCGCACCGGCAGCGTGGTGGGGAGGCGGCCACCGGGGTCCGCCTCGCCGAGCAGCACGTCCACCAGCGCGCTGCTCAGCTCCTGGCCGGCGAAGTAGCACTGGAGGAGCGCAGCACAGCCCTCCCGCCAGGGAAGCGACACGGGGGCGCCGCTGTTGACCACGACCACGGTCCGCGGGTTGGCCCCGCAGACGCTGCTGACCAGGGCGTCCTGGTCGCCGGGAAGGTCCATGGAGACGCGATCGAAGGACTCGCCCTCGACATCGGGATCGGTGCCCACCACGGCGATGACCGCATCCGCGCCCCGGGCCAGCTCGGCGGCACGCCGGATGCCACCCTCTCCAGCACCCTCCTCATGGACCACCTCGCACCCCGGGCCGAGCCGATCGCGGAGCACCTGGAGCGGGGTGAGCCGGTAATGGGGGACCACCAGGGCGCTCCCACCCCCGGTGATCGCGGGGCGCGTGGCGTTCGGCCCCACGACCAGGATGCGGCGAAGCGCTCCGGCGTCGAGGGGGAGCAGCCCGCGGTTGGCCAGGAGCACGATCGACGCCGCAGCGCAGCGCCGGGTGAGGGCGCGGTCCTCCGGGCGGTCGAGGGGCGCCTCCTCCCCAGGGGGAGCGTCGAGGCCGCCCACCCTCTCCTGGAGCTCGAGGACGTGCCGGGCGGCGTCGTCGAGGCGCGCCTCCTCGACCTCGCCGGCCCGCACCGCGGCGGCGAGCGCCGGCCCGTACGAGCGCGCCGGTCCCGGCATCTCCAGGTCCAGTCCCGCCCGCGCCGCCTCGGCGGTCCGCGAGAGGCCGAACCAGTCCGTCATGACCAGCCCCCGGAACCCCCATTCACCGCGGAGCACCCCGGCGAGGAGGCGCGCGTCGTCGGGGACGTGGCACCCGTTGACCCGGTTGTAGCTGGTCATCACGGCGAGCACCCCGGCGACCCTGACGGCATGCTCGAAGGGCAGCAGGTAGAGCTCGCGGAGGGTGCGTTCGTCGATGTCCGAGGATGCGGTGTTGCGCTCGAACTCGGACTCGTTGCCCACCAGATGCTTGACCGTGGCCGCGACGCCCGCGCCCTGGACCGCACGGATGTAGGCGACCGCCAGGCGAGCGGTCAGCACCGGATCCTCCGAGAAGGCCTCGAAGTTGCGCCCCCAGAGAGGATGGCGGTGAAGGTTGACCGTGGGGGCGAGGAGCACGCGCGCCCCCTTCTCCAGGGCCTGGCGGGCCACCGCCGCGGCCGCTTCGGCGACCAGGTCCGGGTCCCACGTGGCCCCGAGCGCCGTCCCCGACGGGATGCAGATCGACGGGGTGCGGGGGACCCCCTGCGGGCTGGTGTCACCCCGGGCACCGCTCGGACCGTCGCTCAACCTCAACGCCGGGATTCCCAGGCGGGGTATCACCGCGGTGTGCCAGCTGTCCACGCCGGCGGTGAGCGCGGCCTTCTCGTCGAGCGTGAGCCGCCCGACGAGCGCGGCCGCGCGGGAGGCCGCCGGCACCTCGGGCCGGACCGTCGCCGCCACCCGAGCCCTAGGCCTCGCCCGAGGACGGGGCCGCCGCGGCCGCCTCGGCCTTCTCCTTGCGCTCCCGGCGCCCGGACTTGGACAGCACCTGGATCTTCACGTCGCCGTCGGTCAGGTCCACCAGCACGGTGTCCCCGGGGCCGTGACGGAGCCGGAGCAGCTCCTCGGAGAGCGGATCCTCGATGACCTTCTGGATGACGCGGCGCAGCGG
Organism: bacterium; assembly: GCA_021847925.1. Classification (GTDB taxonomy): domain Bacteria; phylum Chloroflexota; class Dormibacteria; order Aeolococcales; family Aeolococcaceae; genus JAJZNI01. Next base: position 4,805 of record JAJZNI010000128.1, read on the forward strand.
CCGCGCGCCGTAGATCTTGTCGAAGCCCTCCTCGACGATCCTGTCCTTGGCCGCGTCGGACACCGAGAGCTGCAGCTCCTGGGCGCCGAGGTGCGAGGCGATGCGCGCCAGCATGAGATCCACGATCTGGCGCATCTGCGCGGGGGTGAGCCGCTGGAAGACGACCACCGCGTCCACCCGGTTGAGGAACTCGGGGCGGAAGGCGCGCTTCAACTCGTCCATGATGCTGTCGCGCATCTTGACGTGCTCGTGGGTGGCGCTGCGCTCGTCGGGCACCGCCGGCTGGAAGCCGAGCGACATGTTGCTCTTGAGGTTGGCGACACCGAGGTTGCTGGTCATGATGACGATGGTGTTGGCGAAGTTGACGGCCTTGCCCTTGGCGTCGCTGAGCCGCCCGTCCTCGAGGATCTGGAGCAGCATGTTGAAGACCTCGGGGTGCGCCTTCTCGATCTCGTCGAAGAGCACCACGCTGTAGGGCCGGCGGCGCACCGCCTCGGTGAGCTGGCCGCCCTCGTCGTATCCCACGTAGCCGGGCGGAGATCCCACCAGCCGTGCCGTCGAGTGCCGCTCCATGAACTCGCTCATGTCGAGCCGGATGATGGCGTCCTCGTTGTCGAAGAGGAATGCGGCAAGGGAGCGCGCCAGCTCGGTCTTGCCGACCCCGGTCGGTCCCAGGAACATGAAGGAGCCGATGGGACGGCGGGCATCCTTGAGGCCGGCACGGGCGCGGCGCACCGCCTGGGAGATCACCTTCACCGCCTCGTCCTGGCCGATGAGGCGCTTGTGGATCTCCTCCTCCATCTTCAGCAGCCGCGAGGTCTCCTCCTCGACCAGGCGCGACACCGGCACGCCGGTCCAGGAGCTGATGATCTCCGCGATGTGCTCGTCCGTCACCTCGGGAACGGTGGCGCCGAGCCTGTCCCGCCAGGCCATCTCCTCGGAGACGTACCTCTCCTTGAGCTTCTTCTCGCGATCGCGAAAGCTGGCCGCGGTCTCGTAGTCCTGACCGGCGATGGCCTCGTCCTTCTGGGCCTGCAGCTCGCGGATCTCCTTCTGCATGGCGCGCAGGTCGTCCGGCGTCGTGGTGAGCTTCATGCGCACCCGGGCGCTGGCCTCGTCGATCAGGTCGATGGCCTTGTCGGGGAGCGAGCGGTCGCTCACGTAGCGCACCGACAGGTCGGCGGCCGCCTTGAGGGCGGTGTCGGTGATCTTCACGCGGTGGTGCTTCTCGTAGAGCGGGCGGATCCCGTGGAGGATGTCGATGGTCTCCTGCAGGGTCGGCTCATCCACGTAGACCGGCTGGAAGCGCCGCTCCAGGGCCGCGTCCTTCTCGATGTACTTGCGGTACTCGTTGAGCGTGGTGGCACCGATGCACTGGATCTCCCCGCGGGCGAGCGCGGGCTTCAGGATGTTGGCGGCGTCGATCGCACCCTCGGCGGCGCCGGCCCCCACCAGGGTGTGCAGCTCGTCGATGAAGAGCACCACCTCGCGGGACTGGCGGATCTCGTCGAGGATCTTCTTGAGCCGCTCCTCGAACTCGCCGCGGTACTTGGTGCCCGCCACCAGGGAGCCCATGTCGAGGGTGAGCACCCGCTTGCCCATGAGCGACTCGGGGATGTTGCCCAGGACGATCGCCTGGGCCAGGCCCTCGGCGATGGCCGTCTTGCCCACCCCGGGCTCACCGATGAGCGCCGGGTTGTTCTTGGTGCGGCGGGAGAGGATCTGGATGACCCGCTCGATCTCGGTGGCCCTCCCGATGACCGGGTCGAGCTGGTTCTTCTGGGCGAGCTCGGTGAGGTCGCGGCAGAACTGGTCGAGCAGCGGCGTCTTGCTGGGCTTCTTCTGGGACTCCTTGGCCTCCTCCTCGAGCCCCGACTCGTGGAGCAGGCGCTCGATCTCCGCGCGCACCCTGTCGAGGTTGGCGCCCAGGTCCTCCAGGACGTGCGCGGCGATGCCCTCGCCCTCGATGAGCAGGCCGAGCAGAAGGTGCTCGGTGCCCACGTAGTTGTTGCCCATCCGCCGAGCCTCCTCGAAGGAGATCTCGATGACCTTCTTGACGCGGGAGGTGGGGATGATCTGCTGGATGATGATCCGCTCGTTGCGGCCGAGCACGGACTCGATCGTGCTGCGCACCTTGTTGATCTCGACACCCAGGTTGTTGAGCACCTTGGCCGCGAGCCCCTCGCCCTCGCGCAGCAGCCCGAGGAGCAGGTGCTCGGTGCCGATGTAGGAATGGTGCGAGCGTTCAGCCTCCTCCTGAGCGAGGGTCAGGACCTTCTTCGCTCTCTCGGTGAACCGCTCAAACGGGTACACGACCACCTCCGCGTCCCAGCCGGCCCCTCCGGAAAGGAGGAAGGGGGTCAGCGCGGGACCTGGCTCCAACGGTCCCATTATGCCCATCGCGGGCGCCGCCCACCCCTCGCGAGCCGATCGGGGGGAAGCCGTGCTCCCTCCGTGACACGCGCCCCGCCCGGCGAGCGAGCGCGCCGGGGAGCGCCGGCCGGGGTGCGATCCCGGGGTGCGGGCTGGAGGCTAGGGCTCGGGCTCCGCGTCGGGGGGCGGATCGCCGGCCTCGTCCTCGGCCGCGGGCACCTCCGCCTCCGCCGCGGGCTCGGCCCCCTCCGCCTCGGCCTCAGGCACCTCCGGCTCCGCCTCGGCCTCAGGCACCTCCGGCTCCGCCTCGGCCTCAGGCACCTCCGGCTCCGCCTCGGCCTCGGGCACCTCCGGCTCCGCCTCGGCCTCCGGCACACCCGGCTCCGCGTCGGCCTCTGGCCC
>JAJZNI010000112.1 GCA_021847925.1 bacterium
GCCGAAGGTCTGCTCGGTGACCGCGAAGGACATCGAGAACACCGTCCCCGCCGGTTGCGCCGCGATCTCTCCGGAGATGGCCTTGAAGAGGTTGGGGAAGCCCTGGACCCCCAGGGTCTCGGCGGGCGGAACGGCGAGGAGGATCAGGTGAGCCTCAGGAGCGATGGAGTACGCCCACTCGATGTCCAGGGTCGCCTCCCCCGACCAGCCGGCCGCGGCGCACTGCCCGCCCAGGCCGGTGCCGCTGCCGTGGCAGGCGTTGTTGTACTGCGGGTTGCCCAGCGGGAAGACCTGCTGGAAATTGGGCTCCGGCAGGGTGGGGAAGAAGGTGTCGTGGAACGTCTGGAGATCTGCCGCCGCGGTTGGGCTGCCGTAGGCATCGACGAGGACGATGGTCTGCCCCTGTCCGTAGTCGGCTGTGGTCCCGTCCTCCGCCATCGCGAGCGGCGCGACCGCGTCCACGCCGTACGCCGCGCGGATCTGCTGGGGCGTGTAGCAGTGGAAGAAGTTGACGTCCGTGCCATCGGGCAGCGTGCAGGCCGTGTAGGGCCCCGCCTGCCTCGTGAACAGGCCGGGGACGTGAGGAAGGCCCACGGCCAGGGGCACCGCCGCAGGGGTTGCCGCAGCGGGGGCTGTGGCGGCAGCCGCCCCGAGGGCCCCGAGCCCGGTGGCCGCGGCCACGGCGAGGGTGCAAGCTCTTCGAACGCTGGCGAACGCAAACACTGTGTTCCCTCCGATCCCATGCCGGGAGCGGCCCGACTCCTTCCCATCGCCGCCCCGACCAGGGCCGGGAATCCCCGCGGAGGCGAGGGCTTCCGACGGGCCGGGAGAAGCGTCGAACGAACGCTACACCTCCGTCCCCACGCACGCAACGGTGCGGCCGCCGGCCCCCGGCACGGCCGTTCGGTGACCCGCCCGGCCCCAGGAGCCGTGTGATCGAGGGAGCGGAGCCCGCCGCGGTCGCTGCCACAATCGATCCCCATGAGCCCGCACCAGCCCTCCCGACGCGACCGCGACACCCGCAGCGAATGACCCAATCACCTCAACCCCCCGAACCGCCCCCCGGCGCGGCACCTCCCCCCCCGCGCCCGCCCGCCGAGGACGCCGCCCCGGCGGCCGCGCACCCGGCTGCCGGAGAGCGCCTCCGGGTGGCCACCCACCCCGCGGAGGGGACCGCCGAATGGGCGCGCCTCCAGGAGGTGCCCCACGGCCGCGCGCCGTGGCGCCACTGGGGCCCCTACCTGGCCGAGAGGGCCTGGGGCACCGTGCGCGAGGACTACAGCCCGGACGGGGAGGCCTGGGACTTCTTCCCCCACGACCACGCGCGCTCGCGCGCCTACCGCTGGAACGAGGACGGGCTCGGTGGCATCTGCGACGACCGCCAGACGCTCTGTCTCGCCTTCGCCTTCTGGAACGGGGCCGATCCCTTCCTCAAGGAGCGGATCTTCGGCCTGGACGGCCACCAGGGAAACCACGGCGAGGACGCCAAGGAGCTCTGGTGGTACCTGGACTCCACGCCCAGCCACTCGTGGATGCGCTGGCGCTACGTCTACCCCCAGCGCGCCTTCCCCTACGCGGACCTGGTGGCCGAGAACGCCCGGCGCACCCGGCTCGACCCCGAGTACGAGCTGGTCGACACCGGCATCCTCGCCGAGGGGCGCCTCTTCGAGATCACCGCCGACTACGCCAAGGCCTCGCCGGAGGACATCCTCATCGAGGTGACGGCGCGCAACCGCGGCCCCGAGGAGGCGGTGCTGCACCTGCTCCCCACCCTCTGGTTCCGCAACACCTGGAGCTGGAGCGGCGACCGCGAGATCCCCGAGATCAGCGCCGAGGGCGCCGCGCTGCGCGCCTTCCACCACGTCCTCGGACGGCGCCGCCTCGACGCCAGCCCGGGAGCGGAGATGCTGGTGTGCGACAACGAGACCAACACCGAGCGGCTGTGGGGCGAACCGGGCCCCGCCCACCCCAAGGACGCGATCAACGACCACGTCGTGAGCGGCGCCGCGACCGTGAACCCGGCCCGGCGCGGCACCAGGGCGGCGCTCTGGTACCGGCTCAGCATCCCCGCGGGCGGGGAGGCCACGGTGCGGCTGCGCCTCCACGACGCCAAGCTCCCCGCCGACCTGGACCGCGAGTTCACCAGGGTGATGGAGGGTCGCCGCAAAGAGGCGGACGCCTTCTACGCCGCCCTCACCCCGCGGCACCGCAGCTCCGACGAGGCGCTGGTGATGCGCCAGGCCTTCGCGGGGATGCTGTGGAGCAAGCAGTTTTACCACTACGACGTGGAGCGCTGGCTGGACGGAGACCCCGCCTACCCGGAGCCGCCCCGCGCGCGCCGCGAGGGCCGCAACCACGACTGGCGCCACCTGGACAACCGCGACGTGATCTCCATGCCCGACAAGTGGGAGTACCCGTGGTACGCCTCCTGGGACCTGGGCTTCCACTGCGTGACGCTGGCGCACGTGGACCCCGAGCTGGCCAAGAGCCAGCTCCTCCTCATCGGGCGCGAGTGGTACATGCATCCCAACGGTCAGCTCCCCGCGTACGAATGGGACTTCTCGGACGTCAACCCGCCGGTCCACGCCTGGGCCGCGCTGCGCGTCTTCGAGGTGGCCGGCGACCGCGACCACGGCTTCCTGGAGCGGGTCTTCCACAAGCTGGTGATCAACTTCACCTGGTGGGTGAACCGCAAGGACGCCGAGGGGCGCAACATCTTCTCGGGCGGCTTCCTGGGGCTGGACAACATCGGCCCCTTTGACCGCTCCTCGCCGCTGCCGGTGGCCGGCCGCCTGGAGCAGTCGGACGGCACCGCCTGGATGGCGATGTACTGCCTGGGGCTGCTGGAGATGGCGCTCACCCTGGCCGACCAGGACGCCGCCTACGAGGACGTGGCCACCAAGTTCTTTGAGCATTTCACCATGATCGCGGTGGCCATGAACCGGCAGGGGCTCTGGGACGATGCCGACGGCTTCTACTACGACACCATCCACGGCGACGACGGCACGCTCACCCCGCTGCGGGTGCGCTCCATGGTGGGCCTGGTCCCGCTGATGGCGGTGTGCGTGCTGGAGCCCGGGGTGCTCGCCAAGCTGCACGACTTCCGCACCCGCATGGAGTGGTACACGCACAACAAGCCCGAGGTGCAGTCGGTGGTCGAGCACATGCACTGCCGCGGCCACCTGGACCGCCAGCTGCTCTCCATCGTGCACCCCGAGAAGCTGCGCCGCATCCTCACCCACATGCTCGACGAGCGCGAGCTGCTCAGCCCCCACGGACTGCGCTCGGTCTCCAAGGTGCACGAGGAGCATCCCTTCGTCCTCGACCTCCCGGGCGGCGGCCAGGCCCGCGTCGACTACGAGCCCGCCGAGTCCCGCACCGGGCTCTTCGGCGGCAACTCCAACTGGCGCGGCCCGGTGTGGTTCCCCCTCAACTACCTGGTGGTGGAGGGGTTGCGCCGTTTCCACGCCTACCTGGGCGACGGCTTCACCGTGGAGTGCCCGGTGGGCTCCGGCCGGCAGCTCCACCTCGGGGAGGTGGCGCGCGAGATCTCCGACCGGCTGGTCGCGCTCTTCCGGGACCAGGGCGGGCGGCGGCCCGTGTTCGGTGACGTCGGCCTGCTCCAGGGCGATGCCACCTGGCACGACCAGATCCTCTTCCACGAGTACTTCAACGGCGACACCGGAGCGGGGCTGGGCGCGTCGCACCAGACCGGGTGGACGGGCCTGGTGGCGGACCTCATCGCCGACGGCGGCTGAGCGGGCCGGAGGCCGAGGGGGCACCCGGGAACGGTGTCCGAGACGCGCGAGCGCCGCGCGACCATCCCGGGGCACCATCAGGGGGATGGACGGGCTGCCGCGACGCGACCGGGGGGTGAGCCGGCGAGGGCTCGCGCTCTTCGCCGTCATGTGCGTGATCTGGGGCATCCCCTACCTGCTCATCAAGATCGCGGTGGGGGGCATGAGCCCGGCCACCCTGGTCTGGATGCGCACCGGCATCGGCGCCGTGCTCCTGCTGCCCGTGGCACTGGCGCGCCGGGAGCTGCGCCCGGTGCTCCCCGCCTGGCGTCCCATCCTCGCCTACACGGCCTGCGAGCTGGGGCTCCCCTGGCTCCTCCTCTCCGAGGCCGAGACCCGGCTCTCCAGCTCGCTGAGCGGCCTCCTCATCGCCGCCGTGCCGCTGATCGGGGCCCTCCTCGCCTGGGTCACCCGCAGCGAGCACCGCGTCGACGCCCGCCGCGCCGGCGGGCTCCTCCTCGGGCTGGCCGGCGTCGCCGTGCTGATCGGCTTCGACATCTCGGCCCGGGACCTCGGCGCGGTGGCCGAGGTGGGGGTCTGCGCCCTCGGCTACGCGCTCGGGCCGATGATCGTCTCGCGCTGGCTCTCCGGCCTCCCCTCGGTGGGCGTGGTGACCGCCTCTCTGCTCGTGACCGCGGTCGCCTACGCGCCGGCGGGCATCGTCCAGCTCGGCGGCGCGCATCTCACGGGGGGCGTCGTGGGTTCCGCGGTGACGCTGGGGGTGGTGTGCACCGCGACCGCGTTCATCATCTTCTTCGCCCTCATCGCCGAGATCGGCCCGGTGCGCGCCACGGTCATCACCTACTTCAACCCGGCGGTGGCGCTGCTCCTCGGGGTGACGGTGCTGGGGGAGCCGCTCAGCGCCGCGGTGATCGGCGGCTTCGCGCTCATCCTCGCGGGGTCGTACATGGCCACCCGGGGAGGGTCCGCCGCGACGGGACGCCGGGCGGCGGCGGCGGTCGACGCCGAGGCGGAGCGAGCCGGCTAGGGACCCGGCTGGGCGGTCGAGCCGCCCCTCCCCCCGAGCCGCCGCGGTGCTACCCTCTGGAGCACCCGGGGTGCCCGCGAGGGCTGAGATCACACCCGAAGAACCTGACCTGGGCAATGCCAGCGTAGGGAGAGGAGATCCGAGATGACCGTGGGGCGGTGCCTCACCGTGGCCACCTCGGATTCCGGCGGCGGCGCCGGGATCCAGGCCGACCTCAAGGCCTTCGCCGCGGCCGGGTGCCACGGCATGTCGGCGATCGTCGCGCTCACCGCGCAGAGCACGGTGGGAGTCCGCGCCATCCACGAGCTGCCTCCCGACTTCATCCTCGCCCAGCTCGACGCCGTCGCCGAGGACATCGGGGTGGACGCGGCCAAGACGGGGATGCTCTTCTCGGCGCCGATCATCGACTGCGTCGCGGGGTGGCTTGAGGGGACGGACTTCCCGCTGGTGGTGGACCCGGTGATGGTCGCATCGTCGGGGGCGGTGCTGCTCCGCGAGGACGCCGTCGCCACCCTGGTGGAGCGGCTCTTCCCACGCGCCACCGTGATCACCCCCAACCTCCCCGAGGCGGAGGCGCTGACCGGTCTGCGGGGCGCCGGCCGGCGCGAGCTGGCGGAGCGCCTCCACGAGATGGGGGCGCCCGCGGTCCTGGTCACGGGAGGCCACGGCGACCCGGCGGTCGACCACCTCTTCGACGGCCGCGAGCACCACGAGATCCCGGTGGTCCGCCACCCGGTCCCGGCCAGCCACGGGGCCGGCTGCACCCACTCGGCCACGCTCTGCGCCCGCCTCGCCCTGGGCGACGACCTGCTCGGCGCGGCGCGCGAGGCGGCACGGGTGGCGGCGGACGCGGTGGCCCACGGACTGGTCGAGATCGGGCACGGCGACGGGCCCGTCCATGTCCTGCACGGAGCCGCGCATGAACGCTGACCGCTTCTCTCCCGCCGCATCGCTCAGCCTGGTTCGCACCCGCAGCCCATTGGTCCACCAGATCACCAACTACGTGGTGATGAATGAGACCGCCAACATCACCCTCGCCATCGGCGCGTCGCCGGTGATGGCCCACGCGCTCGACGAGGTCGAGGAGATGGCGGCGGCGGCGTCCGCCCTGGTCCTCAACATCGGCACCCTCTCCCCCGACTGGGTGGAGGCGATGGTGCGGGCGGGGCGTGCCGCCAACGCGCACGGCGCGCCGGTGGTGCTCGACCCCGTGGGGGCGGGCGCGACCAGGATGCGCACCGAGGCGGCGCGGCGGATCCTCCGCGAGGTCAGGGTGGCGATCGTCCGGGCCAATGCGGCCGAGGTCGCCGCCCTCGCCGGCGAGGCGGCGGCGATTCGCGGCGTCGATGCGATCGCCTCGGCGGAGCCGGGGGCGCTGGCGGAGCGGGCGGCGGCCGCGCTGGGCTGCACGGTGGCGGTCACCGGCCCCGTGGACCACATCGCGTCGGCGGAGGGGAGCGCGACGGTCAGCAACGGCGTGGCCATGCTGAGCCGGGTCACCGGCACGGGATGCATGTCGTCGGCGCTCTGCGGCTGCTTCGCCGGGGTGCGGAGCGACGACCCGCTGCGCGCGGCGGCGGAGGCGCTGGCCGCCTTCGGCGTCGCCGCCGAGCACGCCGCGCAGGGGGCGCGGGGGCCGGGCAGCTTCCACGCCAACCTCTACGACGCCGTCGCCAACCTGGATCCCGAGACCCTGGACGGCGAGGCGCGCATCACCTGGGCCCCCCGCGACGCCCCGGGGACGGGGGGGCCGGGGGCTCGCGCGTGATCCTGCACGCGATCGTGGCGGACGCCGGGGCCGCCCGGCGGGCGGCGCGCGACGGGGCCACGGTGGTGCAGCTCCGGATCAAGGACGCGCCCACCTCGGAGCGCATCCGCGCGGGGCGGGAGGCGCTCGGGAGCCTGCCGGATTCAGTCATGATTGTCATCAACGATGACGTCGAGGCGGCGGTGGCGCTGGGCGTCACCGTCCACCTGGGCCAGGGCGACCGGGGCGTGGAACGCGCCCGCGCCGCCGGGATCGCCTGGGGCCGGTCGGCGAACGGCACGGACCAGGCGCGCCGGGCCGAGGCCGAGGGTGCCCTCTACGTCGGCGCCGGTCCGGTGTGGGAGACGCCCAGCAAGCCGGACGCCGGCGCGGCCCTCGGGCTCGAGGGGCTGGCCGCCGTCTGCGCCGCGGTGCGCATCCCGGTGGTGGCGATCGGCGGGATCGACTCCGGCAACGCCGGCGCCTGCATCCGGGCGGGTGCCGCGGGGGTGGCGGTGATCCGCGCGGTCTCGGAGCTGCGCAGGGTGCGGGCGGCCGTCGACGCGGCCCGCGTGGGAACGGACGGAGCGGCGGGGAGGACACGGGCATGACCGAGACCCTGGCGGGCGCGGGCGCGCCCGTCGCGGAGCCCGGCACGGCGATCCCGGTGCGTGAGGGCGTCTACGGCGAGCGGGTGGTGGCGGTGGAGCCCGGGGGCGTCGAGTACATCGCGGAGTCCGAGCGGCACGGCCGCCCGCTCCAGCTCTTCTGGATGTGGACCTCGCCCAACCTGGAGTTCGCCACCCTCTACGTCGGCGTGCTTCCCGTGGTCCTCTTCGGGGGCGGCTTCTGGCCCAGCGCGGTGGCGCTCCTGCTCGGGACCGCGCTGGGAGCCCTCTTCCAGGGGGTGCTCTCGGTGATGGGGCCGCGCCTCGGGGTCGCCCAGCTGGTCGCGAGCCGCGCCGGCTTCGGGTACCGGGGCAACCTGCTCCCCGCCGCGCTCCAGGCGGTCACGGCGGGGGCGGGCTGGGTCGCGGTCAACAGCGTGAGCGGGGCCTTCGCGCTGCAGACCTTCTGCGCCGCGGCGGGTCTGCCCGTCCCCGGCTTCGTGCTGGCGCTCGGCATCGTCGTCCTCATCGAGATCGCGGTCGCCTTCACCGGGTACAACTTCATCCACGCCATCGAGCGCTCGGTGTTCCCCTTCCTGGCGCTGGTGTTCGCCGCCTCCTGCGCCGTGATCTTCGTGAAGTCGCACCCCGGTACCGGCTTCGACGCCGGGGCGGCGGCGGCCGGCGGCGGGCCGGTGGGGGCGTTCATGATCGCGGTCTTCCTGGCCTTCGCCTACGCGGCGAGCTGGAACCCCTACGCCTCCGACTACAGCCGCTACCTCCCGCGCAACGCCAGCCGGGCGCGGGTGGCGCTCTTCTCCGGTCTCGGCATCCTGGTCGCCTGCGGCGTGCTGGAGGTCGCGGGCGCGGCGCTGGCCACCGTCCACGGGACCGCCTGGGGAGCGAGCGACGTCCCCACCACCCAGTTCGTCCGGCCGCTGCCCGCGGGGCTCTCCGTGATCGCGCCGCTCGCCATCTGCGTCGGCGCCATCTCCGCCAACGTGATCAACCTCTACAGCAGCGCGATGAGCTTCCTCAGCATGGGGGTGCGCATCCCGGCCCGGATGCGCCGCGCGCTGGTCGCCGGGGGCTTCGGGGTGATCGGCTTCCTGGTCGCCTTCCTCACCGTGCAGACCGGGCAGGTGGGGCCGAGCGGCACCGGCGGCACCTACCAGAACTTCCTCTTCTTCAGCACCTACTGGATCGTGGCCTTCCTGGGGGTGGTGCTGGCCGACTGGGCGATGCGCGGGCGCGGGCTCACCACCGCGCTGGTCTTCAACGCGCGCCACGTCAACCGGGCGGGGGTGGCCGCCTTCGTCATCGGCATCGCCGCCTGCATCCCCTTCATGAACCAGAGCCTCTACGTCGGCTGGGTGGCCTCCACCTTCCCCCAGACGGGCGACCTCAGCTTCGCGGTCGGGTTCGTGGTCAGCGCCGCCGCCTACTGGCTGCTGAGCCGGGGCAGGCCGGCGGGAGCGCGGCCCCCGGCGTCCGCCGGGGGGTGACCGGAACCGGCCGCGGGTGCCGTGCGTGTCCCCGCCGCGGACCGATCCCGCATCACCAGCGCGACCACCGCCACCATGAGCAGGGACGCGATCATCCCCTCGACCACCTGGGACGGGGGGGGCGGGATCACCTGCCGGGTGGAGAGCATCACCGAGTCCACGGTGAGGAGGACGGGGGCGATGACCCGCCAGGTGAGCACGGGCCCGGGGCGGGCCAGCCACCACACCGCCGCGAAGACGTAGGGGTCGAGGGCGTAGTACCCCCACGCGGTCTTGGCCAGCATGGGGACGCACGCCGCGGAGACGGTGAGCAGGGCGGCCAGCGCCCCCGGGGTGAGCGCGCGCCCCCGTCCGCGCCAGAGCATCAGCGCCACGAGCGCGGCGCCGGCGGCGCCGAAGAGGACGGTGTCCCCGTGCTGGACGAGACCCTGCCAGGGTTGCCCGCGGGCGAGGAGCGCCCACCAGGTGCCGCCGCCGATGGGGAGGCTGCCACGGTAGGTGAGCAGGGAGAAGACCACGTCGTGGCGATCGGCGAGCAGGAAGGGAAGCAGACCGAGGCCGGTGACCAGGCCCGCGCCGGCCAGCAGGGAGAGGGCGGAGGCGATGCGGCGGGGCAGGGATGGCGCGGAGCCCCGAGCCCGCGCGGCGGCGCCGGAGAGCACGACCAGCGCCAGGGTCAGCACGGCCACCAGGGCGGCGCTGCGCGTCAGCAGCACCAGGCCCAGCACGCACCCGGCGACCCCGGGGCGGCCGCGCAGCACGAGGCGCGCGGCGACAAGCGTGAGCCAGAGCTCGACGGGCTGCTCCACGTGCCCCGCCGCCGCCACCGAGATGAAGAGGGCGGGTGCGAGGGCGAAGGCCGCGTGGGCGAGCACGCGGCGCTCGATCCGCCCCCTACCCTCCTCCACCAGCAGCACCGCCTCCCGCGCCATGAGCAGGGGGAATACGCCCATCAACCCCAGCGTGAGCGCGGAGCGCGCCGGCTCCGCCTGCCACCCCAGGAGGTTGGCCAGGGCCGCCACCAGTCCGAGCGGCAGCAGGGCGAGGGGCCCGTTGGCATCCGGGTACGCCCCGGTGCGCACCGCGTAGACGAGGAGGGGGTGCCCGTGGGCCGCCGCCTCGGCCGACGGCCAGAAGAAGAGGTCGAGGTCGGACGTCCCCGCGCGCAGCAGCAGCGCCAGCAGGGCGGAGAAGAGGAGGTAGGCGGCGATCAGGACGGCGGTGGGCCGGTGGGCGGTGGCGGCGCCCCCACGCGCCGCGGCGACCCGCGCGCCCGCCTGGTCCAGCGCCGGAGCGGCTGGCTCGGGCATCTGCGCCCGATGCTGGCAGACGCCGGCGGGCGGCGGGGACGGCCTCCACAGGACCGGGACAGCGGCGCGTCCCCGCGGTCATCAGGGACGGCGCGATCACATCGAGCCGGGCGGCCAACGTCGCGGCGCGGATCGCGACCGGCTACGCTTCCCCCATGGGCGATGACCAGGCGATCCCATTCATCCGCACCAATCACCGCGCCGTCCTGGCGACCCGCCGCCGCGATGGCGGGGTCCAGCTCTCCCCGGTCGTGGCCGCCGTGGACGCGCAGGATCGGGTCGTGATCAGCACCCGGGAGGGCGCGATGAAGACCCGCAACCTGCGCCGTGACCCGCACGCCTGGCTCTGCGTCATGAGCGACCGATTCTTCGGGGAGTGGCACGGCGTGGAGGGGACGGTGGAGGTGCTGAGCCTCCCGGAGGCGATGGAGCCCCTGGTGGACTACTACCGAGGGGTGGCCGGGGAGCACCCGGATTGGGACGAGTACAGGACGGCGATGGAGCGGGAGCACCGGGTCCTGCTGCGGCTGCGAGTGGAGCGCAGCGGGCCCACCCGGGTGGGCTGAGGCGCCCTGCCCGCGGCGGCCCGCCGCGGACGCGATCCCGCGGGCCCGGCTAGCTCTCCAGCTCGGCGCGCGCGGCGCGGAGGCGGCGCAGCGACTCCTCCGCGCCGATGAAGGCCATGGCGTCGAAGACGGGGAGCCCCGCGGGACGGCCGAGGATCGCGATGTAGAGGACGCGGAAGCCGTCGCGCGCCCGCACACCCTGCGCCTCCAGGCCCTCCGTGAGACGGTGGCGCATCGCCTCCAGGTCGTCCAGCCCGCCCGCCTCGACCTCGCGGGCGGCGTCGTCCAGGAGCCGCGCGGCGACAGCGGCACTCACCCTCCTCGGCGGGAGCGCCGCGCCCTCCTCGCGCGCTGCGGGGCCGAGGAGCGGGGCGGCCAGCCCGGTCGCGTCGCGCAGGGTCACCATCCGCTCCCGGAGCAGCGGCACAAGGCGCGTGCGCGCCTCCCTGGACACCCCCGGGAGGTGGAACTCGAGCGCCTCCATCAGCGCCTCGGTGCTCATGCGGCGGATGTGCAGCCCGTTGAGGGAGTCGAGCCGCTGCGGGTCGAACACCGCGGGCGAGGGCTGCACGCGCTCCAGGGTGAAGGCCGCCACCAGCTCGTCGCGGCCGAACACCTCCTGCCCGGTCCCGCTCGACCACCCGAGCAGCGCCATCGCGTTCACCACGGCGTCGGGGACGTAGCCCGCCTCGGCGTACTCCAGCACGGTGCGCGCGCCCCGGCGCTTGGAGAGCTTCTGGCGCTGCTCGTCGAGCACCTGGGGGACGTGGCAGAAGCGGGGCGGCTCCCAGCCGAGGGCACGGTAGACGGCGAGGTGCTTGGGGGTGGAGGGGATCCACTCGTCGGAGCGGATGACGTGGGTCATCTCCATCAGGTGGTCGTCCACCACCACCGCCAGATGGTAGGTGGGGAATCCGTCCGACTTGAGCAGCACCTGGTCGTCGACCTCGCCGTTGTCGTAGCGCAGCGGGCCGTGGACCGCGTCGTCCCACTCGGTCGTGCCCTCCGGCATGCGCAGGCGCAGCACCGCCGGCACCCCTGCGGCGCGCTCCGCGGCGACCTCGTCCTGACGGCCCAGGCAGCGCCGGTCGTAGCGGGGCGGGCGGTGGTTGCGCTGCTGTTCCTCACGCATCGCGGCGAGCCGCTCCGGGGTGCAGGTGCACCAGTAGGCCGCACCCGCCTCGACCAGCCGCTCGGCGTGGGAGCGGTAGAGGTCGACCCGCAGGGACTGGATGTAGGGTGCGTGGGGCCCCCCCACCTCCGGCCCCTCGTCCCATTCCAGGCCGAGCCAGCGAAGGGTCTCGAGGATGGCGGCCTCGCTCTCCGCGACATAGCGCCCCTGGTCGGTGTCCTCGACGCGGAGCACGAAGCTCCCGCCCGTGGAGCGCGCCGCCAGCCATGCGAAGAGCGCGGTGCGCACGTTGCCGAGATGGAGGAAGCCCGTCGGGGAGGGGGCGAACCGCGTCCGGATGGGTGTCACGCGGCGGCGGGGCTCAGCGCTGCGCGAAGAAGAAGACGAAGAGGCCGGTCCAGACCACGAGCACGGCGATCACTGCGATCGCATCCCACACCGGCACTCGGAACCCCACCCGGACCGGCGCCCCGCCGCGGGGCCCGTTCGCTCCCGTGGGGGCCAGGTCGCCCATCCCCCAGGCGGGGAGGTCGTTCCCCGCGTCCTCCGGCTCCGGCATCTCGACTCCCCGTGATCAGTGCGGCCCGCCTCGCCGCCCGAGTATACAAAGGGGCCTCCTCGCGCCTGGCGGGGACGCCGGCTCGGGCCGGGGCATGGCAGGATGGCCCCGTGGCCTGGCAGCGCCTCTTCTACTCCGCCATGTACCGGTGGGGGCGCCCGCGCTGGGACACCGGGATCACCCCTCCCGAGCTGGTCGCGGCGGTGGAGGGCGCGGGCGCGCCGCCACCGGGCCGGGCGCTGGACCTCGGCTGCGGCACCGGGACCAACGCCGTCTACCTGGCGCGGCACGGCTGGGAGGCCACCGGCGTCGACTTCGTGCCGCGTGCGATCAGCCGGGCGCGCCGGCGGGCGGAGGCCGCGGGCGTCACGGCGCGCTTCCTCGCCGGAGACGTCACCCGCCTGCCCGAGCTGGGGGTGACCGGCCCGTTTGACCTCGTGGTGGACATCGGGTGCTTCCACGGCATCCCCGCGGCGCGGCGCGGCGGCTACGCCTCGGGGGTCGCCTCCGCGACCGCCCCGGGGGCGAAGATGCTCCTCTTCGGGTTTGGCCGCCCCTTCACCCGCGGCGCCCCCGGGGCCCCCGAGGAGGAGGTGCGGCGGTGGCTGGGCGGATGGTTCGAGATCGTGGAGGTGCTCCGGGGGGAGGAGGATCACCCCGGGGAGGCGCGGCTTCCCGCCTGGTACCGGCTGGCCCGGCGGTAGGGCGGGCGTCGCGCCGCGGCGGGTGCCGATACACTCGCCGGCCATGACGCACGCGCGGTCCGCGGACGCCTGGCGGGGGGCCCTCGGCGGCAGCGCTCTGCGCGTGGCGGTGCCACCGTTCGTGGCCAGCAAGCTGATCGGCGTCCTGGTGCCCATGGCCACGGTCTGGGCGCGCAGCCCGGGGGTGGGGGTGCCGCCGGCGTCCCGCTTCCTCACCCCCTTCGCGCTGTGGGACGGGGCGACCTACACCCGGATCGCCACCCACGGGTACCCGGCCGGACCGCTGGACCTGGCCCCGGGAAGCTCGGGGCAGCTCTGGTCGCGCTTCCCCGGCTACCCGCTCCTCGTCCACCTGGTCTCCTACGTGGTGCCCCAGACGGTCGTGGCGGCCATGGTCGTCAGCGCCGCGGCGGAGCTGGTCGCCCTCTACTTCCTGGCCAAGCTGATCCTGCTGGAGCGCGACGGCGACGAGGGCTCGGCGCGCTTCGGCTGCTGGGCGCTCGCGGTCTTCCCCTACGCCGTCTACCTCACCACGGCCTACACGGAGAGCTCCTTCCTGGCCGCCTCGATCGCCGCCCTCTACCTGTCCCGGCGGGGACGGGACGGGGCCGCGGCGGCGGCGGCGGCGGCGGCGATCTTCATCCACGTGAGCGGTCTGGCCCTGGTGCCGGCGCTCGCCGCGGAGCACCTGTGGCGGCGGCGCGGACGTCCGGGATGGGGGCTCGTGCCCATCGCCGCGAGCCTCGTGGCCCTGCTGCTCTTCGTGCTCTGGGCCTGGAGGCTGAGCGGGGACCCGCTCGCCTACGTGCACGAGGTGGAGTCGGCGTCCTTCAACCGCCTCCCGGCCTGGCCGTGGAGCGGCGCGTCCACGACCTGGGCCTCCTTCACCCATGGCAGGGGGGGCAACAGCTTCATCTTCGGGATGGAGATGCTCTTCGGGACCGGCGCGCTGCTCGGCATCGTGAGCATGGCCCTGAGGTGGCGCGAGATCCCGGTGTCGTTCACGGTCTACGCGGCCGGCGTGTGGGTGCTCTCCGCCTCGGTCATCTACTGGCTGGGGATGCCGCGCCTGATGATGACGGTCGCCCCCTTCTACCTGCTCCTGGCCGACCTCACCAGGGGGCGCCCCCGGGTGCGCTCGGTGATGCTGGCGGCCTCGGCCGGGTGGATGGGGTTCATCGCCATGCTGGTGGCCACCGGCCAGTTCGTGGCCTGAGGCGAGGCCCGGCCGGCGTGGCGGGCGGGGGGCGACGGCGGCCACGTGACGGGGGCTCGGCGGGATGTCGCGCGACTGTCACCGAACCCGCATCGCGGAAGGCGGAACGGGAGTCGATCATCGGCGGGATGGGCAGCTCGGAGACGGCCCTCACCCGCCCGCGAGCCGCCGCGGGACGGGGCTCGGGCACGGCATCGGGCGTCCGGCTCCGGCGGGTGGGGCGCCGGGCGGTCGAGGCCGCCCTGATGGGCGCCCTGCTTGCCCAGGCGGTCCGCGGCCCGTGGAGCCTCGCCTCCAACGGGGTGGCGCGCGGAGGGCTCTCCGACTGGATCGCCTTCGCCGCCGCCGCCCGGATGGTGTCCGGCCATGCGGGGTCGGCCATGTATGGCTTCGCCGCCATCCATGCGGCGGAGCTGCGCTACCTGGGCCTCGCGTCGTCGCCCCTCACGATCCCGTTCCTGAACCCGCCGGCGGCCGCCGGCCTGGTCATCCCCATCGCCGCGCTCCCCCCGGCGGCGGGGATCACCGTCTTCACCGCCGCGGGCCTGCTGGCCCTGGTGGTCGCGTTTGCCCTGCTGCGCCAGCTCGGCTGTCCGAGCTTCCCCACCCTGCTCGCGCTCGGCTCCCTGCCCGCCGGTCTCGCCCTCGCCGTGGGGCAGTGGACGCCGCTCCTGGTCCTCGCGCTCGCCGCGGCGCTCCGCCTGCTGCGCCCCCGGCCCGTCGCCGCGGGCCTGCTCCTCGCCGGGCTGCTGATCAAGCCGCAGTACGCATGGCTCGTGCCGATCGCGCTGGTGGCGAGCCGGCGGTGGCGCGTCCTGGGCGGCTCCGTCGCAGGGGTCGCGCTCCTGGGAGCGCTGAGCCTGGCGGCGGCCGGCATCTCCGGCTGCGTCGCCTGGACGCACGCCGTCATCGACACCGGGAACCATGCGATCGGTGTCCTCATCGGCGTGTCGGGCCTCCTCGCGGACCTCGGGCTCCCGTCGGTGGGAAACGCCGTCACCATCGGGGCGATCCCCGCCTGCGCCCTGGGCGCGTATCACTGGCGCGAGCGCCTCCGGGAGCAGCCGGAGCTGGCGGTCGCCGGTTCCGTGGGGCTGTCCCTGCTCTTCGCGCCCCACGTCCTGCGAGCCGACCTGCTCATGGCCGCCCCCGGGCTGGCGCTGGCCGCCCGCACCCGGCCGCGGGTCGCGGCACTCACCGCGGCGCTGCTCTCCGTCGCCTTCGTCAACGACTTCACGGACAGCGCGAGCGACATGCCCGCCGCCTTCGTGGTGCTGACGCTCGCCGCGAGCGTCCCACTCTGGGCCCTGCTGCGCCGGTCCCGCGAGGACGATCCCGTCGCGCCGAGCGCGGCGTCCGCGCTGGCGGCGACGATCAGGCGCGCGGGGGGGCGGCGAACCGGTGCGCGCTCCCATCCGTGACCTCTGCGGAGGCGAGACGGGCGGCGTGGCGGGCCCGGCGGCGCTCCGGCCAGAAGGGGAGGTCGACCACCAGGATCGACAGCAGTCCCACCGCGGTGGCACCGAGGATGTACCAGGGCCACGGCCCCATGACCCCGAGCAGGCCGGGTGGCGTGGCGGTGTGCAGGTATTCGTAGTCGCCACCCGTCAGCGCGTCGACCCCGCCCACCAGGGCGATGAAGCCCACGGTGACGGCCACCACCCGGACGGCGGCGCGGGGACGCGGATGGAGGCGCAGCCCGACGACGAGGAAGAGCGCGGTGAGGACCACGCCGATGTGGACCGTGTAGAACTCCAGCCAGTCGTACGAGAAGAAGGCGATGGGGTGGTCGGGGGTGGCGATGGCCTGCAGGGTGCCGGCCATGGCCCAGAACCAGGTGATCTCGACAAGGAGGGGGCGCCGCCACACGAGCGCCGCGGCGCCGGTGAGGGCGGCGACGTCGCAGACCCAGAGGGGGAGGCTGTACGTCACCGACCAGGGGTGGAAGACGTAGGGGTCGCCGCGGTCCCAGCCACGCCATTGCACGAGCTGGTACACCACCTCGTTGATGAGGAGGACGGCGGCCAGGAGCCAGCGCAGGGCGGTGGTCCAGCGCCCAGGCCGCAGCCGGGCGAGCGGGACCAGCGCCGCGGGGGCGGCCACCGTGATCCCGATGGCCAGGTAGTGACCGAGGTTGACCGATTGACCCACCCTGCCCGTGAGTCTGGGCCGCGTCCCCGCCGGCCGGGTGACGGCGAGGGCGGTCCGCGGCGCCCCGGCCGGGAGCCCAGCGCCGGTGAGGCCGGCGGAGGGGGCGTCGAGCCTCGCCGGCAAGCCCGTACCCGCACGGGGAATCGAACCCCGATTACCACCTTGAAAGGGTGACGTCCTAGCCGTTAGACGATGCGGGCGCGGCCCGAATCGTAACCGCGCACCTCCGCTGCGGGCTCCCGCCGGCTGGCGCGGGGCGGGGCGGAGGCGAGGCTCGGGAGCGCAGCTCCGCGAGCCGGAGCCGGGCACGCGTCCAGCGCGTCAGCGCCGCCACTCCACGTCGCCATGGAAGCCGGGGGGCCTCGGGTGCCGGCGGTACTCCTGCCTCCCGGCCCGCGCCCGCCCGATGGTGGTGGTCGCCCCGTGGCCCGGCATCACCACGGTCGCGTCAGGCAGCGGCAAAAGCCGCGCGTCGATGGAGGCGAGCAGGGTCTCCAGGTCTCCGGCGGCGAAGGTCTTGCCAGGCCCACCGCGGAAGAGCGTGTCCCCGGTGATCACGGCCCCGCCGACCCGTAGCGAGATGCTCCCGGGCGTGTGCCCGGGGGTGTGGAGGGCGATGGCCCGGATGGCACCGGCCCGCACCTCGTCGCCGTCGCGCAGGCGGCCGTCGATCCTCGCCTCGGGGACGTGCACCTCCCGATCGCCGACCAGCACGGGCGCGCGGGTGGCGGAGCGCACCGCGTCGTAGCTCATCCAGTGATCGGCATGCCAGTGGGTCGCGACGATGGTCTGGACGCCCCCCTCCGCCTCGATCGCCTCGAGCAGCGGCCGCTCCTCGAGGGGCATGTCGACCAGGAACCCGGCCCGTGCGGAGAGGTCACGGACGATGTAGGCGTTGTTGCCGTACGGGCCCATGGGTCCGACCTTGACAATGCGGATGTCCCCGTCCTCGACGGCCTCGATGGGGACCCGGGCGCCGGCCGTCAGGCGGGGCGGGGGGCCGTCCGCCGGGCGCGCGCCGCCGGCCGGCCTCCGCGAGCTGGTGGGCATGCCGATAGGGTAACGGCCCCGGCCACCCGGCGCGGTCGCGCGCGGGCCGCCGCAGTGCACAATCGGAGCGAGCCCATGCGTCAGTACCTCGTCGACTGCGGCAGCGTGCGCCTCAGCGTCCGCGACCACCCCGGGGGGAGCCCTCCCATCCTCGCCCTCCACGGGCTCGCCAGCAACGCCCGCTGGTGGGACCTGGTGGCGGAGCGGCTCAGCCCCGGCCTGCGGGTGGTCGCGCCCGACCTGCGCGGCCACGGGCTCTCCGACAAGCCCGAGAGCGGCTACTCACTGGCCGAGGTCGTCGCGGACCTGCGCGGTCTGTGCGACGCGGCCGGGTTGGACCGCGTGATCGTGGCCGGTCACAGCTGGGGAGCCTCGGTGGCCCTGTGGTTCGCGGCGTCCCTTCCCGAGCGGACGGCGGGCTGCGTCTGCGTGGAAGGAGGGGTGGGATCGCTGCGCGACCACCTCCCCACCTGGAGGGAGGCCGAGGGGCGGCTCCGCCCCCCCCCGGCCTCGGGGCTGGCGGAGGCGACGGTGCGCGCATGGGCCGCCAACGGCCCCCTCGCCGAGGGCGGAGGCCCGGAGGCAGCGGGGGACATCCTCCTCGGCAACTTCGAGCCGGACGGGAATGGCACGCTCAGGCCGTGCCTTCGGCTCGACCACCACATGGAGATCGTGCGGGGGCTGTACGAGCTGGACGCGCTCGACCTGCTCACCCGCGTCCTGTGCCCCGTGCTGCTGATCCCGGCCCGGGGCGGGCCCTGGCCCGTCGAGATGAAGGCTCGCGCGATCCAGCGGGCTCAGCATGCGCTCGGCCAGAGCGTGCGGGCGACCTGGGTCGACGGCGGCCACGACCTCCCCGTGCAGCGTCCGGCGGAGGTGGCGGAGGCGATCTCCGGGTTCGCCGGAGCCCTGGCGGGGGGCCGGCGCGCGTAGCCGGACGGGGCCGCCGAGGCATGGAGCAGCGGCAACGAGCAGCCGCGCCGTGGGGTCCCTCACGAGACCGGTATGGCGTCGCCGCCGGCGAGCGCCGTGCTGTCACCGGCGCGATGTTCCGCGGACGCCGGTTGGCGCCGGGCGAGGGACCACGCCGCCGCTGCGACGGCGATGAGGACCCAGGGGACCAGCTGGACCGGACCTCCGTCGGCCGGGCTGAGGAAGACGGCGCAGGTCAGAAGGAACCACATCACGATCGCCGCGGTCGGGCCCTGCCAGCCGGAGAGGCTCCGCTGGGCAGCCCGCGTCGCGGCCTCCGCGGTCCACCAGACCATGGCCGGGGCCAGAAGCACGAGGTCGTGGGTCCCCGCATGCGGGGAAGCCAGGATGGAGAGAGCCGCGCCACCGGCGAGAGCGGCACCGAGGCGCCCCGGCGCGCGGCGCACCAGAAGCCCGAGGCATAGCGCAACGCCCAGGGCGGTGACGTCGCCCACGGCGCCGATCACCTGGGTTGCACCGGAGTTGCCCAGGAAGGAACCGGGGATGCCGATGAAGCCGCTGAAGGTGTCGAGCTGCCACATGGTGTTGGTCGTGATGGCGTTCCTCACGAAGTTCAGCGGTGCCGCGGGTCCCGCCACCACGACACTGAGCACGAGCACTCCGATGCCGGCGATCACGGCGCCGGCCAGGACCCTCCGGCTGCGCCAGCCCAGCATGAGGGCGAAGATTCCGAGCGCCAGGTGCGGCTTGGCGACCCCCGCGCCGAGGACGATCCACACTGCGCCCCAGAACGGGCGATCGCGCCGCCACTCGCCATAGGCGGCCGCCAGTCCCAGGGCCAGGACACTGCCCCACTGGGCCTGCAGAAGGACGATCAGGGTGGCACCCCCGCCGAAGGCGATGAGCCCGACCCCGGAGCGCCACCAGGACGGCAGCCGCGCGGGCCACGGCGCGCTGCGGACGGCGATCACCACCGCGAGGGCGAGCATCGCAAGCTGGATCAGCCCCCAGATCCGATAGGCAATGTCGAGGCTCACCAGGGTGATGGGGGCGACCAGGGCCGCAGCCACCGGGGCATCGACGAACGGCAGGTTCCCCTCCCGATCGGGGGCGATCAGCGCGGCGTGGAGCGGCGCCTGCGCGCTCAGGTCGTAGAGCTCCGATCCATGCCCCTGGCGGAGGAGGAGCCCGCCGACGTAGGCGGAGGTGAAGTCGCTCCGTCCGATCTCCCACGGTGTGACCCTGACCCACAGCATCGCGTACACCGCCAGCAGGGCGACGGTCACGATCGCCCCGATGCCCACCGCCCTGTCCATCCGGCTCGCGCGTGCTCCCACGGGGCTAAGCCCCAGCCGGACGTCTGGCCTTCTCTCGGTAGTCATTCCCCTCCGGCGCCGCGTCTCGCAGCGCCAGCGGCCGCATCAGCCAATGGATGAAGTGCGACATCGCCAGCTCCTCCGGCGCGAAGGCCACACCGGTGCCGGCAGCGGCGGCCATGAGCATCACGGTGGCTATGTAGTAGTAGTTGAAGAACGCCCACTTCGCCGCGACGAAGGTCGCCAGCACCATGAGCGCCGCCTGCACGGCCAACTCGCCGTAGTGGCTCGGCTGGCCACGCCTGACGAAGAGGGCGAGCACAAGCAGGACGATGATGGCGGGCAGCCATCCTGGCAGCGTGACCTGGAATACGCTCCAGACGTACGCCGTCAGCGTGAGCCCGTCGTAGCGCATTGGGAGGGTGAACTGAAAGCCGAGAATGTCATAGAAGAAACTGCCCACCCCGGTGGCCACGATGAAGGGCAGAGCGTACACAAGGGCTGCGGCCGCAGCGATGAGAATCTCCAGGCGCGCTCGGTGGGACCAGAGAAAGGCGGGGGCCAGCACCACCAGGGTGATCGGGCTGACCAGGAGTGCGACGGTCAGCGCGCCCACCGCCCACGCGCGGTGGTGACGGCGCATGGCAAGCCAGCACACCACGCCGGCGACCAGGTACACCTCCACCCAGGCCTGCCAGATCATGCCCAGGCCCAGGGGCGACACCAGGGCGAGCGCAGCCATGCGGTGGGCCGACTCCGCCTGCGGTCCCTGCCGGGCCAGCACCCACAGAGCCATCGCCGTGGCCGCCACTGCAACCACGGACATGCTTCGCACGTCCCCGAGCAACCAGCCCGGCGCCGCGAGCAGGGGTACGATCGGCCCGTATGCGAAGTGGCCGGCCGCGAACCCGAATCGCGTTGGCGACACGGCCACGGTGTAGTTGAAGAGGAGTCCGTAGGGATTCGTCCCGTGGAGGAGGGCGGCGCTGCCGCCGCTCACCACATGGAAGACGTCGATGCTCGCGCTGCCCCAGGTGCCCCAGGTCGCCGCGACCAGGCCGACCCAGAGGACGCCAGCAGCGGCAAGGGCCCAGCCACCGCGCGGAGCTCGCAGACCTGCCGCGATCGCGGCCACCGCCGTCAGACCGACCACCAGACCCACCTGGACGGCCGGCGGGGAACCAACCGCTCCGCGGATGCCGATGTAGTACAGATTGGTGATGCCCAGAACGACTGCGAATGCCACCCACATCAATGGTCGCAGCCCGGCTCCTCCGCCTACCGGCGTCCTGAGCACGTAGACGGCGAGGCCCGCCGATATCAGCGTGAGGATCAGAGCGGCTGGCGAGAGGTCGCCGAACCGCTGCATCACCGCCAGATCGAGGATGGCCGACGAGAGCAGGCAGATGCCGCAGAAGCCACCCGGTCCAGCGATGGACACGCCCGATCGCCCGGGCGGCGATGGATTCACCGACGCCACGGCCGAGTCCGGTCCAGATCGGCTGGGCCACCCGTGCCACTCGGCCACCGCGATGTCGGCCTGGGCTGTCGCGAGCGGTGATCGCCCAGCTCCGACGGGGACATCTGGTCTCCTCAGGATTGCGGCGCGGATGCAGAGAGGCCGAGGGCGGTCCTGCCAACGTACACGCCGCCGCCGAAGGCACACGCCACGTCCATGTCGCGGCCCGGTTGCCACCCCGTCACAGATTGCCGCATGCGGTATCCACCGTCCGCCCGCTTCAGGGTGCTCAGCCCTCCACCCCGCAGACGGTGGCGGCGGCGGGGAGCGAGATCAGGGCCGAGCTGCCCGCAGCGGTGATGTGCAGATAGGCGGTCCCATCGCCGCTGACCGGGAACGCGCGCGGCGCGGTGAGGTCCCGAGAGTCGCCCTGCCAGGCGAGCTGGATGGAGAGCTTGCCCGATACGGTGGGACGAACGGAGATCCAGCTCGGGGTGGAGAAGGTGAGCTGCAGCGGCGACCCGTCGGCGAGCTCGACGCAGGATGCTCCGCCCGGCGGCGGCGACGGCACCATCGTCCCCTCGAGCCGGGGCGCGTCGCCGGGGACCCCTGCCGGCGGGGTGGAACCGACGGCAACCTGGAGGTACAGAGCCGCATCGATCGTATCCGTGGCGCTGATCGGAGTGTGCATCGGGATCCTCCCTGCGGCGATCATCGATCGAAGCGCGGCGACCGTCAGGTTGGACGAGTGCATCGGCTCCACCAGCCCTTCGCCACCCACGGCCAGGGGTGCCCCGTCCGCCAGCAGATGGGCTGCGCCGAGGATCTCCCCCCGCTCCTGGGTCTGGAGGACAGCGTTGGCGTCGGCGTACGTGGTGAGCACCGCAGCGCCGTTCAGTGTCAGGGCGGCGGCCAGCCCCACCACCACCCACCGGCTGGCACTCCATCGCCTCACCAGTTGGGTCAGGGCCACGGCAGTCGCGGGAAGGAGCAGCAGCACCCACAGGTAGGCGTAGCGCGACGCTCCCGCCTCGGCCACGCCCAGCGACACGCGTCCGACGCCCACGATGGCGAAGAAGAGCGCGGCGACCACGGGCGCGGCGAGGGCCAGGGCCGCCGGTCCGCGCGCCAGCCCTCGATTCCGCACGAGCCAGACGCCGAGGCCAACGGCGAGAGCTCCGCCGAGCCCGGCGGAGAGGGTTTCGCCGAGCCCCGACGGGCTGAAGGTGTTGGCGATGGCGGAGACGAGCCCGGTGCCCACGTACAACGGGACCTGCAGGAGCTGCGAACCGGTGGCGGGACTGGTCGACAGCAGGGACGGGGCGGCGGTCGCGACCCAGACCAGCCAGATCAGGTACGCGGCTCCGGGGACGGCGGCGGTGCGCAGCATCGCCTGCCAGCCGCGGCGCAGAAGGGCGACGCTCGCCCCCAGGAACACCATGCAGACCCCGATGCCCGAGCACATGCACGCAGCGACGGCCAGTGCCCAGTAGCCGGCATCACGGCCCCAGGTGCTGGGACCGTCGACGTCCACGAGGTAGAGGCCGATGAGACCGAGGTCGATGGAGAGCATCCAGGCCATCTGGAACGACCACTCGATGTCCTCTGCCCCCGCACCCAGGAAGAGGAAGACGGTGGCGAGTCCCGTGGCCACCCAGGGATCGGCGCCCAGACGCCGCATCCAGCGCCACAGCAGGTTGGTCGCGACCACGTGCGTCGCCAGCTCGACAGCCATGTAGGGGACGTAGCTGTACAGCCCCACCAACTTGTAGAGGAGGAACGTGATGAGGATGGGGATGGTCGACCAGTGCTCGTTGTGGGGAAGCATCAGGCTGAAGGCGGTCATGCCACCACATGCACCACGTCCTGGGATCAGTGGCACGCACGCCGCCTGCATTCGACCGAAGAAGTCGAAGATGTCACCGATGAACCAGAGATGACGGGTGAGGAAGAGCAGGAAGAGGAAGCCCAGGGGAAGTGAGAGGTAGTGGATCGGGGTGGCCAGGTCCATCAGGGCGCTCCGGCGGCCCCCGAGCCGGGTCCGCGCCTCCGCTGCCCGGTGCTCGGGGCCCCCACTGGCCAGAGGAGGGACATCGCGGGGCGCGCGCCGGGCTACCAATGGAGACCGCCGAACGCGGGCACCACCACGCCCACCATCAGCGCGAGGTCGGCCACCCCCAGCAGCGTCGCGATCGTGGCGGTAGCGGCCGCAGCGTGCTCCCGCCACCCCGGCGTCGCCTCCAGTCCAAGCGCTCCCACCACGGCGAGGGCTGGGAGGGCTGGGAGAAGGTACCGCCCCTGCGGCTGCGTGAAGGAGAGATTGATGACGAGCACCGCCGCCAGAGCGCCGGCGAACATCACCAGGAGGACGGCGACGAGTCGAAGGTGTTCGGAACGCTGCCGCACCAGCCGCCAGACGCCGACCAGGGGCACGACCATGACGCCCCCGTACGCCGCATAGACCCAGAGAGGGGCCCAGAACTCATCGTACCTACCGATCGCCAGGACGAAGGTTTCATACACCTCGGCTGGAAGCACCTGAACCATGTAGTTGGATAGGAGCGAGTGGTGGGCGACGAGATCCCCCACCGCTCCGTTCATGGCACCGGCACCGATGGGATCCCCGTAGTGCACCCACATGTAGAGGAACCACGGCAGCGCGATCAAGGGCGCAATCGCCAGCGAAGCCGCCCGCGCCGCGAGCGAGCGCAGCCGCCACCGCACGGCGGGCTCGGAGAGCACGAGGACGATCGCGCCGGCCAGCAGGAGGGCGCCGGTCACCTTGCTGAGGAGGGCCAGGCCGCCCACCAACGCCAGCGCGATCCCCTCACGCCATCGCCAGCCGCGGCGGACCAGACGCACCATGAGCCAGGTGCCGGCCGCACACAAGGTGGTGACCAGAGCGTCCGTGCTGAACATGGCGCCCCGGTATGTGAACTCGGGAAGGAACGCCACCAACGCTCCAGCCAGAACGCCGGTGGAGCGGCGTCCTGTGGCCTCCACGCCCGCCAGGTAAGCGAAGAGCACGGTGAGGAGAGAGAGGATGCAGGTGGCCAGCCGAGCCTCGTGAAGAGCCAGGTACTTGGCGAGGTCGTTCACCGGGGCGATATCGGGGTAGGGCGGAACCGCCGGGGCGACCGCCAGGCTAGAGGAGTAGCTGGTGGCCGCGAACGGGCTCATCAAAATGTAGTAGAGGGGTGGCTCGTTGGCCTCCACGAAGTGCGAGTTGTAGGCGGGGAGGCTCCCGAAGGCATGCACATAGGCGGCATACTGCCAATGGTTGTTCTCGTCAGGCGATCCCCAGGCGGGCACCACCAACGACCATGCCACAAGCAGGGTCCCAGCGGCGATCAGGAGCCAGACGACTGGCCGGCCGCCGCTGCGCCTCAGCTCACCGCTCACGGCGGAAAGCGAGGATGATCTCCGCGCCGAGGATGCTTCTGCTCTCCTCCAACACGAAGCCACGCCGCCGCATCGTCTCGGACAGCTCTCGCTTCGTGTAGTGGGCTATGTGCTCGTCAGCGTACCCACCGGGCGCCACGCGAGCGTATATCGCCTCGAGGATGCACCACAGTCGGCTGTCGTAGTCAGGGGTGCCGAGCACCAGCCGTCCGCCCGGCAGCACAACTCGACACAGCTCGTCGAGCATCGGAGAGTCCTTGGGCACGTGCTCGATCACCTCGGAGGAGAGCACGCAGGGAAATGCTGCATCGGCATAGGGCAGCTTGAAGCCTGATGCGGTCGCCAGCGGGACCCCGAAACGGCGGGCGTGGCGCAGCTTTGCCAGCACGATGTCGACTGCCACGCTTCCGGGCGGCAGCGCGCCGATGATCCGACTTGAGCCGCAGCCAACGTCGAGGACCGCTCCGCGGTTGCGGATCAGCGACGTTATGTGCCGGTATCGCGTTCGCTGCCAGTAGCGCTGGAGCGGAACAACGCTGTCGTAGGCTCGATCATCGTAATCCGCCGAGCTGATGGAGTTGCGCAGCTTCCACAGGGACCAGAAGGTGCGCAGATAGGCGACCCCGAAGGCCCACACGTCCGCTCGGGAGCTGCCGTGCCGGCGCGGCGCATAGTGAAAGGGAACCTCGGCGATTCTCCATCCCTGGCAGTACGCCTTCACCAGCATCTCCTGAACCAGGTCGAAGTCACGCGCCCGCAACTCCAGCCGCTGGACCGCGTCCGCCCGCATCAGCCTGTAGCCACTGGACATATCGCGCACGGAGAGCCCGAGCCCGCGACGGAACACCCCATTGAGCCAGCGGCTGAGCAGCTTCCGGGTCAAGGGCATGGTGGCCTTGCCATCGCGGATGTATCGTGAGGCGATCACGAGCTCGGCTTCCTGCCGCTTCGCCCACATCTCGGAAAGGAAGGTGGGACGGTGGGAGAGGTCGGCGTCCATGGTGACGATGAAGCTCGCCTCGGCAACCTCCATGCCCTGCCGCACCGCGTCCCCGTAACCCCGGCCGCTCTGCACGACCACCTTCACCCGGGGACCATATGGGGCGGCCACCCGGACGGTGTCGGGGTCGGAAGGTCCGGTGACGATGACGACCTCGTGGGTGGCGTGAAGATCCTCCAGCACAGCGAGCAGCTCTGGGAGCAGGAGGGCGATGTTCTGCGCCTCGCGCAGGGCCGGTATGACCACGCAGAGGTCGAGGGGAGGGGTGCGACGCTGCTCCGGCGCGTCATCGGAGCCGGCTTCACCCCAGCGCGACGATTCCTCGGGGACCAGGACGGGAATGTCCTCCCGGATCGGGAAACGGTGGCCACAGCCACCCACGAGCCACGTGCCACCATCGAGGCTCAGCGGGATGTTTCCCGCTGGGCAGGTGGGGCAGAAGAGCCTTCCCCATCGGGTGAGGACGCCCGGTGCGATGGCATCCCCGCCATGGAGTGGGGCGCAAGCTTTCATATCTCTCTGGGCGGCATCGGTTCCCAACCCCCCGCCTCGGGGAGCTTATGCCGGTATCGGCGAGGACAGCACCGCTGTGTCGCGGTCGCGACAGACGCGTCACCCAGTGGCCGCGCCCGTCCGGGCTCTGAGCCATGGGAGCGCCCGGCGTCCGCGGCCTCACCCCGCAGAGGAGCGGAATCCCCGCGGGCGTGGCACTGTCCGCCGCATGTCCGCGCCGCGCCGGTAGCGTGCCGGATCGCCCCGCGAAGCGGCGCCGACCTCGAGGGGTCAGCCACCACGCCTTCGTCCGTCTCGCCGGGGATGTCGCTGGCCGTCGGGAGGTGTGCCGCCCCCTCTCCAGGCGGGAAGGGCGGGCGATCAGATCTCGCCGGCCTGTAACGGGGCTGCGGCTCTGCCGTCGCGCACCGACCACCCCTGGGAAGCGCCCCTAGGATCGACCCGTGCCCCGACGCCGGCTGGTCCTGGGCGGGATCTTCGCGTTCGTCGCCGCCTACGCGGTCTTCGCGCTCGCCCACATGTTCCCTCCCGCGCCGTACGGCATCGCCGACGACTGGCGGGTCTTCATGGGCGCGGCCGCCGTCATCGGGCGCGGCGGAAACCCATACGCCCGGATGACCCTCCACGTGGCCGAACAGCTCGTCGATCACTATCCCCACACCCAGCCGGCGCTCGACAACTTCACCGACCTCCCCGTCGTCGGGCTGCTCCTGCGCGCCTTCGCCTGGATGCCCTTCTGGTGGAGCTACGCCGTCTTCACGGCCATCGGCCTGGCGGTGTCCGGCGTGGCCCTGAGAGCCTGGCTCTCCGAGCTCGGCTGGGTCCGCCGGGGCGCATGGATCCTGGCCGCCCTCCTCTCCTGGCCGCTTCTCGTCGGCGTGTTCTCCGGGCAGCTCGACCTCCTCATGCTGGGTGGGACGGTGGCGGCTCTCCTGCTCATGCGCCGCGGCTCGCCGTGGCTCGCGGGCCTCTGCATGGTCGCCGTGCTCCTCAAGCCGCACATCCTGTGGCCGCTGCCGCTGCTCCTCTGGGCGGCCTGGGCCTCGGAGCCCGCGCTGGCGCGGCGCTTCGCGGCTGCCGCCGTCACCACGCTGGCGGGCGGGGCCCTGCTCGGCTTCCTGCTGGTGCCCCACGCGTTCGCCTTCTTCCCCCATGTCCTCCGCTTCGCCGGCCAGGTCGACCAGGTCCAACCCGACCTCGCCGGCATGCCCGGCCTCCTCCTTCCCCTCCCCGGCGGCCATCTCGCCGGCGACCTCCTGGCCGCCCTGGGGGCCGCCGGCGTCATCGGGCTCACCGTCGCGGCGATCCGGTACCCGCGCCTGCGTGCGCTGCCCGCGGAGCACCGCAGCCTCATCCCGCTTGCCGGCCTCGCCCTCTGGCTGGCGCTGGTCCCCTACGCGCACCCCAACGACGACGTCCTCCTCTTCCCGCTGGTGGCGGTGGTCATCGGCAGGGAGGGAGGGGCGCTCGACGCGCGGTGGCTGCTCAGGGGGGCGGTTGCGTCGGTCGTCCTCGCCGGGGTGTTCGTGGTGCAGCCGGTGGCGGGCGCTCTGCTCCTGGTGGCGGCGATGGCCGGGGGGACGGTGTGGCGGGACCGGGTCCCAGCCCGGGCGGCGCCCGCGCTCGCGCTGGCCGCGCTCACCCTGCTGCCCGCGGTCTGGCCCTTCCACCTCGTCCCGGTCTCGCTCACCCCCGTCGCCGCCGCGCTGGTGGCGGTGGCGGGGTTGCTGGGGCTGCGCGCCACCGCCCTGGCGCCGCAGCCGAAGGAGACGGCGACGACCGCAGAACCGGGACTCGGCACCACGCCGGGCGCGCGCCGTCATGGCTCCGTCACAGCGGTGTCCGGGTGATGTCCGGCCGGCGCACGTAGCCTTCGCCATCGCCCCCCGGACCCCCTCCGAGGAGGCGCACCAATGGCAGAGCGAGGGAGAGGAGGAGAACGCGCATGGCCGAGGTCGACTTCGCCGACGGCTTCGACGTCAGCGAGCCGCTGCTCTGGGGGCTGGCGGCTCCGCAGGTGGGGACGCTCATCGCCGGGGCGGTGCTGGGCTACCTGGCGATCCGCTCGCCGCTCGCCCCGGTGGGGGCGATACCGCTCGCCGTGGTGGTGGCGGGCGCGGCCTGCGCCCTGGCCCTGGGCCGCTACGAGGGGAGGACGCTCATCTCGTGGGCGGGCGCGGCTGTACGCTTCCGGGCCCGGCCCCGGCATGGCCTGCTGCTGGTGACGGGCGGTGCAGGCGGCGAAGCTTCGGACCAATGGGCCGCGCACTCCTCGCACCCCGCTCCGCCCCTCGCTGTGGTCAGAGCCGGCGTCGACGGCCATGCGGGCCCACCGCCCGCGCACGTCCAGGGACGCGGTCTCCCCGGTGCGGCAGCCGGGGAGCGCGATGCCGCACCTCTGGAGACACCACGGCGCGTTCCCCTGGTCCTCCTCCCCGAGCCGGTCTCCTCACCCGAGGCCGATGACGGCCCGCCGGGACGTGAGCAGCAACCCCCCATCGGCCCACCGCCGGACCTGGGCGTGGCGGAGGGAGCGGTTCTGGAGGCGCGCGCGGCGGCGCGGATTCGCGACCCCGGTGGCGGCGGACCGCTCGACCTGTGGGCCGCGGCCCCGACCACCCTGCGCGCCACCCGGCGCATCACCTTCTTCTCCCTCGCGGGCGGCACCGGGCGCACCACCCTGGCGGTGGAGGTCGCCGGCCTTCTCGCCAGCCGCGCGGCGGCCCCGTGGCCCGCTCCGGGGGTGGCGCTGCTCGACCTCGACCTGCTCAGCCCGCGGGCCAGCATCCGCCTGGGGGTGCCCCTGCTCACCGGCTGGGCGGAGGCGGTCTCCGAGCTGCCCATGCGGGGAGGGCTGGAACGCCTGCTGAGCGTCCTCCCCAGCGGCCTGCGCGTGGTGCCCGGCCCGGCGCCGGTCCCCCTGCCGCGCTGGGACGGTGGGCCCCTCCCGCTGAGCCCGGCCGCGGCGTGGGACGCCACCGTGGGCGGCGCGCTTCCCGACGGCGGCTGGCAGCCGGACCGCAGCCTTCTCCCCCGGCTGAGCTGCCTGGTGACCGAGATGGAGCGGCAGGGCTGCGACACCCTGATCCTCGACGTCCCCGCCGGCCTGGGCCCGGTGACGCGCTGGGCCCTGGACGCGGCGCACGACATCGTGGTCGTGCTCACCCCCACGGCCGGGGGCGTGCAGGACGCCTACCGCAGCACCGAGGCGCTGCGCCGCCTGGGCCTCGCCCGCAAGCTCCGCTACGCGGTCAACCGCAGCTGCGGGGACCACCCCTTCGCCGAGGCCATGGGCGACCTCGGCGGCAGCATCGCCGCGGAGGTCCCCGAGGATCCGGCATTGGAGCGCGCCGAGGCGGAGCACCGCCTGGTCGCCGCCGCCGGCTCGGGCGCCGCCGCCCGCGCCCTCCGCGCCCTTGCCGCCACCGTCGACGCGCGCCTCGCCACCCCCCGCAACCGCCGGTCCGCCCACCGCCTCCTCGGCCGGCGCGCCGTCTGACGGCTCGATTGCACGCCACGGCCCAGGGAGGGGTGGCAGCGTTGCGAAACGAGCTTTGCGCAGCCAGGAGGGCCTTCGCCCAATGAGGCGCCGTCCCGCGCAGAGCCCCGGCGCCCTCCGCGTCGACGGCTCCCACATCCTCACCCCCGACGGCCTCCGCGCCGGCGTCCTGCTCTGCGACGAGGTGGACCTCCTGGCGATGGAACCCTGGCGGCGCGAGGCGGCCACCTCAGCCCTGGAGGCGCTGCTGCGCAGCCTCGCCGCCGAGCTGGTGCTGGCGGTGCACGTGCGCCGCGCCCATCCCAGCCCCGATCCCCACATGGCGACTCCCGCCGGCCACCTGACAGCGGCCCTCGAGCGGCACTGGCGGCAGCGCCTCGAGACCGCGCCCGCCTTCCACCGCACGGTGACCGCGGCCATCAGGCACCCTGACCCCACCACCCTGGAGCGGGAGCTGGCTGCGGTCTCCGACGCCCTCACCGCCTCCGGCATCCCGCTGCAGCGGCTCGACGGCGCCGCCCTTGGAGCCCACCTCGACCGGGCGGGCCTGGAGCTTCGCCGCATGGCCTGGGTGGAGGGGGCGCGCCAGGCGTGGCTGGGGGAGCGGATGGCCCGGGCCGCGGTGCTCGACCGGCTCCCGGGAGGGCGGGTCGACGCCGGGTGGCTGGCGGCGCTGCTCCGCGTTCCCGCGGAGGCGGACATCGCGGTCCACCTCTCGCCCACCCCGGTGCAGGTGGCCAACCGGCTGCTCGGCCGGCGCCTGCGCCATCTCAGCGCCCACCGGCTCATGGAGGGGGAGCGGGGGCTGGTTCCCGACGCCGGTGTGGAGACCGGGCTGGAGGCGGCGGCGCGGCTGCGCGACCGCCTGGCCCGCAACACTGGGCGGCCGCTCCGCCTCTGGCTGACGGCGGTGGCGCTGGGGCAGGACCGGGAGGCGCTGGAGCTCGCCTGGGGACGGCTGCACGGGGCCTTCGGGGCCACCTCGGCCCGCCCCCGCAGCGGGCACTTCGAGCACCTCGCGGCCGCGCTCTCGACGTGGGGTCTGGGCCCGCCGCCGGGACCCGGGAAGCTGGTGGACTCGCATGCCGCGGCGAGCTGCGCGCCATGGCTGCAGACCCGCATCGACGACCCCGGCGGCTACCGCATCGGCCGGATGGTGGACGGCGGGCTCCCGGTGGCGATCGCCCCCTTCGCGGAGGAGCATCACGCCAACGCCAACATCGGGATCTTCGCCGCCTCCGGGCAGGGCAAGAGCTTCCTGATCGGCGGGCTGCTGATCGAGGCGCGCCGCCTCGGCGCCGAGGCCATCGTGGTGGATCCGGAGGGCGAATACCGCCCCCTGGTGGAACGTCTCGGGGGCGCCTGGCTGGACCTGGTCAGCGAGGCGGCCATCAACCCCTTCGACCTGGGGTCGGACGCGGAGGGCGCGTGCGCCGCGGTCGCGGACGTCTGCGCCCTGCTCTGCCCGGGGATCACCGAGGAGGAGCGGGCGGCGGTGGAGGCGGCGGCCAGGGCGGCCCAGGAGGCGGCGCGCGCCGCCGGGGGCCCGCCGCGGCTGCGCGGGTGCCTGGACCCGCTGCTGCGCGAGGCGCCCCGGGTGGCACGCGTGCTCGGCCGCTTCCTCGACGGGCCCCTCGCCGGCTTCCTCGACCGCCCCACGTCGGCCGCGTGGTCGCTGCCGCTGCTCGCGGTCGGGCATCGCGAGGTGCGCGAGGAGCTGGTCCCGGTCACCACCCTCCTGCTCGGCCGGATGCTCTGGGACCTGGTGCGGCGCGTCCCCCGCCGCCGCCACATCGTGCTCGACGAGGTGGGGATGCTCAGCGCCCACCCGGCGCTGCGCGACCTCCTCGCCCAGCTCGCCCGGCGCAGCCGCAAGTACGGCTCCTCGCTCGTCGTGGCGACGCAGAACGTCGGTGACCTGCTCCGCACCGAGGAGGGCACGGTGGTGGCGAGCAACTGCGCCGTGGTGCTGTGCGGCGGCCACCGGGCGGTGGAGGTGGCCGCGATGGAGCGCGCGTTCGGCCTCACGGCGGAGCAGCGGCGCCGTCTGGAGAGTGCCCCG
This sequence comes from bacterium, assembly GCA_021847925.1. GTDB lineage: Bacteria > Chloroflexota > Dormibacteria > Aeolococcales > Aeolococcaceae > JAJZNI01. The sequence goes on from JAJZNI010000112.1 coordinate 31,518, forward strand.
CGCGGCGAGTTCCTGCTCGTCGCGGGCAGCCGGCGGGGGATGGTCCGGGTCGACCTTCCCCACGCCTACGGCGAGATCATCGCGGGTGGCCCGTCCCGCGCCGGGACGCCCCCGGGGGGGCTGCCGGGCGCGGGCGGGGACGTCAGCCGGACCGGGGACGTCGCGGGGGGGAGGCGGCGCCCGGGTGCGGGTAGCGGGTGAGGACGGCGCTGATGTCGAGGTCGCCGGCCGCCTGCTGCACCTCGTGGATCAGCTCCCGCGTCAGCGCCGTGACCGGCGTGGAGGCGCCCGTGGCGTGGAAGGCGGCGAGCGCCAGGTCCAGGTCCTTGACCAGGTCGCGGAGCGCGAAGAGGGTGGGTGTGTGGGTCCCCCGGAGGAAGCCGTCGCGGCGCGCGCCGAGCACCGGGCTGATCCGCGAGGTGGCCCAGAAGACGTCCTCGGGGGCGAGGCCGGCGGCCTCGCCGGCCGTCTGCAGCTCCGCGGCCGCCAGGGTGACCACGCCCAGCATGGCGTTGGCCGCCAGCTTGAGGCGGGCGCCGCCGCCCGACGGGCCGACGTGACGAACCTCCCCGAGATGCGCGAGCAGCGGGCGCGCCCGCTCCACCCCCGTGGCGTCGCCCCCCACCAGGACGGCGGCGCTGCCGGACAGGATGGCGGTGGGTGCCCCCATGATCGGCGCGTCGAGCAGGATCGAGCCACGGCCGGCGAGCAGCGGCTCGAGCTCCGCGACGATGGCGGGCCCGGTGGTGCTCATCTCCACGAAAACCTGCCCCGTGGCTGCGGTGAGCGCCCCGAGGTCACCGCGATAGGCGCTCCGCACGGCCTCCGGACCCGTGAGGCTGCTGATCACCAGGTCGCAGCCGGCGACCGCATCGCGGGGGGACGCGGCCGGCGGCCCGGTGCCCAGGCGGTCGGCCAGCCGTCCGGCCCGCTCCGGCGTCCGGTTCCAGAGCACGAGCGGGACGCCCGCCCCGGCCAGCCGCTCGGCGATGGCGGAGCCCATCCTTCCGGTCCCCAGGATCGCGACGCGAGAGCTCATGACGCACGCCTCCGCTGCCTTCCCACCGGCCCCGCGCCGCATCCGGCGCGGCGCGGCCCGATCGACCACCGTGGCCGGCACCCCGCGGCGGCCGGTACCCCGATGGTGGCACCGCGGGCCGCGGAGCTGCGGGGCGGCTCGGTGTGCGCCCTCGGCGGGTTTCGCGCCCGTGCGGCGGGGACGGGACGCTTGACGGTGCCCCGTCCCTCCCGTACGGTGATGCCGCGGCCCAACCGGGCGCCGCACGGGGAGCGGAGGAGAGTCCCATGAGAGGCGTGCGCATCCTGGCTGCGGTGGTGCCCGTGGCCCTGCTGGCCGCCGGCACGACCGGCGCGGCCGCCGCCGGAGGGCCGGTCCGCCCCGGTCACGAGCATTTCCTGGGAGACGGCGGCCGGCCCTCGGCCCCACCCAGCTACTATCTCGCGCTCGGCGACTCGCTCGCCCAGGGGGTGCAGCCACTGGGACCGGGCGGCACCTCCATCGTGACCGACCGCGGCTACGCCGACGACCTCTACGCCGCTCTGCGGCCGTTCAGCCCCGGCCTTCGCCTCGAGAAGCTGGGCTGCCCGGGGGAGACCGTCCCCACCATGATCGCGGGTGGCGTCTGCGGCTACGCCCCGTACGCCTCGCAGCTGCAGGCGGCGGTCGCCTTCCTCAGCGCCCACCGCGGCCACGTCCCGCTCGTGACGATCGACATCGGGGCCAACGACGTGGACGGCTGCGCGAGCAGCACGGGTCTCAGCCCCGCCTGCGTGGCCGCGGGCCTCACCGCCGTGGGGAGCGGCCTGCCGCGGATCGTGAGCGCCCTGCGCGCCGCCGACCCCGGCGGGCAGATCCTGGGCATGACCTACTACGACCCCTTCCTCGCCGCGTGGCTGCTCGGCACCGCCGGAGAGGAGATCGCCCAGGCGTCGGTGCCGCTGGCGGAGGACCTCAACGGCCTGCTCGAGCGCGACTACGCGGCGGGACGCATCGGGGTGGCGCCCGTGCAGGAGGCCTTCCGGACCTCCGACTTCAGCGCCCTGCCCACGGGCGTGCCGCTCAACGTCGCGCTGATCTGCGCCTGGACCTGGATGTGCGCGCCGCCTCCGGCGGGGCCGAACATCCACGCCAACGCGGTGGGGTACGCGGTCATCGCCGGGGCGTTCCTGTCGCGGGTGAGGGGCGTCGCCCGGTACGGCCGCCGGTGAGCTGAGGGGCGGCGCCGCGGGCCGGGGGGCCTCACCGGGGCCTCACCTCCCCGCGGGCCGCGAACGGATGTACGATACAGGGGTGCCGGCGGGCGCGCGACGGGGGGGCCGCGGACCCCTTGACACCGGGTGGGCATCGACCCAAGATATGGGGGCTCCAGGGCGGTCGGACCCCAACATGTGGGATACTGTGGGGGACAGAGTAGCTCGGTGTGACCGGGTCCGCCCGCCGGGAGCCGTCCTCCGCGGGACGTGGGATCTCCGTAGAGTCGCGCCAGACACCTCAGCAGAGAGGACTTCAGAAGTGGACACCTCGGCTTCCGTTCCGCCATCGGACCCGTCCCCCGCCCACCCGGGCGCCGGCACGGCGGGCCATCGGGTCCCGCGCCGCAGCGGCAACGGGAAGGTGGAGGCAGGGCCGCGCGGCCTGCACATCGAGCGCCGCTTCACCACCCCCGGGACCCACCCCTACGACCGGGTGCAGTGGGAGAGGCGGACCGCGAGCATCGCCAACGAGAAGGGGGAGGTGGTCTTCGAGCAGCGGGACTGCGAGATCCCCGCCTTCTGGTCGCAGATGGCCACCAACGTGGTGGTCTCCAAGTACTTCCGGGGGCCGCTGGGCACGCCGCGCCGCGAGACCTCGGTGCGCCAGATGATCTCCCGGGTGGTGGACACCATCACCTCGTGGGGGCGCGAGGGCGGGTACTTCGCGACGGCGGGTGACGCCGAGGCCTTCTCCGACGAGCTCACCCACCTCATCCTGCACCAGAAGATGAGCTTCAACAGCCCCGTCTGGTTCAACCTCGGCGTCCCCGGCGTCAGACAGCAGGCCTCGGCGTGCTTCATCAACAGCGTCGAGGACTCCATGTCGTCCATCCTCGAGCTGGCCCGCACCGAGGGGATGCTGTTCAAGGGCGGGAGCGGGACGGGAACCAACCTGTCACCGATCCGCTCCTCCGTGGAGCAGCTCGCGGGCGGCGGCACGGCCAGCGGGCCGGTCTCCTTCATGAAGGGCTTCGACGCCTTCGCCGGGGTCATCAAGTCCGGGGGCACCACCCGGCGCGCCGCCAAGATGGTGATCCTCAACGCCGACCACCCCGACGTCGAGGAGTTCATCACCTGCAAGGTGACCGAGGAGCGCAAGGCCTGGGCCCTGATCGACGCCGGCTACGATCCATCGTTCACCGGCGAGGCCTACGCCTCCGTCTTCTTCCAGAACTCCAACAACTCGGTGCGGGTGACCGACGAGTTCATGCGCGCCGTGGAGGAGGATCGCGACTGGCAGCTCCGGGCCGTCACCGACTCCTCCCGCATCATCAAGACGGTCAAGGCGCGGGCCCTGCTGCGGCTGATGGCGGAGTCCGCCTGGCAGTGCGGCGACCCGGGCATCCAGTACGACACCACCATCAACGACTGGCACACGTCGTCGAACAGCGGCCGGATCAATGCCAGCAACCCGTGCTCGGAGTACATGTACCTGGACGACTCGGCCTGCAACCTGGCCTCGATCAACCTGCTCCGCTTCCTCAACGAGGACGGGAGCTTCGCCATCGAGGACTACCGGCACGCGGTGCGGATGACCATCACCGCCCAGGAGATCGTCGTGAGCCCGGCCGCGTATCCCACCGGCAAGATCGCCGCGAACAGCGAGGCCTTCCGGCCCCTGGGGCTGGGCTACGCCAACCTCGGCGCCCTGCTCATGGCCCGCGGGTTCCCCTACGACTCCCCCCGCGGCCGCGACCTGGCCGCCTGCCTGACCGCCATCCTCACCGGTGAGGGCTACGCGCAGTCGGCGCGGATCGCCCGCGAGGTGGGGCCCTTCGACGGCTTCGCGGTCAACCGCCAGCCGATGCTGCGGGTGATCAGCAAGCACCGCGAGGCGGCATACGCCATCCCGGCGACCGGCGTCGACGAGGATCTGCTGGCGGCGGCGCGAGCCTGCTGGGACGAGGCCCACGAGCTGGGAGCCCGCCACGGGTACCGCAACGGTCAGATCTCCGTCCTGGCCCCGACCGGGACCATCAGCTTCATGCTCGACTGCGACACCACGGGGGTCGAACCGGACATCGCGCTGGTCAAGTACAAGAAGCTGGTCGGCGGCGGCATGCTCAAGATGGTCAACAACACCGTGCCCGCCGCCCTGAGGCGCCTGGGCTACGGCGACGGCGAGGTCGCCGACATCGTGGCCCACATCGACGCCCACGACACCATCGAGGGCGCACCCAAGCTCCGCGACGAGGATCTCCCCGTCTTCGACTGCGCCTTCACCCCCCACAACGGCAAGCGCTCCATCTCCTGGCAGGGCCACGTGCGCATGATGGCCGCGGTGCAGCCCTTCATCTCGGGCGCCATCTCCAAGACCGTCAACATGCCCAACGAGTCCAGCGTGGAGGACGTCGAGAAGGCGTACATCGACGGCTGGAAGATGGGCCTCAAGGCACTGGCCATCTATCGCGACGGCAGCAAGCGCTCTCAGCCGCTGGCCACCTCGATGGACAAGACCACCGGCGAGAAGGTCCGCATCGTGGAACGGCCCCTGCGGCGCAAGCTGCCCGCCGAGCGCCAGGCTCTCACCCACCGCTTCGAGATCGGGGGGCACGAGGGATACATCACGGTCGGCCTCTACGAGGACGGCACCCCCGGCGAGATCTTCGTCAAGATGGCCAAGGAGGGGTCGACGGTCTCGGGGCTCACCGATTCGTTCGCGATCGCGGTGAGCTTCGCGCTCCAGTACGGGGTCCCCCTCGACTTCCTGGTCAACAAGTTCGCGCACATGCGCTTCGAGCCACAGGGCTTCACGCGCAACCCCGAGATCCCCATCGCCAAGTCCATCGTCGACTACATCTTCCGCTGGCTGGGCTCGCGCTTCCTGAGCGCCGAGAAGCAGGCGGAGATCGGGATCCTGCGGCGCGACCAGGAGGAGACCGAGCCTCAACCGGCGGTGGAGGGCACCGCGTCGGCGGCCCAGGTGGTGATGCCGCTCGGCTTCGAGGAGGCCTCGCCCACCGGCACCTTCCGCAACCAGGCCGACGCCCCGTCGTGCCCCGAGTGCGGCTCCCTCATGGTGCGCTCCGGATCCTGCTACAAGTGCCACAACTGCGGGGCGACGTCCGGCTGCAGCTGATGTCGGGCGACAGAAATGATGCAACGCGGCCTGAATTCATCACGACAGAAAAGATGAAACATCCGGGGGTCCCGGGAGCCTCGCAGGACCAGCCAGCCGAGGCTTCCGGGCTCCCCAGCCGGCGGAAGGACGTCTGTGGTCCCCGGGTGATGCGGAGGCACCCCGCAGGATTCCTCCCCGCCCGCGAGCTGGCCTATGTCGGCATCTGCCGCAGGCTGGCCTCCCAGGCCGGGGTCCAGATGCGGACCCTGGACAGGGCGCTCTGGCAATCTTCGAAGGAGAAGTCGAAGGAAGCCCGCCGGGAGATCCATCGATGAGGACGCCCTCTCGCCTGCACCGGCTTGTGCTCTGGCACGGCCTTCGAGACTAGCCTATGGTGCTCGTCTCTACCGCCGAACCCTGAGGGGCCATCTCACGGTTCCCAGACGGAGTGGTCGTGCGCGAATACGACGCGCCGAGGATCCAGCCCTTGGAGCCGATCGATCCACTCCGGTGGGGCGGGTAGCGACCCGTCATGTCCGTCCGTTCGGGCTCGCCAGGCGAGGGCGTCGGCTGCGTAGTCCGTGGCGGTGTCGTGGCTCTGTCCCGCCACGACCACGGTGCCGTGGTCGCCGCGCACGATCAGGGACTGATGGCCCGCCGTGTGCCCGGGCGTGGGCACCACCAGGACGCCGGGCAGCACCTCGGCCTCCCCATTGACCACCTCATAGCGGAGCCCTGGGGCGTCAATCAGCTTGGGGAGCGTGTAGTCAGCGGTGGTTCGGGCCGCTTTCAGTTCA
>JAJZNI010000011.1 GCA_021847925.1 bacterium
CAAGGTGACGATCGACTCCGCCACGCTGATGAACAAGGGGTTGGAGGTGATCGAGGCGCACTTCCTCTTCGACGTCGACTACCCGCGGATCGACGTCCTGGTCCATCCGAGCTCGATCATCCACTCCCTCGTCGAGTTCGTCGACGGTGCGACCAAGGCGCAGCTCGGCGTCCCCGACATGCGGGTGCCGATCGCGCTGGCGCTCGCCGACGGGGAGCGCCTGCCCGGGATCGCGCCCCCGGCCGAGCTCGCGGCCGTGTCGCCGCTCGAGCTCCGCCCCGTGGACCCCGACCGCTTCCCCGCCCTCGGGGTCGCGCGGCGCGCGGGCATGCGCGCGGGGGTCGTGCCGGCCGTGCTCAATGCCGCCAACGAGGTCTGCGTCGACGCCTTCCTGCGCGGGGAGTGCCGGTTCGACCAGATCACCGAGCTGGTGGCCGCGGCGGTGGAGGCGGCCCCCTCGGTGATCGAACCCTCCCTGGACGACGTCCTCGACGCCGACCGCTGGGCCCGCATGCGGGTGGCCGGCGCCCTCTCCCTCCCCGTCGCCGCGGCGGGCGCGCCCACCTCCTGATGGCCGGGTTCCTGATCGCCGTCGTCGCCTTCCTGGTGGTGGTCACGATCGTGGTGGTCGTCCACGAGGGGGGCCACTTCCTCGCCGCGCGCGCCTCGGGCATCGCCGTCGAGGAGTTCGCCGTGGGTTTCGGACCCCGGGTCCTCAGCAGGCAGCGCGGCGAGACCGTCTACTCCGTGCGCGCCCTCCCGGTCGGCGGCTTCGTGCGCATGCCGGGGATGCTGGGGCTGGAGGGCGAGACCGACATGGGGGAGCGAAACTTCAACCGCGCCACCATCCCGCGCCGGGCCGTGGTGATCGTCGCCGGCGTCCTCTGCAACCTCGTCTTCGGAGCGATCTGCTGGAGCGTGGCCTTCACCCAGCCCACGCAGTCCCAGGTGGTGAGCGGTGACCCGGCGGCCCACGCCGGCATCCCCAACGGGGCGGTGATCCTCCGCCAGGCGGGGGTCGGCATCGACCAGTCGTCGCTGGCCGCCACGACCGCCAGCTTCCGCAGAGCGGACGCGGCAACCGAGGGGCGCCCCTCCGATGTGGTCTACCGCGCCCCCGGCGGGGGCGTGCGCAGCACCATCGTGCGGCCGGCCCTCGTGCTCTATCCCAACGTGGGATCGGGCCCCCTTCCCAGCACCCTGCGGGGGGCCGGGGCGGCGCTCGTCATCACCCAGGTCGACGGGCACGCCCCGGGGACCGGCGATCCGGCCGCGGTCCTGGGTGGTGGCGCGACGGTGACGATCGCCGGCCACCTGGACGGCGCTCCGGCGCGGTCCTTCAGCGGGGTGTCCATCTCCGGCGTGCGAGGCGGCGACGGCACCCAGCCCGGATACACGGCCGCGTGGCGCATCGGGTACCTGCCGCCCGCTCCGGGGCTGCCGCTCCCCCAGGCCTTCCTGAGCGGGTTCCAGGGGATCCCGAGCTACACCGGGCAGGTCGTCTCCCTGATCGGCCAGCTCTTCGTCCGCCCCGCGCAGGCGGGCAGCCAGTTCCTCGGCCCGGTGGGCATCGCCGCCGTGGCGGGCTCCGCGGTGCAGCAGGGGTGGGTGCAGTTCGTCTTCTTCCTGGGGGAGATCAGCATCGCGCTGGGGCTCATGAACGTGCTGCCGCTCCCCTTCCTGGACGGCGGGCGCCTGCTCTTCATCGGGATCGAGGCGGTCCGGCACCGCCAGATCAGCCCCCAGCGGCAGGCCGCCGCCATCGTGGTCAGCCTGGGCTTCATTATCCTGTTGGGGGTGCTGATCACCATCAGCAACATCAGCCAGATCTCCTCGGGAGGACTGCCGTAGTGTCCTGGGTCCCTGCGTGCGGCACCGCGGCGGTGCCGCCCCCGGCAGTGCGGCGCCGCGCCGCTGCGGGCCGTCCGTGACGCCTCCGAACCGCCGCCGCACCGTCCCCATCAAGGTCGGGGGCGTGGTCATCGGCGGCGCCGCCCCGATCTCGGTCCAGACCATGACCAAGACCCAGACCGAGGACGTCCGCGCCACCCTGGCCCAGATCGAGCGCGCCGCCGCGGCGGGTGCCGACATCGTCCGGGTCACCTGCGACACCCCGGAGGCCGGGAGGGCGATGCGGGAGATCGTGAGCAACTCGCCCGTCCCGCTGGTCGCCGACGTCCACTACGACGCGCCGCGGGCCCTCGAGGCCCTGGAGGCGGGGGTGGCCTGCCTCCGGCTCAACCCCGGGAACATCACCGACCAGGCCAAGGTGCGCGACATCGCGCGCGAGGCCCGGGACCGGGAGGTCCCGATGCGGATCGGCGTCAACGCCGGCAGCATCCCCGGGCGCAAGGGCCTGGAGCGCGGGCGCGGGGGAAGCGTGGACGAGACGGCGTCCCTCATGGTGGAGGCCGCCCTCGGCCACATCCGCATCCTCGAGGAGCTGGACTTCCGCCAGATCAAGGTCTCGCTGAAGGCCTCGGACGTCGCCACCAACCTGGCGGCGAACCGCAAGTTCGCGGCGCTGGGCAACCTCTACCCGCTCCACCTCGGCCTGACCGAGGCGGGCCCGGTGGACACCGGCAGCATCAAGAGCGCCATGGGCATCGGCATCCTCCTCGCCGAGGGCATCGGCGACACCATCCGGGTGTCCCTGGTGGGCGAGCCGGAGGAGGAGGTGCGGGTCGCCCGGCAGATCCTCGCCAACCTGGAGGAGAAGCCCACCGGGCCCAACCTGATCGCCTGCCCCACCTGCGGGCGGCTCGAGATCGACATGTTCCCGATGGTCAAGCGCGTGGAGGCGGCCCTGGCCCGGGTGCGGCGTCCCATCACCGTCTCGGTGATGGGCTGCGTGGTCAACGGGCCCGGGGAGGGGATGCACGCCGACATCGGCATCGCGGGCGGCAGGCACAAGGGCGCGCTCTTCAAGAGCGGCCGGGTGGTCGCCTCGCTCCCCGAGGAGGAGCTGATCGACGCCCTCGTGGCGGAGCTGGAGCGGGTCGCCGAGGAGGACGCCGAGCTCCTCGCCGCGGGCCGGCCGCTGCCGGAGGGGCTCGGTGAGGCCGGGGCCGCGCGTCCCGTGGTGGCGCTGCCGGTCGTCTGAGGGCGCGGGTCAGCGGGCGGGGGGAGCGAGCCGGCGGCGGCCGGGTGCCCACCGGGTACACTCGGCGGCCAATGGCCGACGAGAAGGCGATCACCCGCAAGAGCGAGGACTTCGACCGCTGGTACACCGACGTGGTGCGGCGCGCCGAGCTCGCCGACTACGCGCCGGTGCGCGGCTGCATGGTGATCCGCCCCTACGGGTACGCGCTCTGGGAGCGGATCCAGCGGGCGCTGGACGACATGATCAAGCGCACCGGGCACGAGAACATGTACTTCCCGCTGCTCATCCCGGAGTCCTTCCTGCAGAAGGAGGCGGAGCACGTCGAGGGTTTCGCCCCGGAGGTCGCCTGGGTCACCCACGGCGGGCAGAGGGAGCTCGAGGAGCGCCTCGCGATCCGGCCCACCTCCGAGACCATCATCTGCTCGATGTTCGCGGAGTGGATCCACAGCTATCGCGACCTGCCCGTGCTCATCAACCAGTGGGCCAACATCGTGCGCTGGGAGAAGCGGACCCGCCTGTTCCTGCGCACCACCGAGTTCCTCTGGCAGGAGGGGCACACCTTCCATGAGACCCGCGCCGAGGCGGAGGAGGAGGTGGACCGGATGCTGGACTGCTACCGGGAGCTGGCCGAGGAATGGCTCTGCCTCCCCGTGATCCCGGGGCGCAAGACCGATGCCGAGAAGTTCGCGGGCGCCGAGTACACGCTCGCCATCGAGGCGATGATGAGCGACGGATGGGCGCTGCAGGCGGGGACCTCGCACTTCCTGGGTCAGAACTTCACCCGGGCCTACGGCATCAGCTTCACGGATCGGGACAACGCGCAGCAGCACCCGTACCAGACGTCGTGGGGCCTCTCCACGCGGATCATCGGGGGCGTGATCATGGGTCACGGCGACGACGCCGGCCTGGTGCTGCCGCCGCGGGTCGCCCCGGTGCAGGCCGTGGTGGTCCCGGTGGTCCGCAGCGGCGATCCCGAGGGGACGGCGGCCGTGGACGAGACCTGCCGGCGCATCGAGAGTGCCGCCGGCGAGGTGCGCCTGCGGGTCGACCGCCGCGACGGCATCCGCCCCGGCGAGAAGTACGCGCACTGGGAGCTCCGCGGCGTCCCCCTGCGGATCACGGTCGGGGCGCGGGATCTCGCCACCGGCAGGGTGACCGTCACCCGCCGCGTGGACGGGGAGAGCTGGACCGAGCCCGCCGACGGGGTGGCGGCGCGGCTGCCGGAGCTGCTGGAGGAGGCGCACCGGCGCACCCGGGCGCGCGCCGACCGGACTCTGGGCGAGCGCAGCGTGGAGGCCCGCACCCTCGACGACCTGCGCCGGGCGTTCGCGGAGAGGCCGGTGTTCGCGAACGTCCCCTTCTGCGAGCGGCGCGCCTGCGAGGAGACCATCACCGGGGCGGCCCACGCGCTCACCATCCGGGTGCTGCGCCGCGACCGCAGCGGCGAGCCGGGCCGGTGCATCGCCTGCGGCGAGCCGGCGTCCGAGGTCGCGGTCGTCGCCCGCGCGTACTGAGCACGCCGTCGCGGGGCTGCGCGGGACGCGCTGACGCGGAGCCCGGGCACCCCTGGCTTCGGCTCCGTGGCGACGGAGGGGCGGCCCCTCGTGGAGCTCGAGCGGCTGCGCTTCCGCCGCCTGGGCCGGCCCTCCGGCACGATCGGGTCCGCTTCCGGCGGGAGGCGGAGGGCTGGGTGCTGGAGCGGCCGGCGCCCTGAGGGGCCGTTTGGCCGGGGGGGGCACCGGTACACTCGGTTCAGCGATGCCCTTCACCGATCTCGAGTCCCGGATCGACTACCTGCCGGAGGCCGACCGCGCCACGCTGCGGCGGGCCTACGAGATGGCGGAGCGCGCCCACGAGGGTCAGTTCCGCCTCTCCGGCGAGCCCTACGTGGAGCACCCCCTGGCCGCCGCCGTGCTCCTCAGCGACCTCCGCCTCGATCCGGAGACCCTGGCGGCCGCGCTCCTCCACGACACCGTGGAGGACACCCAGGTCACCCTCGAGGATGTCCGGCGCGAGTTCGGCGACTCGGTGGCCCGTCTGGTCGAGGGCGTCACCAAGCTGGGGCGCATCCACGTGGTGAGCCGCGAGCAGGCGCAGGCCGAGAACATCCGCAAGATGCTGGTGGCGATGGCCGAGGACATCCGGGTGGTCCTCATCAAGCTCGCCGACCGCCTTCACAACATGCGCACCGTGGCGGCCCACGCCGAGGAGCGGCGCAAGCGGATCAGCCGCGAGACCCTGGACATCTACGCCCCCCTCGCCCACCGGCTCGGCATCTGGCACTTCAAGGCCGAGCTGGAGGACCTGGCGTTCGCACAGCTCGAGCCCGACACCCACAGGGCGATCGAAGCCCAGCTCACCAGCGGGCGGGAGCAGCGCGAGCAGTTCGTGCGCGACGTCAGCGAGATCCTGGAGCGCGAGCTCCAGGCCGTGGGGGTCCGGGCGGAGCTCTCCGGCCGGTCCAAGAACGTGTACTCGATCGTTGACAAGATGCGCCGCCAGCAGAAGGATTTCGAGGAGATCTACGACCTGATGGCGGTGCGCGTCGTGGTGGACTCGGTGAAGGACTGCTACACCGCGCTGGGGGTGGTGCACAGTCTCTGGAAGCCGATCCCGGGCCGCTTCAAGGACTACATCGCGATGCCCAAGGGCAACGGCTACCAGTCCCTGCACACCACCGTCATCTCCCACACCGGGGAGCCCGTGGAGGTGCAGATCCGGACCCTGGAGATGCACCGCGCCGCCGAGTACGGGGTCGCCGCCCACTGGTATTACAAGGTGGGCGGATCGCAGCCCGTGCGCTTCGACGAGCGCTTCACCTGGCTGCGCCTGCTGATGGACTGGCAGAAGGAGCTGCTCGACGCCGAGGCGTTCGTCGACAGCGTCAAGGTGGACATCTTCCAGGACGAGGTGTTCGTCTTCACCCCCAAGGGCGACGTCCGCTCGCTGCCGGCGGGGAGCACCACGGTGGACTTCGCCTACCGCATCCACACCGATGTGGGGCACCACTGCATCGGCGCCAAGGCCAACGGCCGGATGGTCCCCCTCGACTACCGCCTCCAGAACGGGGACATCGTCGAGATCCTCACCACCCGGGCGCCGCACGGCCCGTCGCGGGACTGGCTGGGCTTCGTGAAGACCTCGACGGCCCGGGAGAAGATCCGGCAGTGGTTCAAGCGCGAGCGCCGGGAGGAGAACGTCACCAAGGGGCGGGAGATGCTGGACAAGGAGTTCCGGCGCCTCCGCCAGACCCCGCTCAGCGCTCTCCACGACGAGGGCCTCATCGAGCTCGCGCGCGAGTTCCGGTACTCGACCGCCGACGACTTCCTGGCCGCCGTCGGCTACGGTGAGCTCTCGGCGCGCACGGTGGTGCTGCGCCACGCCGATCACGAGGCCTCCCCACCCGAGGACGGGCGGGGACCGGCCATCCCCCTCACGGCGCCCGCCACCCAGCCCAGCGGCGAGGTGCGGGTGCATGGGATGGGGGGGATGCTCACCACGTTTGCCCGCTGCTGCAATCCGCTCCCCGGCGAGCCCATCCGCGGCTACGTCACCCGGGGCCGGGGGGTGTCGGTGCACCGTGCCTCCTGCCCCAGCCTGCGCCACGTCCGCGACCCCGACCGCCTGGTCGAGGTCGAGTGGGAGCGGAGCAACCACCAAGTCTACCCCGTCTCGCTCAAGATCGAGGCCTGGGATCGCACCGGCCTGCTGCGGGACATCGCGGCGGTGATCGCGGAGTCCAAGATCAACCTGGCCGGGGCCGACGTCCAGGTCTACGACGACCGCACGGCGGTGATCTCCACCACCGTGGAGATCTCCAACCTCACCCAGCTCAGCCGCCTCCTGGAGCGCCTGGAGCAGGTCCGCGACGTCCACACCGTGGCCCGGGAGGTCGGGTAGCCGCCCCGTCGGCGGACCTCCACGGTCGGGCGCAGGTTTGCGACGGCCGTCCCACTGCGGCGTTACGCGCGCATGGGATCTTTGGTTCGATGTTGCGCCACCCCGACCTCTTCGATGCGCCCTCGCGGAGGAGGGCGGCGCCGCGGGCCGGGCGCTCCGGGGCCACCCGGCCCGCGCGGCGGTCCCGCTCGCGGGCGCGGGGTCAGGTCATCCCCATCGTCGCCCTCATGCTGATGCTGCTGGCGGGGTTCGCCGCTCTCACGATCGACGCGGGGGTGAGCTACGACCAGTCCCGCAACGACCAGGACGTCGCCGACGCCGCCGCCCTGGCGGCCTCGTACTGGATCTACAGCCACCCCCCCTCGGCCGACGTGTCGGGCGCCTACACCGCGGCCGCCAACGTCGCCAGCGCCGACTGCAACGGCCCGGCCGGCACCTGCCCCGTGCAGCTGACGTTCTACGGAAGCGGGGGATACT
>JAJZNI010000123.1 GCA_021847925.1 bacterium
AGTACGTCGACCAGCCCCTGAGCGGCGACGCCACCATCACCGCCCAGGTGACCTCGCAGACCAACACCAACGCCTGGGCCAAGGCCGGGGTGATGATCAAGCAGTCCACCACCGCCGGCTCCCCCTATGCCCTGCTCGCGGTCACCCCCGGCAACGGCACCGTCCTCCAGTCCAACTTCGACAGCAGCACCGCCGCCGGCAGCTACACCTTCCCCAACGCCTGGCTGCGGCTCTCACGAATCGGGAACACCATCACCGCCTACACCTCCAGCGACGGCAGCACCTGGACCGAGGTGGGCACCGCCACCGTGAGCCTCACCGATCCCGTCACCGTGGGCCTCTTCGTCTGCTCCCACAACGGGGCCGCGCTCAGCACCGCCACCTTCGCCAACGTCAGCGTCACGTCGCTCTCGCCCCCGCCCGCCCCGTGGACCTCCACCGACGTCGGCAGCCCGGCACTGCCCGGCTCCTCCAGCTACGCCGGTGGCGTCTTCACCGTGAACGGCGCCGGCACCGACATCTGGGGCACCGCCGACCAGTTCCAGTACGTCGACCAGCCCCTGAGCGGCGACGCCACCATCACCGCCCAGGTGACCTCGCAGACCAACACCAACGCCTGGGCCAAGGCCGGGGTGATGATCAAGCAGTCCACCACCGCCGGCTCCCCCTACGCCCTGCTCGCGGTCACCCCCGGCAACGGCACCGTCCTCCAGTCCAACTTCGACAGCAGCACCGCCGCCGGCAGCTACACCTTCCCCAACGCCTGGCTGCGGCTCTCACGGGTGGGGAGCACCATCACCGCCTACACCTCCAGCAACGGCAGCACCTGGACCGAGGTGGGCACCGCCACCGTGAGCCTCACCGATCCCATCACCGTGGGCCTCTTCGTCTGCTCCCACAGCTGGGACGCGCTCAGCACCGCCACCTTCGCCAACGTCAGCGTCACAAGCCCCTGAGCCTCCCCCACCCCTCCGCGGAGATCGGCCGGCGCGCAGCCAGGTGACGAGCACAACCGATCTGTCACCGGGCCGATACGCCCTGATCCGGGGTGCCGGTCGCCCGCATCGGTAGCATCAAGGCGTCAAAGGCAAACCCGCCGCGAGGCGGGGACGCAAAGCCACGGGGCTGGTAACCCCAGTCAGCCGGGCTGCCAGCCGGGGTGTCGACGGTCCTTCGTCGCGCGGCCTTGGGGGGCGCTCGGCGGAGGAAGCGGATGCGGCACCTGCACCCCGGTCGTCTGATGGCCGCCGCCGTCCTCGTCGCCGCCGCCACCGTCACCGCCACCTCGGGTCTGCTCGTCAGCGCCACCCCCGTGGCCCACGACGGCAGCGCAGCGCAGCCCGCCGTGCAGAGCCCGGCCGCGACCGGCAGCGCCGGCGCGTCGGCCACGGCGGCCGCCCCGACACGCGCCGCGCCCGTGGTTGTGGGCTCGACCGCCTCTCCCAACTCCGCCACCGCGAACGCCGGCCTGGAGGCGGAGACGCCGCCGCCCGACGTCCGGTCGCATCCCGCCCAGATCCTGCCGTCGTCATCGGCCGCCACCAGCACCCCCACGTCCACGCCCACGCCGACACCGACACCCACGCCCGCACCGACACCCACGCCCGCACCGACGCCCGCTCCGACCCCGGTTCCCACTCCGCGGCCCACGCCGGTGCCCTCCGCGTACGTCACGACCTGTGGCACCTCCCTCTGCCTGGAGGGGTCCGTCTGGCCGATGTACGGCGCCAGCCACCCCATCTGGGAATCCAATGTCGCCACGACCATGACGCTCGCCGCGGAGGAACACCTCAACCTGGTTCGCCTCACCGACTGGATGAACGTCAACGGTCCACTGACCGGCGCCTATGCCCAGAGTCAGTGGGACACCGTCGACGCCTACATCGCCGCCGCCTCGGCGCAGGGGCTGCACGTGGTCCTCGACCTCAGCACCTACCGCAACCTCCTCTGGAACAACTGCGTCGGACCCTCCTACGACTGGAGCTCGTTCCTGAGCTGGGTGGCGCACCGCGTCAACACCGTCAGCGGTCGGGTGTACGCAGACGACCCGACCATCGCGATGGTGTCGCTCGCCGGGGAGTACAACCCGCCCACGACCTACACGTACACCGACAACAGCGGCTCCTCGTGCACGATGTCCTACTCGACCTCCGACCTCACCTCCTTCTTTGAACGCACCCTCTCCGAGGCCCGCGCGGACTTTCCCAACCAGCTCGTGGACACGGGAGGTTTCTCCTACCTCGACTGGAACTCGGGGATCGACTGGAAGACCATCATGGCCGACCCCAACGACCAGGTCTGCGCCGTGCACGTTTACAGCTCCGGTGACGCGGGCACCACCGTGCCCAACGTCTCCTCCTACTGCCGCGGCCTGGGCAAGCCCTGGATCATCGAGGAGTTCGGCTTCCAGCAGTCGCTGGGTGACGCCGTGCGCGCCCAGGACGTGCAGGGCCGCTACACGCTGGCGAGGGACTACGGAGCGGCGGGCGTCGCCTTCTGGAACCTGGGCCCTCAGGTCCAGGGCGTCAACTACAGCGCGACCACCTACGACATCAACCCGCAGACCCCGCTCACGTTCCAGGTGGTGGTGAAGAACGCACCGTAGCCCTACCCCGTCTGGGGCACACGGTAGAGGCGCCAGTGGTACCCGCCGGAGAAGGTCTTCACCAGCTGCCCGATCCCCGCCCCGTCGGCGTAGGCACCCGGATAGGCTCGGTTCACCGCGTCGAGCTTCCCCAGCCCCACCGGCTGGGGGATCAGGACGTACCTCACGCCCCACACCGCCGGTGACGCCAGGGCCTGCTGGAACTCACGATCCGAGGGGATGATGTACTGGGCGGGATCGTCGGACGACATCACGACGATGAAGCCGATGAAGTCGTCGACGAGGATCGACCCGGGCGGCAGGTGGAGGCTGTCGACGTACCGGCTCACCGCCCTGTCGGGGCCGAACTGGAACTCCGCCGCCCGCTCGGAGGGGGTGATCGCTCGCGCGTCGACGATCGCCCGGACCGCATAGGCCGTGCCCCCGTTGTCGGCCGGGCTCGCCACCGTCAGCAGACCGCTGGCCACGGACCCGGTCATCGCGAGGACCGCGGCGGCCGTGGCCACCCAGCCCAGGCGGGGTCCGCCGCGGCGCCGTCGCCGCGGCACCTCTCTGGCGCGCGATCCCTCCGCTCGCCGCGACCCCTCTGCCGAGGTCATGCCCCCCCCTCGCCCCAGCGCGGTGCCCACCGCCACGACCACCAGGGGGATCACCACGATGAAGTAGCGGATCTGGGCCGGGGCGATCTTCTCGTCGATGGTCGCGTAGGTCATGAAGGTCACGACCGCCCCGAGGACGACCGGAGCACCGAGGGCCCTCCAGTCCCGGCGGCGGACGATGACGACGAGGCCGGCGACAAGGGCGAGCGGCAGCACCGGCTCCAGGCTGAGCATCCACACCGCTGAGAGGCGCGCGTTGGCGAGAAGCTGAGCCGGGCCCAGTTGGCCGCCGAGGCCGAGGGCGCTGATCTGCTGTGAGTTGCCGTAGCTGCTCGAGAACTGGTCGAATAGCTGGCCCGTCAGCAGCCAGCTGGCCAGCGCCCACCCCCAGAAGGCGACGGCGAAGGGCACGATCGCGATGAGGACGTGCACGGCCGCCCCGCGCAGGCGTTCCCGGGGCGGACCCGGCTGCGATGCGAAGCTGGCCAGGGCGACCAGCGCGGCGACCGCCAGGGCGGCGGCTGCGGTCTCGTAGCGTGTCAGGTAGGCGAGGGCCAGGTAGAAGCCGGTGGCCACCAAGGCGCCGGTCTCCCCCGAGCGCAGCCACCGGTTCACGGATCGCGTCACCAGCATGAGGAAGAAGATGAGCCCGGATTCGCTCATCGCGTTCATCGCGTACAGGAGGATCAGGGGGTGGAGCGCAAACGTGGCGGTGAGCAGCCAGCGGGGCCACGGCCTCACCCCGATCTCCGCAAGCAGCCCCGCCATCTGGGCGACGGAACCGGCCATGAAGACGGCCGACAAGATCGTGCCCGCGAAGGCACTGCTCACGAAGGCCGGAAAGACGCCCTTGAGGGCCACCATCGGAAGCAGGGCCAGGACCGGGATGGGGCTCCAGACGAAGCCGATCGCGCCGAGGTGCGGGTCCTCGCTGAAGAGGATGCGGTTGGCGATGGCGACACGCGACACGCCGTCCGAGCCGAGCAGGCCCGGGTCGACGAAGCTCGCGAAGGCGGCCGCCCCCAGGTAGACGGCAAGGCAGGCCGCGAAGCACGTCCACCCGGTGGAGAGCCCGGCGCGCCGTGTCCGCGACCCGGCCCGTGACAGCGGAGGTTGGATCGCGTGGACGGCCCCGACGCTCATGCCCGCGGCTCCGCCACGACCTGGTCCAGCCCGTGGACCGTCTTCTCCCAGACGAAGGGGGAGATGAGGAGCTGCAGCACGGCACGCAGCGCGCCGAAGGACATGAGACCCCAATACACCGGCATCAGCAGCGCCGCCTTGAGCAGCTCACTCCGCCCGGTGCGATCCAGCGTGATGAACCCGCTGTAGTAGGCGAGCACGTTGCCCACGATCATCGACAGCATGGACGGGTAGTACACCCAGTCGGGGAAGACGCTCTGGACCGCCGTGGGCTTGGCGAGAAACCACACCGCGGTGAGGATCCACAGGGCCGGGTTGAGGACGGAGGTGAGCGTGGCCCCGCCGACCGACAGGTTGAACCCGACGAAGCCGCGCGTCCCCAGCTCCCTCCACAGCCGCAGGGGATTGCGCATGTGGACGAGCCATGTCTGGGCGTAGCCCTTCACCCACCGGGAGCGCTGCTTGAGCCAGTTGATGGCGTCGCTGTTGGCCTCCTCGTCGGTGACCGAGTCCAGCACCGCCGTGCGATGGCCCATGCGATAGAGGCGGACTCCGAGATCGCAGTCCTCCGTGACGTTGAACGGATCCCATGCACCGACCTCTTCCAGGACGTCGCGACGGATGTGCATCGACGTCCCGCCCAGGGGCACGGGGGTGCGCCCGCCCGCGACGGCGGGGAGGGTGAAGGTGAACCAGGTCAGGTACTCCAGGGCGAACCAGGAGGTGAGCAGGTTCTGCGTGGGGTTGTGGTACGACAGCCGCGCCTGCAGGCAGGCCAGGCGCCCGTCGTCCGCCGCGAAGGCGGCGACGGCGCGCCGGAGCTGCAGCGGCTCCGGCCGGTCCTCGGCGTCGTAGATGGTCACGTACTCGCCCCGGGCCAGGCGCAGGCCGAAGTTGAGCGCCTTGGGCTTGGTGCGCGGCTCGGCGGGAGGCACCAGCACGACCTCCACGTGGGAGCCGGGTCTCGCTGCTCTCACCGCCTCGCGCGTCGCCTGATCGTCAGCCTCGAGGAGCAGCTTCACGTCCAGCCGGTCGCGCGGATAGTCGAGGCGGTCCAGCGCAGCGAGCGTCGCCGCGATGACCTCGGGCTCGTGGTACGCGGCGACCATCAGCGTGTACGTGGGCAGGGCGCTGTCGGGTATGGCCCGCGCCTCGCTGTCACTGATCTGCACGGTCACCGCCGGCCGGGTGAGATGCCGGAACATGGCGACGTTGCGCAGAAGCATCGCCGCATAGAGCACCGTGACCGAGGCCGCCAGGATCAGCCCGGCGACCAGCGGCGCGAGCACCAGTCCGGCGACCAGGACGGCGGCCAGGATCAGGGTGGCGGCGCGCTGGGGGTTGGTCAGCACCCGGCTGGCGGAGAGGTCGGGCCGCCGCAGCCGCAGACCGTGGATGCTCTGGTACAGGGCGTCCTCCTCACGGACGGCGACCGGGGCCGGGTTGGACGGGCTCATGATGCGACCCCCCCAGCGGCCTGGTGGGCGGTGGCCCGCACCACCTCCTGCGCCAGGGTGGTGAGCTGGGCCTCCGAGGCGGCCTCGCTCCCGCTCGTCAGCTCGTTGAGGACGATCCGCTGGTAGACCTGGCCGCCGGGCGCCGCCACCGGCCACTCCCAGTAGACGGCCGTCCAGCGCTCGGTCCGGGTGACCTGGTACACGGTGGCGGTGCCCATCACCCCGCCACCGAGCGCCACGGTGTGGACACCCGTGGGCTGGTACCCGTGGAAGTCATAGCAGTCCTGGACCGTGTAGGTGCTGAAGCTGCCCAGGTGGGGCGTGGAGATCACGTCCAATGTCACGGCCGGTGCGCCGGGGGACCTCGAGAGGTAGAGATAGCGGTCCCAGGTCGAGTTGGTCCCGAACTCCAGCTTGGCGAAGTCGAAGCTGGCGATCGGGGTGAGGGTGCGGCCAGGCACCGCGGCGGCGGCGACGCTGAAGGGCTGGAGCTGGGGAGGACCGAGCTCCTGAGCCAGGAGGCCAAAGGCGCTCATCTGGGAATCGGAGTACCCGACCGCCGCTCCCGCGGCGAGGACCAGCAGCAGGGCGACACCGGCGCGCCCCACCGCGAGGCGAGCCCAGCCCGGGCGCGGCCGGGAGGTGGGGGCGGACGCCGCGGTGTGCTTCGGCTCGCTGCCCAGGAGGTGGAGCCCGAAGCGCGGCATCAGCAGGATCATGATCGCCACGGAGAGGGCGAAGACCAGCAGGCCGGCGACGGGGTGGAGCGCGTCGATGGCGAAGCCCTCTCCCCAGGCGGCCCCCGCCGCGAAGATTGCCAGGATCCGCACCACGTTGAGGGCCCAGATCATTGCGATTCCGACGGCGAGCCAGGCGGCCCGGGCCCCGCGCGGGCCGCGCACGAGCGCGGCCGCGGCGCCGCCGACCAGGAGAAACCCGAGAACGCCGTCGACCCCGGAGCAGGCGGAGGCCACGCTGAGGACAAACGGGGCGCCTCGGTGGGTCACCTGGAACAGCGAGCCGTCGCCGTAGCTCATCGGCACGGCCACGGGGAGCAGGGACACCGCGGCGTGGAGGGCGGCGAGGGTGAGCGTGGTCACCCCGCTCAGCAGGCCGCTCAGGACCTGCGTGTAGAGGGGCGGCCAGGCGAGGAAGAGGAAGGCGACCGGAAAGCGCAGCCGCCAGAGCATCCGCGTGCCGAACACCAGGGCGATGGCCCCGGCGACGAAGAGGGGCAGGGAGATGAGGTCCAGGCGCCAGAGCCAGAAGAAGGTCGACATCTGGGCCGGCCCCACGAGCACGATGAGGAGCGCGATCCCCAGGAGGGGGAGGCCGGCCATGTAGTCCACGTACCGATCGTGGATGTCCCGGTCGGGCCGCCCGCGCAGGTAGAGGAGACCGGCCATCAGCAGCACCGAGATCAGCGGGACCAGCCCCAGGTAGGCGAGCGGGGTGTTGGTCCCCAGGGTGCCGACCAGCGTGCTCAGCGAGTATGCGTAGGCCGCCACCACGACGAGCGCGACGGCCGCGACCCGGAGCGAGAGGCTCGCGCGGTCACCGCCCAATCCCCGCGTGGACGCGCGGCGGGCGGTGGCGCCCCCCTCGACGCGAGGCGCCACC
>JAJZNI010000066.1 GCA_021847925.1 bacterium
CCCCCCGGGCGCCGGGCGGGGCCGCGGCCGGGGCCGGAGCATCCGAGCGAGGAGAGGGTAGACGGGGGGCGCGATCACGAAGCCGGCCAGGAGCGCCACGAAGAGGCTGACCAGGTACTCGCCCATCCCCGACACCTGGAGCGTCGAGGACTCGATCTCGAAGACGAGGGTGTCGATGATCCAGATCACCGCGCCGAACATGATCGCCTCCATCACCCGCGGCCGCGGCTGGCGGCGCACCCGGGCGGCGAGGGGCCGGGCCACCACCACGGCCACGGGAAGGATGATCAGGCTGAGCTCGGTGACGGTGAGGTCGAGGATGCCGATGAGCAGGCTGCCCACCTCGGGAACGACCTTGACCGCCATCCAGCCCGGAGCGGGCGCCACCGGCAGCGCCGTGTCCAGGGTGATGGCACCGTTCTTGATCGACTTGACGGTGACGTTGTAGCAATGGTGGGTGCTCGGCCCGACGCAGATCGAGTCCCCGACCGCGAAGAACGCCGAGTTGTAGCTGCTCTCCAGGGTGACCCCGGTCCGGCTCGACCTCGTGAGGTTCAGCGGCGAGGTGATCGTGGTGGTGAAGGGTGCGACCAGGCTCTGCTTCACCGCCTGGCCGGGCAGCCCCGTGAGGTGCAGGGCGGGGGTCACCGTCAGCTGGTTCCCGTTGACGTACCGGAGGGTGACGTCGTGGCCCCCGACGCTGATCCTCTGGGCCGGGATGAACAGCGTGCCGTCCCCCTTGGTCACGTTGAAGACGGTGGTGGCCCCGTGGGTGACCGGCGCCGGCTTCGACACCACCTTGGAGGTGACGGTGCTGTTGGTGAGGCCGAGGAAGAGACCGACCACCAGGATCACCCCGAGGGTGAGCCCGGAGAGGACGTAGTAGTCGGCTCGGGTCCAGGGCGGGCCCAGCGGCGCCACCGGTCGCGGCGGCGGCGCCTGGGCGCTGCGCGGCGGACCGAGCAGGCGCGTCATGAGGCCGGCGCGCGGGGCTGGCGCGGGATCGGGCTCCGCCTCCCGGACAGCGACGGGCCCGCGCGCGCCCACCACGCGGGCGCGGCGCCGCTTGCGGTTCCGCCGCGGCGGGGCCATCAGGC
This sequence comes from bacterium, assembly GCA_021847925.1. Taxonomy (GTDB): domain Bacteria; phylum Chloroflexota; class Dormibacteria; order Aeolococcales; family Aeolococcaceae; genus JAJZNI01. The sequence goes on from JAJZNI010000066.1 coordinate 1,098, forward strand.
GCCCCCGGCGGCCTCTGCCGCCGCTCCTCGAGTAATTGCCGTAATCGTCACTATCTAATCGTCTCCTCTCAGCAGCACGGCCATGAAGGCCTCCTGCGGGATCTCCACGTTGCCCACCCGCTTCATCCGCTTCTTGCCCTCCCTCTGCTTCTCGAGCAGCTTCCGCTTGCGGGTGACGTCGCCACCGTAGCACTTCGCCAGCACGTCCTTGCGGAGTGCGGAGACGGTCTCCCGGGCGATCACCTTGCCACCCACCGCCGCCTGGATGGGCACCTCGAAGAGCTGGCGGGGGATGAGGCGGCGCAGGCGCTCGGCGAGACGGCGGCCCTGGGCCGCCGAGCTGTCGCGGTGCACGATCATCGAGAGGGCGTCCACCCTCTGCCCGCCCACCAGGATGTCCAGCTTGACAAGACGCTCGGCCCGGAAGCCGGTCACCCGGTAGTCCAGCGAGGCGTAGCCGCGCGTGCGTGACTTGAGCTGGTCGTGGAAGTCATGGATGATCTCCGCCAGGGGGAGGTCGTAGACCACCGAGACCCGGTCGCCGGCCTGGTGCTCCAGGGTGGCCATCTCCCCGCGCCTCTCCTGGCAGAGCTCCATGACGGCGCCCACGTAGGCGCTGGGCACCAGGATGGTCGCGGTGCAGCGCGGCTCCTCGATGACCTCGATCGCGGCGGGATCGGGGAGCATCTCGGGGTTGTCGACGGGCACCGTCTCGCCGCTGCGCAGCCGGACCCGGTACTCGACCGTGGGGGCCGTGGTGATCAGGGTCAGACCGAACTCGCGCTCCAGGCGCTCCTGGACGATCTCCATGTGCAGCAGCCCGAGGAAGCCGCAGCGGAACCCGAAGCCGAGCGCCGCCGAGGATTCCGGCTCCCAGGAGAGGGAGGCGTCGTTGAGGTTGAGCTTCTCGAGCGCCTCCTTGAGCTCGGGGACGGCGTCGGAGTCGACCGGGAAGATGCCCGCGTAGACCATGGGGGTCGCGGTGCGGTAGCCGGGCAGGGGCACCGCCGCCGGGCGGTCGGCGTCGGTGACCGTGTCGCCCACCTTCGAGTCCCGGACGTTCTTGATGGAGGCGATGAGGTACCCCACCTCGCCCGTCTCGAGCGCCGTGGTGGGGGTCATCCTCGGGGTGAAGACGCCCACCTCGTCGACCGTGAACTCGCGCCCGCTGGCCATCATCCGGATCCGCTGCCCCGGAGAGATCGAGCCGTCCACCACCCGGACGTAGACCACGACCCCGCGGTAGGCGTCGTACTTGGAGTCGAAGATCAGGGCGGTGAGGGGAGCCGCGGGATCCCCGCGGGGGTGGGGGATGCGCCGCACGACCGCCTCCAGCACCTCGTCGACCCCGGTGCCGTCGCGCGCCGAGGTGAGGATGGCGCCGTCACCCGGGAGACCGATCACCTCCTGGATCTCCCGGCGCGTCGCCTCCGGGTCCGCGGCCGGGAGGTCGATCTTGTTGATGACCGGGATGACCTCGAGATCGTGCTCCAGGGCCGCGTAGACGTTGGCGAGGGTCTGGGCCTCGATCCCCTGGCTCGCGTCCACCACCAGCAGCGCCCCCTCGCATGCCGCCAGCGCGCGCGAGACCTCGTAGGCGAAGTCCACGTGCCCCGGCGTGTCGATGAGGTTCAGCTCGTAGGTCCGGCCGTCGCGCGCCGCGTACGCCATCCGGACCGCCTGGGCCTTGATGGTGATGCCGCGCTCGCGCTCCAGGTCGAGGGTGTCGAGGACCTGGGCCTGCATGTCCCGGGGGGCGACCGTCCCGGTCCTCTCCAGGAGGCGGTCGGCGAGCGTCGACTTCCCGTGGTCGATGTGGGCGATGATCGAGAAGTTGCGGATCGAGGCCAGGCCGGAGGAGGTCACGGCGGCCAATCGTAGGTGAACGGTGCGCGCGGGCCACGCCGGGGAAGGAGGGAGGCCGTGCGCGGCCCGCCCCGTCGCGCGGCCCGGCGGCGGTCAGTTCACGTCGACGTGGACCAGGTCGAACGTGCTGGTGAACCCGCTCGTGGTGCTGACCGCGTAGCGCAGGGTGAGGCCCGCCACGGCCGTCGCGCTGCCGATGGCCGAGGTCACGTTCACCACCTGGGTGGTGGAGGCGATGGTGGGGGCGGCGAGGGGGAAGGGCGTCCAGGTGGCCCCGCCGTCCCCGGACACCAGGAGGTCCGCCTGGGTCTGCGAGCTGGGGGACTGGCTGGCCCAGTCGACCAGGGTGACGACCACCGAGCCCACCGGCGCCCCGGAGGCGACCGTGGGGCTGAAGCTCCACTGGACGTACTGGGTGGAGGGGAGGTACCAGGAGGCCCCCCCGTCGACGGTGCCGAGCACGCTCGGGGTGCCGCCCCCCGGGGTCAGACCGACCCAGGCGACGGAGGAGCTGACGGCGCTGATCGCGTTGATGGGCTGGTTGATCCCGCTCCCCTGGAGCGTCCAGGTTGCCCCGCCGTCGGTGGTGTGGAGGATCACCCCGCCCACCCCAACCGCCCAGCCGGTGGTCGCGCTCACCATGGCGACGGCGTTGAGGGACTGGCCGGTGCCGGGCTGCTGGGCGGACCAGGTGGCCCCGCCGTTGGTGGTCACCAGCACGGTGCCGTTGCCGCCCACCGCCCAGCACAGCGAGGCGGAGACGCAGCTCACCCCGCTGAGGTTGTTGCCCGTCCCCGAGGGCTGCGCGGTCCAGGTGGCGCCGCCGTCCGCGGTCGTCAGGATGGTGCCCCCATCGCCCACGGCCCAGCACCGGCTGGTGCTGACGCAGTCGATCCCGTTGAGCTGCTGGCCGGTCCCGGAGGCCTGCGTCACCCAGGTGGCGCCACCGTCGGTGGTGGCGGTGATGGTGCCGCCCTGGCCGACGGCCCAGCCGTCCTGCGCGGTGACGAAGGCGACCCCGTAGAGGTCGGCGCGGGGGCCGACCGTCTGCTTGGACCACGTGGCACCGCCATTGGCGGTCACGTAGACCTGCCCACTCTGGCCCACCGCCCACCCGTCGGCGGCGTTGACGAAGGTGATGCCGTAGAGGGTGCGATTGCCCGGCAGGCGCTGCGGCGTCCAGGTCGCCCCGCCGTCCGTGGTCTCCCACACCTGCCCCTGCTGGGTGGATGCCCAGCAGCGGGCCGCGCTGACGCAGCTCATCCCGGTCACCGTCTGGTTGTTGAGGGGGGAGGTGCGCGAGCTGCCCCAGGGGGTGGTGGTCGTGTACCCGGTACCGTTCGCCGTCGCCATCGCGGCGAGATCGGCGGCGGTGAGGGCGGTCCCGCGCCCGCCCGAGGTGGCGTCGGTCCCTCCGGTGGGAGGCAGGGAGAGCGCCATGTCGAGGTCCGTCCCGGGCGCCCAGCCCGGCCGCGCTTCGGAGATCACCTGGTAGTAGTACTGGGCGTTGTAGGCGGCCGAGGTGTCCGCGTACGAGGTGGCCGTCCCCGCCAGCGTCGCCAGCGCCGTCCAGGGGCCGCCCGGCGAGCCGGCACGGAACACGACCAGCCCGGGGCTCCCGCTCGGCGGGCTCCAGGAGAGGGTCACCGTCCCCGAGGTGTCCGCGCACGCGGAGTAGGGCGTCGCGGTGCCGCTGCAGTGGATGGAGGCGACCCGCAGGGGGCTGACCGTCTCGGCGGCCACGCCGGCCGGGTTGTCGCTGTAGGCCTGCCAGGCACCCATGGCCCCCCAGCCGACCAGCCCGAGCATGGCCGTGAGCGCGGCGAGACAGGCGACGACCGCCGGCCAGCGAGGGTGCGGCCGGCGCAGGGGGGGAAGCTTCATCCGCCCTCCAGGCTAGAGGGGCGGGGCGACGTCGCCCCCGCTGCCGCGTCACGAGGTCACCACCGCTCGCCGCAATCCTGTCGCACGGCACGATCATCACGGCGTCCAGGAACGCGGCGGAGAGGCGGATGGGCACGCCGCCCCGGGCGCTAGCCGGTCATGATGGCTCGGACCGCGAGCAGGAAGGCCACCGTGAACCCGGCCGCCAGGATCCAGGCTTCCCGGCGCGCGCTCGGGCCCCGGGCCAGGAGAAGCGCAAAGGGCAGGGCCACCCAGGTGAGGGGACCGTACAGGAGGTGGAGCCCCTCCGCGGGCCGGCGGCCGGCGATCAGGAGGGCGATGCCGAACACCGCCTGGAGGGTGACGGCGGCGAAGGAGAGCCAGAGGTAGGCGCGGACGGTGGGCAGCCGGCGCTCGTCCCGGACCGCCCAGAGGCTCAGCAGCGCCCCGATGACGAGCACGGCGACCAGGGCGTAGCCGTAGCGCTGGTGCACCGAGATCAGGACGCCGGCGGCTCCGCTGGCGGCGAGGAGGTGGGGCATCAGCGCAGCACCACCGCGAGACGGCTCATCGGCAGCGAAGTGTAGACGTCCCCTGAGGGCTCCCACGTCACACCGGTCAGCGCCTCGGGCACCAGCAGGCCCACGTGGTCCCGCAGCCGGCGCGGCCACTCCTCGTCCCGCACCGCCGGCTCCATCCGCAGCGGCTCGCCGTCCACCAGGGCCCCGTGGACGGCGTCGACGGCCGCGCAGAAGGTGTCGGCGAGCTCCCACCAGGCCGCCTCGTCCACCTCCGCGACGACCTCGTCCATGCCGGGAAGGGCCAGCGCCGCCTCCACCACCGTCCCCCGCTCGCTCACCACGGACTCGAGGTGGACGGGGAGCCCGCGCCACCCGGCCTCCTGGGAGTGGAGCAGCGGCCGGCCGCGGCCGGCGCCGAGGCTGCGAAAGCGCTCCGTGGGCCGGAGACCGAGGCGGCCCAGCTCGACGAGCGCCCGGGGCAGCGGCCAGCCTCCGGTCGCGGCGTCCTGCCCGCAGCGGACCCGCAGGCAGGTCTCGTCGGCGGTGGGGATGTGGACCCGCCAGCTCATGGAGCCTGGGTGTCGGGCGGGGTGCAGAGGGTCGCCCGCAGCGCACCGACGCGGGGGATGCCGCCGCCGGTGGGAAGCTGCGCCTCGAAGCTGCCGTACTCGCCCCAGGTCAGGTAGGAGGTGGGCCGGATCGGGGGGTAGACGAGCAGCACGGTGACCGTCTGCCCGGGGTCGACGTTCAGCGAGCACTGCCCGTCGATGCTCACCGTGCTGAGCCCGGCCAGCGGGTACGCGGGGTAGTAGAACCTGCTGAAGGTCGCCCTGCTCACGCCCTGGGGACAGACCGCGCCGGCGCCCCCCGCCGCGCAGGTGGACCACGAGGAGGTGGCGATCTGGAGGTTGTTGAGCTGCGGGTTGCTCCCCGCAAGGCCGGAGTTGGTGAGCCGGAACCCCACCACGGTGAGGTCGCCGAGACCGCGGAGCGCCGCCCACTGCCGGCCGGCCCGCAGCTCGGCGGCGAGCGGCTGCATGGGGATCCGCCCCCGCAGGGTCACCCGGATGGGGTCGGGGTTGATGTAGATGCCGCCGTCCGGGCTCGTATCGTAGGTGCCGGTCGCAAGCGTCGCGGGGTGGCTGGCCACGGGCACGTCGAGGACCGCCGCCGTGAGCGCGGTCTGAGCGCCGCACGCGCTGACGGCCACGGCGCAGGACGCGAGAGCGGACAGAAGGAGAGCGCCCCGGACCCGGGGACGGCGGCCGAGGGCTCCACCGATGCCGGTCACGGCGGGGAGCCTCAGCGCCGCTCCAGGAGCGGCCTGCTGAGCAGCCCGACCCCGCCGAGGGCCGCCGCGATGGCCGTCCCGCTGACCAGGAGCACCGTCGCGGAGGAGAACGCGGGGGACCCGCCGAGCGCCCCGATGAAGGCGCTGCCGAGCTGTCCGAACGGATCCACCAGCGCGGCCCACCAACCCCAGCCGATCCGAGGCACCCCGGTGAAGAGCCCCCCCAGGAAGAGCATGGGGGCGAGGAGGACGCAGACGTCGAGGAGCACCTCCCCCACGCCGCCCGCGAGGCAGGCGACGAGGCAGCCGAGGAGGCTGCCGGTGAGCAGTCCGGCCAGCACTGCGAGAACCAGCGCCGCCCACCCGGCGGGGCCCGAACCTCCCCAGACGGCCACCAGCACGATGACCGGGAGGAGCTGGAGGAGATCGACCGCCGCCCCCGCGCCGACCACCCCGCCCACCACCCGCCAGCCGGCGCGGGGCACCAGGGCGAGGCGCACCAGGAGGCCGGACTGACGGGCGCGGGCCAGCGTCACCGCGGTCCCCACGGCACCGACCATCGCCACCAGGACGGTGAGCAGCATCCCGGCCCAGAACGTGGGAGCCCCGCCCAGCACCAGGGGCAGGACCAGCACCAGGGGGATCCCCACCTTGAGGGCGAGGGGACGCCGCCGCGCGGCCACCACCAGAAGCTCGCGCCCCAGGGTGCCGCGGGGCAGCAGGCGCGCGAGCACCGCCCGGCGCGGGGCCCCGGACGCGGGACGC
>JAJZNI010000041.1 GCA_021847925.1 bacterium
CCCCCGGTCGCGAGGTGAGGCAGTGCCGCCGCGGACGGGAGGGTCCGCCTCCCCCGGAGGCGGCCGCCCGGCTCCGCCCGTCCGGACCCACCCCCCTCACGCGGGCGGCGCTCGTGGCGGGGGGGGGTGGACCCGGCGCCGGGCGGCGTTCTGGGTGGTCCCGATCGCGGCCGCGTTCGTCGTGACCGCGGTGGTGACGGTCCGTGAGGGCGGCGGCCCGGGAACGCTCACGCCGCAGCAGCGGGTCGTGCCGGTGTCTCAGGGGCGGTCCCCGCGACCGGAGGGACCGTCCTCCGCGCCCCTGCAGGTGCCATCGCCCAGCGCCGCACCGGTGCCCGCAGGGGCTCGCTCCGCGCCCCCGGCGCCGCCCTCCGCGGCCGGGGTGCAGAGCCTGAGCCTCGGCCCGTCGAGCCCCAACGGCTGCGTGGCGAGGGCGGGCACCTCGTGCAGCCTCCGAGTCGAGGTGCACCTCACCCCGCGTCCCTCCCAGACGGTGGCCTGGGAGATCATGATGGTGGACGCCTGCACCGGCGCGGCATCCACGGTCTCCGGCGCGTCCGTCCCGGCGGGGACCGATTACGAGTACGTCTGGGGCGACTCCTCGCTCACCTTCGCGAGCGGGGACCCGGTCACGCTGTACGCGGTGACCACCTCGCCGGGCCGGGCGGCATCCCCGGGGATGAACGTGAGCGGAGCCTCCCCCTGCTGACCCGCACTACCCCGCGGCCAGCGTGTCCGTGTGCCGCGCCGCCGTCTCCTCGGTCCGGACCCCCGTCTGGCGCGCACCACGAAGGGCCGCCGAGGCCGACCAGGCGGTGCCCACCACGCGACGCGTCTCGGTGAGGTCGCCGCATGCGTAGCAGCGGCTGATGACACCGTCCGAGGTTGCGGCCACCAGGCGGGCTTCGTGCCCGCACACCGGGCAGACGGTCAAGCGTGTCGAGATCAGCCGGGCAGCAACCATGGTCTTTCCTCGCCACGAGATTCCCCAGCCGAGTGTCGTGGCGCCCTCGAACCTCTCACAGCGTACCCCACAATCCGCGGCCGCGCCATCGGCGGTCGCACACCCTCCGGGGCGGGGGCGGCGGCGCCCCGACGCCGCCGCGGCGCTCGACGTCCACCCGCTCATGGGACGCGCGACACTATCGCGGTGAGCATCTCGCCCGGGGCGCTCGACGTGGTCATGGTCTGCTGCGAGGGTCCCGACGCCTACAGCCTCGCCGGCGGTCTCGGTGTGCGCGCCCGGGGGCTCACGCGCGCCCTCGCGGCGGCGGGCTACCGGACGACTCTGCTGTTCGTCGGTGACCCGGAGCTGCCGTCCGAGGAGACCGTGGACGGCGTCCGCCTGGTCCGGTGCTGCCAGGAGTTGAGCGGGCGCCACCCGGCCGGCGTCTACGACGGCGAGCTCGAGAAGGTGGCGACGCTCACCCGGACCCTCCCCGAGGTGATCGTGCGCCGGTTCGTCGCCCCGGCGGCGGCCGCGGGCCGGTCCGTGGCCGTGCTCTGCGAGGAATGGCAGACCGCCGAGCTCTGCCGCCGCCTGAGCGACGCCCTCCACCGGGAGGGGCTCCGCCGCCATGCCGTCCTGGTCTGGAATGCCAACAACCACTTCGGGTGGGAGGCCATCGACTGGCCGACGCTCGGCTTCGTGGCCTCCACGACGACCGTGAGCCGCTACATGAAGCAGCTCATGCGGGAGCGCGGAGTGAACCCGATGGTGATCCCCAACGGGATACCCGAGACGGCGCTGCGGCCGGTGGACCCCCGGTCCGCCGCCGAGATCGCCGCGGCCGCCGGGGCTCCGTGCCTCGCCATCAAGATCGGTCGCTTCAGCCCCGACAAGCGCTGGCTGCAGGCCGTCGACGCCATCGCCCAGCTGCGCGCCAATGGGTTGCCCGCACGCCTTCTCATGCGCGGGGGGATCGAGCCCCACGGCGCCGAGGTGCTCGCGCACGCCCGCGGGAGGGGTCTCGAGGTGTGCGAGTGGGCGGAGCCGCTGGACGACCGCGGCGGGGTGGTCCGCGCGCTCAACCAGAGCGGCGGCGCCGCCGTCGTCAACGTCCGCCGGTTCATCCCCGACCCGGTCCTCCCCGAGATCGAGGCGGCGGCCACCGCCGTGCTGGCCAACTCGGGCCACGAGCCCTTCGGCCTCGTGGGGTTGGAGGCCATGGCCGCGGGCGCTGTGGCCGTCGTCGGCGCGACGGGCGAGGAGTACGCGCGACCCTACGGCAACGCGATCGTGGTCGAGACCGACGACCCGGCCGAGGTGGCGGCCGCGCTGCAGGGCCTCGTCGAGGACCCCGAGCTGGGCAGACGCCTTCGCCGGGCGGCGCGGCGCGACGCCCGTGACTTCACCTGGCCCGTGGTCCTGCGGGGTTTGCTGGAGAGGCTCCGCTACATGGCCCTGCACCAGGAGGTCTTCGTGCCCGACGGGCGGGTGCGGGCGGCGCTCTGAGGAGGGGCGACGCGCAGCCGCGGCGCTTTGGGCCGGCGGGTCTCGACCCCCTCGGCCCGGGCCCGTATGATCGCCTCGGAGGAGCAGCGTGTGAAGGCGGTCGTCATGGCCGGCGGCGAGGGCACGCGCCTGCGGCCGCTCACCAGCCACCAACCCAAGCCGATGGTGCCGATCGTCGGCACCCCCGTCATCGAGCACAACCTTCGCCTCCTGCGCGACCACGGCATCACCGACGTGGTGGTGACGCTGCAGTACCTGGGAGCCGCGATCCGCAACCGCCTGGGAGACGGATCCGACCTCGAGATGTCCATCGACTACGTGGTCGAGGATCGGCCGCTGGGCACCGCCGGGAGCGTCCGCAACGCCGCCCACCTCCTCGACGACACGTTTGTGATCATCAGCGCGGACTGCCTGACCGACATCGACCTCTCCGCCGCCATCTCCGAGCACCGCAAGCGCGGCGCGCTGGCCTCCATGGTGCTGACCGCGGTCCCCAACCCCCTGGAGTACGGGGTTGTGATCACCGACAGCGACTCGCGCATCGAGCGCTTCCTGGAGAAGCCCTCGTGGGGAGAGGTCTTCTCGGACCACGTCAACAGCGGGATCTACGTGGTCGAGCCCGAGGTGCTCGCGGAGATCCCCGCGCCGGGCAGCTCGGACTGGGCCCAGGACGTTCTTCCCGAGCTCCTGCGCAGGGGGAGCCCTCTCTTCGGCATCGTCGCCGGCGGCTACTGGTGCGACATCGGCACCATCCCCTCCTACCTGCGCGCCAACTGGGACGCGCTCGCCGGCCGGGTGCGGTGCTGGATCCCCGGCCGCCGCGACGGCCAGGCCCACATCGGGGCCGACGTCGAGATCGGACGGGGCGCGACCATCGTGGGGCCGGCCTTCGTGGGTGACGAGGTGAAGCTGAAGGCGGGCAGCCGGCTGGTCGGGCCCGTGATCGTCGACCGGTACGCGATCGTCGACGACAACAGCGTGGTCACCAACTGCGTGATCCTCCCCCATGCCTACATCGGTGAGGGCTGCCAGCTCCGCGAGGCGATCATCGGCCGGAGCGTCACCGTCAAGAACAACTGCCTGATCGAGGAGGGCGCCGTCGTCGGCGACGAGTGCGTGGTCGGTCAGGGGTCGCGGGTCCGCGCCGGGGTCAGGCTGTGGCCCCACAAGCAGATCGAGCCCGGTGCCACCGTCAACGAGTCCGTGGTGTGGGCCGGCGAGTGGCGGCGAGGGCTCTTCTCCTCCTCGGGGATGACCGGCCTCATCAACGTCGAGCTCACCCCGGAGTTCTGCGCCCGCCTCGGCGCCGCCTTCGCCGCCACCCTCCCCCGGGGAGCCACCATCGCGGTGGCCCGCGACCAGGCGCGCAGCTCGCGGATGATCATGCGCGCCGCGGTGGCCGGGATGGTGAGCGCCGGGGCCCGAGTGAGGGACCTCGATCAGCTCCCCGTCCCGGCGGCCCAGTACGCGACCCGCAGCGGTCACGCCGACGCCGGGCTCCACGTCCTCGTGTCACCCCTCGACCAGCGCTCCGCGGACATCCGGATCTTTGACCGCGAGGGGCTGCCCATCGACAGGCGGGCCGAACGCCGCCTCGAGAATCTCTTCTTCCGCGAGGACTTCCGGCGCTCCGCCTTCTACGAGATGGGGGACATCGAGCCCCAGGTCGTGCTTCCCGACTACGCGTCGCACCTGCTCGCCGGCGTGGATCGGGAGGCGATCCGCGCCGCCGCGTTCCGGGTCCTGATCGACTACGACAACAGCCAGGCCTCCCAGGTGCTCCCGGACGTCCTCCATCAGCTCGGGGTGACGGCGGTCCCCCTCAACGCCGGGCTTGCCGAGGGACCTCGCCACCGCACCGTCCCCGAGGAGACCGCGCTGATCACACGGACCATCCGCGCCGACGCCGGCTGCCTCCTCAACCCCACCGGCGAGCGGATCAGCGTGATCGACGACGAGGGCGTGGCGGTCGGCCCCTACGAGCTCTTCGCGCTGCTCGCGCGATGGTGGTGTCATCCGGGGGTGATGCTGGCCCCGGCGAGCGCGCCGCAGTGGGTCGGCACCGTGGTCAGCGAGTGTGGCGCCACCCTGCTCACCACCCTCGGCGAGCCCGCCCAGGTGCTGCGGGCCTCGGCGATCCCCGACGCGTGCCTGGCCACCGACGGAGAGGGAGGCTTCATCTGGCCGTATTTCTTCAACGCGTTCGATGCCATGTACACGCTCATCAAGCTTCTCGAGCTGCGCGCCCATGCCGGGGAGCCGGTGTCCGCCGCGCGCTCGCGGCTGCCGCGCACCGCCTACCTCACCGCCACGGAGTTCGTCCCCTGGGATGCCAAGGGCCGGGTGATGCGCGTCCTTCTCGAGGAGCACCGCGACCGGCAGGTGGACCTGGTCGACGGCATCAAGGTCTTCGTCGACGGCGGGTTCGTCCTGGTCCGCCCCGATCCCGACGAGCCCGCGTGCCACATCATCGCGTCGGTAGCCGACGAGAGCGCCGGCCGGCGTCTCCTGGAGGAGTACGTGGCACGTGTCCGCGAGGCCCGCGACGGCGACGTCCCGGCCGCGGCGGCCGGTGCACCGCCTGTCAGGAAACCCGGATGAGGACGTGGCCCATGCTCTGCGACGGGCTCGCGGTGTCGGTCAGCGAGATCGAGCTGATGGGGCGGAGGTTCGGCAGCACGTTGTCATCGAAGCTCCGGCGGGAGCCGGGTGGGAGCGAGGCCTGGATCAGCGTGATGAGGGCCGGCATGCTGACGTAACCCGTCGCCGTCGCCGGCCGGCTGCCGGCGGTGCCGGCGTAGCCGGGGGACCCGGCCAGGCTCGGCGCGCCGTCCCGGGTGTCGATGATGGCCCTCACCTCCGCCGGGCTGGTCGCCAGGATCGCCTCGCCCTGGACCACGGTCCAGGCCAGCGTGACGCCGGTGCGGGGCAGCTGGATCTCGGAGATGCCGACCCCCCGGTAGGTGGAGACGGCCGGCGCCGGCTGCGCCGAGCAGGAGGCGGCGCTCGCGGGCGGGGTCGCAGCGCAGGCGGGGCCGGTGGCGCCGAGCGAATCGACCAGGGAGGGGAGCGCCGAGTTGAGGAATGCGAGGGTGGCGGCCGGGTGGGCGGTTCCGACGATGAGGGCGCCCGCGGGGCTGCCGTTCGCGTCGTCGAGCTCGACCCCGAGGTCTCCGTCCAGGTAGCCGAGGAAGGTGCCCACCCCGCTCTGGCCCAGGCCGCCGGCGACGCCGGAGGACGTCCCCCCGAGAGAGTCGACCAGCTCCCGGACCACGTACTGGGTGCCGGCGAACCCGTAGAAGGCGACGGCGCCGGCCGGCGTCATCCCGGCGGCGGTGCTGCGGTCCGGCGCCACGCCCAGCATTGCGCGTTCGTCCGCGGTGAGCTGCGACGGGTCGAAGTCGAGGGTGGAGTCCACGGCCAGGCCGCCGGGGACCGCCTCGGCGCTGACCCCGAAGCCGCGGTACGGGTGCAGCGCGGCGAGCGCGTTGCGGGCGGGAGCGCTCGCCGACCCCCCCAGCTCGGCGTTGAGCAGATGGAGGACGGACGGGTAGTCGAGGAAGAGGAGGCCGAGGCGATCCGAGGGCAGCTGCCCCAGCACCCGCTGATAGTCCGCGTTCGCAGCGATCGCCGGATCGCGCCCCTGCTGAGTGTCGATGATCTGCTCCAGGTAGGCCGGCGATCCCGCCATCACCAGGACGCCCTGGACGACGGCGTACGCGAACTGGGTCTGCCAGCTGGAGGCCGGCGCGCCGCCGGGAGCGGGTGACGCGGGGCACGCTCCACCGTTCCCGCCTCCGGCCAGCCCGCAGGAGATGCCCTGGAAGGTGCTCTCGGGGTTGTCGGCGACCGTGGTGACGCTCACGCCGTGGTACTCGCGGGTGGAGAAGCGGTGCGCGGCCCCGCCCGAGGACGTCATGTGGTCCCGGTACCTCCGGAGGGCCGCCTGCGTCTGCGAGGTGCTGGTGGTGCTGACGTAGAAGGCGTAGGCGGAGAACGAAGCGGCGCTTCCGGAGGGGGCCTCGGAGCTCACGCTCACCCCGAGCTGCGGGCCCAGCCAGGGCGCGACGTCCGCCGCGCTCAGCCCGGTCCCCTGGAGGATCGCTGTCATCAGGTGCTTCGCCCCCCGGGACCGCTGCGACGGGCTGGAGAGCGCGGGAAACTTCCCGATCAGCTCGCTGAGCGCCAGCTCCTGGCTGCCCGACGGCTGGAGGTAGACGGTCGCGTACGCGGCGGACGTCGCGGGGACCATGGTGCTCAGCATGTCCGTGGAGGAGCGCAGGAGCCGGAACGCGCTGATGGCGCCGAGCGCCAGCCCGGCGACGAGCACGAAGGTGGCGATGCTGGCCGCCACCCGGCCCGGAGGGCGCAGGGCGCCCGCGGGCGCCTCCACGCCCTCCGCGGCGGCCGGGATCGGCTCGGGCGGGCGCCACGTTCCGGTCACGTCCCATCCGCCATCGGGTGCCCGTCCGCTGCCGGGGACGGGCCGTCCGGGCCACTGACGCATGGGTGTGCTTCCGCTCCTGCTCCGATCGATGGGAGCAATAGGATAGGCGCAATCCTGGGGCAGTCCCGCGGACTGTCACCGATCCTTGACGCGGGCCGCTATCTGACCCCCGCCCCCGTCAGCTCGCGGTCCACGACCTCGGCGAGCCCGCGGATGAATGCGGGTGACGCGTTGGGCATGGCAATGCGGCGGAAGCGGAGGCCGGCTGCCTGCGCCTGCTCGGCGGCGGCCACGTCGATGTCGTAGAGGGTCTCCAGATGGTCGGCGACGAACTGGACCGGCGCCACGAGCACCTCGGC
>JAJZNI010000017.1 GCA_021847925.1 bacterium
GAATCTGTACACCACAAGCGGACGCAACAGCTCGAGCCTTGTCGTATCCGGCGTCGGCGTGGCGCAGCACTCCCATGGCAGGATCGTTGGTGAGCACACGGCGTATCTTCTCGGAGGCAAGTCCGCTTCCGTCAGCCACGCAGACTTGGCCTGCGTGAATGGACCGGCCCATCCCCACTCCCCCACCGTGGTGGATTGACACCCAGGATGCGCCGGACGCGACATTGACCATGGCGTTGAGCAGCGGCCAGTCGGCGATGGCGTCGGAGCCGTCGCGCATCGCCTCGGTCTCCCGGTAGGGGGAGGCGACCGAGCCCGCGTCGAGGTGGTCGCGGCCGATGACGACGGGAGCCGTGATGTCGCCGCGGGCCACCAGCTCATTGAACCGGAGCCCGAGACGGTCCCGCTCCCCGTAGCCGAGCCAGCAGATCCGCGCCGGCAGGCCCTGGAAGTGAACCCTCTCGCCCGCCATCCGGATCCAGCGCGCGAGCGACGGGTTGTCGGGGAACTCCTCCAGCACGGCGCGGTCGGTCACCGCGATGTCCCGCGGGTCGCCGGAGAGCGCCACCCAGCGGAACGGTCCCCTTCCCTCGCAGAAGAGGGGGCGGATGTAGGCGGGGACGAAGCCGGGGAAGTCGAAGGCCCGCGCGCACCCGCCGAGGCGGGCCTCGGCGCGGATCGAGTTGCCGTAGTCGAAGACCTCGGCGCCCCGGTCGAGGAAGCCGGCCATGGCCTCCACGTGCACGGCCATCGACTCGCGCGCCCGGGCCGCCAGCCCCGCGGGGTCGCGGCGGCGCAGCTCCTCCATCTCCTCCACCGCGACACCCCGGGGCACGTACATCAGGGGGTCGTGGGCCGGCGTCTGGTCGGTCACGACGTCGATCTCCGCTCCCCTGCGCAGCAGCTCGGGCACGACGTCGGCGGCGTTGCCCGGCACGGCGATGGAGAGCGGTCGCCGCGCCCGTTTCGCCTCCGTGGCGCGGCGCACGGCGTCGTCGACCGAGCCGGCGAGGAGGTCGAGGTAGCCGGTCTCCAGGCGCCGGCGGATGCGCCGGGTGTCGACCTCGACGATGATCGCCACGCCCTCGTTCATCGTGACCGCGAGCGGCTGGGCACCGCCCATCCCCCCGAGCCCGGCGCTCAGGGTGATGGTGCCGGCCAGGCTCTCCCCGAAGCGCTTGCGGGCGGCCGCCGCGAAGGTCTCGTAGGTGCCCTGGAGGATGCCCTGGGTGCCGATGTAGATCCACGACCCGGCGGTCATCTGGCCGAACATGGTGAGGCCGAGCGCGTCGAGGCGCCGGAACTCCTCCCAGGTCGCCCACTCGGGGACCAGGTTGGCGTTGGCGATGAGGACGCGCGGCGCCCACTCGTGGGTGCGGAAGACCCCCACCGGCTTGCCCGACTGGATGAGGAGGGTCTCGTCGCCGCGGAGGCGCTGGAGCGCCTGGACGATGGCGTCGAACGCCTCCCAGGTGCGCGCGGCCTTCCCCGCTCCGCCGTACACGATCAGCTGCTCGGGCAGCTCGGCGACCTCGGGGTCCAGGTTGTTCATCAGCATCCGCATCGCCGCCTCCTGGGGCCACGCGGCGCAGGCCAGACGCCCGCCCCGCGGGGCGCGGACGGTGCGGGGCCCATGGGTCGTGGCGGTGGTCATCGAGGAGGCGCGCTCACCTCGTGTCCGCGTAGAGGTCCACGCCGTTGCCGTCGGGGTCACGCAGCTGCGCGTAGCGCTGGCCCCAGAAGGCGTCCCAGGGCTCCCTGTGAGCGCGGCCTCCGGCGGCGAGGGCCTCGGCGAAGAGCGCGTCCACCTCCTCCGCGCTCGCGCAGCGAAAGGCGACCGACGCCCGCGGCTCGCCGGACGGCGCCCGCCAGCCGGGGTCGAAGGTCGCGATGCTCGCCTCGGTGTCGAGGAGGAGGCGCATCCCGCCGCCGACCTCCGCCTCGGCGTGACCGTGCGGCGAGGCCTCGGAGCCCTCGGGGAAGGGGGCGCCGAGACGGCGGTAGAAGCGCACCGAGCGCTGGAGGTCGCTGACGATGAGCCCGATCGCGTCGAGCCTGCCCTGCGTCATCCGCTGTCTCCCCTGTTCGTGGTCGCTGGTGTCAGCGTATCCCCGCATCCGTCGCCCGTGGTGCTCCGCCCGGCGTCCCGGGCGGAGGCTCGTGGTCTACGCTCCCCCCGTGAGCGGGAGCCAGGGTCGCCGTGCGCGCTGAGGTCGTGGCCGTCGGGACCGAGCTCCTCATCGGCCAGATCGTCGACACCAACTCGGCCTGGATCGGCGAGCGCCTCGCCCTCTCGGGTATCGACTGCCTCCAGCAGACCAGGGTCGGGGACAACGTGGGGCGGATCGCTGCGGCGATCCGCGCCTCGCTCGCCCGCGCGGACGCCGCCATCGTCTGCGGAGGCCTCGGCCCGACCCATGACGACGTGACCCGGGAGGCGATCGCCGAGGTCATGGGCGTGCCCCTGCATCGCGACGCGGAGGCCCTCCGCCTCCTGGAGGAGGTCTTCGCACGGCGCCGACGGGTGATGACGGCGAGCAACCTCCGCCAGGCCGACGTCCCCGAGGGCGCCGCGATCATCCCCCAGCGCCTTGGCACCGCTCCGGGGCTCGTCTGCCCGGTGGGCGACCGGGTGGTGTTCGCCGTGCCCGGTGTGCCCCACGAGATGAGGGAGATGCTGGAGCGGGCGGTGCTGCCCGAGCTGGGCCGGCGGGCGGGGGGGGAGAGGGCCGTCATCCTGAGCCGCACCCTCCGCACCTGGGGGTACGGCGAGTCGCGCCTCGCCGAGATCCTCTCGCCGCGCCTCGCCGCCCTGGAGAAGGCGGGCGTGGGGGTGCCCACCATCGCCTTCCTGGCGAGCGGGGTGGAGGGCATCAAGGTGCGCCTCACGGTCAAGGCGGTGGATGACGCGCGCGCGAGAGCGGCGCTCGACCGCGAGGAGGCGGAGATCCGGCGGCTGCTGGGGGTCGCCGTGTTTGCCCTGGATGAGGAGACGATGGAGGATGCGCTCGGCGAGCTCCTGGTCTCCGCGCAGCTCCGCTTCGCGGTGGCGGAGTCCTGCACGGGGGGGCTCATCGCCAGCCGGATCGGGGCGGTGCCCGGCCACGCGCAGTGGTTCGCGGGCGGTGCCGTCATACCGGACGGGGACGCCGCGGCCCGGCTCCTCGGCTGCCCGCCGGTGCCACTCGCCAGTCCCGAGGCGGCGATCGCGATGGCCGAGGGGGCGCGGCGGCTCCTGGGCGCCGACGTCGCCCTCGCCACGGCGGGCGTGGCCGGGATCGGACCGCCTGAGGGGCCGCCCGCACCGGTCTTCGCCGGCCTGGCACTTCCGGGGGAGGCGGCCGTCGCGGTCCGCCTCGATCTCCTGGGGGGTCAGCCCCGGGCGCGCGAGATCGCGACCATCAGCGCCCTCGACGCGCTGCGCCGGCGCCTGCTGCCCACCGGAGCGGAGCGGGGAGCCGGCCAGGCGGCGGGTGCCTCCTGAGGGCGGAGCCGGCGGTCAGCCCCGGCCGCCGCCGCGGGCTCAGGCTGGGCCTCCCACCGGAAACCAGCGCCCCCGCAGACCGCCCAGCCCGAGGCTCGCGACCGCGTTGAGCGTCCGCCGGGCCACCCGGAACCTGCGCGCCACATCCCCGATCAGGCGGGCGTCGTCGGGTCGCGCCGTCTCCGCCGCCAGCTCGTACGCCTGCCGCCCGAGCCACTCCAGGAGCCAGACGCCGCGCACGCCGCCCGTTGCGAGCACGATCTCTCCCGGCCCCTCGACGGGTCGCGCCGAGGCCGCGGCCAGCAGCCGCCGGATGCGCTCCAGCCGCCGCGCCTCGAGTGGGTGATCCCTCGCGTGCTCCGGGAAGATCCCGCTCAGGAAGAGGGAGACGTCGCCGAGCCGCCGCAGGGCGGCGTGGCGCTCGGCGCCCGTGGCGTCGGCGAGCCGCTGCGCGACGGAGACGGGGTCCAGGTCGCTGTATCGCTGGCGCCGCCATCCCGTCCGCGAGAGGACCCAGCGGACGCCGCTCTCGAGGTGGACGAAGGAGGCCAGCAGGTCCGCCAGGAAGAGACGCCGGGAGGGGTCGGCGGCGAAGCTCCGGAGCTCGTCCGCATCGAAGACGGGGAGGTCGCCCGTGCCGCTCACCGGCTCCGCCACGAAGCGGTGGCTCCTCAGAGCCCGCAGGGTGTGGCTCACCAGGACGAGGAAGACCAGGGCCGGCGCCACCGCCGGGAACGGCTCCACGCTGTCGCGCAGGAGGGCGGCTGCGGCTGCCGGGTGCTCGCTGAGCTCGACCAGCCGTCGCGCGTCCCTGCGGAGGTCGGAGGGATCGGTCCCGGTCTCGCCCGTGGTCTCGATCAGCCACTCCAGGTCCCGTGCCCGGATCCGCTCCCAGATGTCGACCTCGGCCATCGCCCCCGAGGATAGCGAGGCACGCCGCTCCGACCCCGCGCGAGGTGGGGCCTCCCGTGAGTGCACGCGGCTCAGGCCGGGTTCGCTCCCGGTGCCAGCGCCCGGCCCACGCCGTCCAGCAGGTCGTCGATGGCGGCGTCGTCGGTGGCCCACGAGCAGACCAGGCGGATCAGGCTGCTCTCGGGGCCGCGCGACCAGACGTGGAAGCCCGCCTCGCGGCCCAGGCGCTCGACGGCGTCGTTGGGCAGCTCGACGAAGACCTGGTTCGCCTCCCCGGGGAGGGGGGGCACGCCGCACTCGGTGAGCCCCCGCGCGAGCCTCGCGGCGGCGGCGTTGGCCTGCCGGCCCAGGCGGTACCAGAGATCGTCGGCGTCGAAGAGTCGGGCGAACTGGATGCCGAGCACGCGTCCCTTGGCGAGCAGCGCGCCGCGCTGCTTCATGTGGTACCGGAAGTCGCGGCGCAGCTCGGGGTTGATCAGCACCACGGCCTCCCCGCAGAGCGCGCCGTTCTTGGTCCCCCCGGCGAAGAAGGCGTCGACCCCGGAGGCGGCGATCCCCTCCAGGCGGGCGTCGAGGGCGGCCAGGGCCTGGGCAAGCCGGGCGCCGTCCATGTACACCCACAGCCCCTCATGGTGCGCATGGGCGCAGAGAGCCCGGAGCTCGTCCAGCGTGTACACGCTCCCCAGCTCGGTGGCCTCGGCGACGAAGACCCCCGCGGGGCGCGGCATGTGCTCGTCCCCGTGCTCGCCGAGAACCGAGTCGAGCTGCGCGGGCGTCAGCTTGCCCGAGGGGGCCGCCACGGCGAGGATGCGATGGCCCGTGGCCTCGACGGCGCCCGTCTCGTGCACGTTGATGTGGGCGCTCTGGGCCGCGATCACCCCCTCATGGGGGCGCAGGAAGGCGCCCAGGCAGGTGAGGTTGGCCTGGGTGCCGCCCGCCAGGAGGTGGACCTCGCAGTCGCGGCCGACCTGGGCGGCGATCCTCCGGGCGGCGAGACGCGACTGCCGATCCAGCCCGTACCCGAGCTCCTGACCTCCGTTGTGGCTCACCAGCGCCTCGAGGACCGCCGGATGGGCGCCCTCCGAGTAGTCGTCGTAGAACATCCGCATGACGCCCTATGGTGTCAGCCCGGCGGCGCGGGCGTCGCCGGGCGAGCGAGGCGGTGAGCCGATGATGGCGTGGTTCACAGGATCGACGATCGCACCGGGGCCGAGGCCGGCGAGATGGAGCGGAAGGTGGAGGCGGTGGAGCGCCGGCCGCGCGGAGCGCGCGCCCTCACCGCTGTGGGGCGCCGCCCACCACCACCGTCCAGGGGCGCACCCGCCAGCGCGTCACCAGCCCGCCCCGCACGTACGGGTCGGCCTCCGCGAAGCGCCGGGCCGCCTCCGGCCCCTCCCCCTGGAAGACCAGGATGCCCATGTCGCAGGGGTCGGCGAGCGCGCCTGCCATCAGGATCTCGCCCCGGGCGTGGGCGTCGCGCAGCAGGCGCAGGTGCTCCTCCCGGAACGCCGGACGGCGCTCCAGGTAGTCGTCGACGAGGTCGTAGAGAAGCAGGTGGTACATGGCGCCCATTCTCCTCCGGGCCCGTCCGCTCGGGGTCGCGGCCGCCGCGGAGGCGAGGGGGCGACCGCTCCCCCCCGCCGACGCTCACGAGATCACGACAGGAGCGCAGCGCCGGCCCGAGGGTGACGGCCGCGCCACCGCCGGGGAGCATGTGAGAGGATCCCCACCGCGATGCTCCCACGCGGGTTCCGGTGGGGAACGGTGAGCGCCCGGGCACGGCTTGCGGCCTGTGTCGTCGCAGGACTGGTGGCCTTCCTGGTCGCCATCCCGTTCCTCCCGTGGCAGGTCGCCGACCTGGTCGGCTGGGACGTCGCCGGGGCGGCGTTCATCGCCTGGGTGTTCCTGACCACCCGCGGCAAGGATCCCGCGCAGACCCGGGCGATGGCGGTCATGGAGGACAGCTCGAGGGTGGCCGCCGACACCATCCTCATCGGCGCAAGCGTCGCCAGCCTGCTCGGTGTGACCCTGGGACTGCTCAAGGCCGGGGGCGAGCCCAACCCGGCCCACACCCTCATCACCGCCCTCGTGTTCCTGAGCGTGGTGGTGGCCTGGGCCGCCGTCCACACCGTCTTCACGCTGCGTTACGCCCGGCTGTACTACCAGGCCGGCGGCGGCATCGACTGGCATGCGCAGGACCAGCCCGACTTCGGCGACTTTGCCTACATCGCCCTCACGCTCGGCATGACCTTCCAGGTCTCCGACACGGACATCACCTCCAAACCGGTCCGCAAGGCGGCCCTGCGCCACGCGCTGCTGTCATACCTCTTCGGCGTGGTGATCCTGGCAACGACGATCAACGTGGTGGCCGGCCTCCTGAGCAAGTGAGCCGCGACCCGCTCCCGGCGTCGAGCGGGCGGTGGGCGGCGCGACCCCGCCGGCCGTCCGGGTTGCCCTGCCCGGGTCAGCCGGTCCGCGCGCCGTCCCGGAGCGGGAGCCAGTACGCCATCAGCCGGAAGCCGGGCATCGGCTCCCAGTCCGCTCCCGGATCGCGCCGGAAGCCGAGCTGCTCGTAGAGGGCGTGGGCGCCGGTCATGGAGGGCGCGGTGGAGAGGATGAGCCGGTGCAGGCCCATCTCCCGAGCCCGGCGGATGCACTCCTGCGTCAGGGCCCGCCCGGCGCCGCGGCGCCGCGCCGTTGGCGCCACGGCGAGCATGCGCAGGACGGCGTCATCCGAGCGTGCCCCCTCGGCCCATGCGGGGCCCGCGGCCGCCGTGAACAGCGAGGCGGTGCCGAGCAGGTCTTGGGTGGTGTCGACCGCGACGAGC
>JAJZNI010000005.1 GCA_021847925.1 bacterium
CGGGCTCGACCGCTACGCCGGTGACCTGCTGCGCCTCTACGAGGAGACGGCACGCTGGACCGAGACCGTGGCGGCGCGGCCCCGCGTCTCGCACGAGAACGCGCCGGGCTGATCGCGGCCGGAGCGTCCCGTCAGCCGGCGGCGGACGCCGGAGCGACCTTCGTGGCGGCCACCGTCACGGTCGCGGGGGGCGGGGCGGTGGGGGCGAGACCGTCCAGGAAGGCGGTGACGGCGTCGGCCACCATGCCCGCGTGGGTGTCGAGGATGAGGTGCCCGGCGTCGGGGAGGATGCGCAGCCGCGCCCGGGGGATGAGCCGGGCCATCAGCCGCGCGTTGATGGCGGGAACCACGGAGTCGCGGCTCCCGTGGACCACCAGGGTCGGCACCCGGATCCGGGAGAGCACGGGGGGGCCGAACCAGCCGAGGGTCGCGCCGAGCTGGGCCGGGTCGAAGCGGCGCCGGTTCGCGCGCGTGCCGGCCGCCACCCGGGGCCGCACCCGGCCGCGGAGCGCGCGAAGGGCTCCGAGAAGGAGGCGGGGGTGCGAGGGCACGCCGCCCACCCCGGGCGAGCTCGAGAGCAGCACCAGCGAGCGCACCCGCGCGCGGTGGCGCACGGCCAGCGCCTGCCCGACCATGCCTCCCAGCGAGTTGCCGAGGACGTCCGCCCTCTCCACCCCCAGGGCGGCCAGGACCCGGGCGGCGTCGTCGGCCATGGTGGCGATCCCGAACAGCCGCCGGCACCGGCCGCTTGCGCCGCTGCCGCGGTGCTCGACGGCGATGCAGCGGCGGCCGGCGGCGAGGTGGTCGAGGAGGCCGCCCCAGGAGGCGGTGTCGCATCCCCAGCCGGGGAGGAGGAGGAGCGGCGGCACCCCGGTGCGACCCTCCCCACGCACCAGGTAGTGGATGCGGCAGCCGCCGCTCAGGACCGTGGGCACCACTCAAGTGTAGGGGCCGGCCGCGGCGGTGGCCCCGGGCCGGGCACCGAGTGGCCGGCGCCGCCGGGGCCGGACGCCCGCCCGAGACGCCCGCCGCCCTTCTCAGGACGGCCGGACGGGGATCCGGGCGCGGACGGTGGTTCCCCGCCGCGGCGCGGACTCCACGGACAGGACGCCTCCCGCATCGCGGGCGAGGTCCTGGAGGAGGCTGAGCCCGACGTGACCCGCCTCCATCCGGCTCCGGCGCTCCTCCCCGGAGAAGCCCGCGCCGTCGTCCGTGACCACGATCTGCAGCGCGGAGGGGTCGAGGTGGGCGCCCACGGTGACGCGCGCCGCGCGGGCGTGCTGGGTCGCGTTGCGGAGCGCCTCCTGGGCGATCCGGAACGCGGTGGTCAGGGCGTCCCCGCGGACCGCGCGAGCGGCCTCGTCGATCTCGACCAGGACCTCGACCCCCTGGTCGCGCAGGGGCTGGGCGGCCGCCTCCACGGCGACCGCGAGGCCCGTCTCCTGGAGGTCGGGAGGCGCGATCTCGCGCATGAGGGTGCGCAGCTCGCCCATCGCGTCGGCCGTGGCGTCGGCGGCACGCAGCAGGGTCGCCGCCTCCTCGCCGCCGGCCGCCCTCTCGGCGTGGGTGCGCAGGCCCAGCGCGATGGCGGCCAGGTCCTGGACGACGCCGTCGTGGAGGTCGCGGGCGATGCGGCGCCGCTCCGCCTCCGAGGCGTCCAGCGCCTGGCGCAGGAGCAGCTCGCGCTCGTGGAGATGGGCGCGGCGCTGCTCCGCCGCCTGACGCGTGCGTACGGCGAGCACGACGAGGAAGGCCTGGAGAAGGGCGACCGGCACGAGGAGAAGGACGAATCCTCCCGGCCCCACGCTCGCGACCAGGACCACGCCGCCGAACGCGGTGCATCCGGCCCCCAGGTGGTACGGGAGCACGTTCGCCACGTTGTTCCGCACGTACGCGAGGGTGGCGAAACCCGGGTCGGCGATCCGCTGCACCCCGGTGAGGAGCGCCACGTTGATGGCGTACTGGGTCGCACCCGCGGCGAGCCCCGCGGCGAGCCCCCTTCCCAGGCTCAGGCCGCCCCCGGTCACCCCGTGGAAGACGGCCCACGCCGCGAGGCTGGAGACGAAGTCGTTGCTGAGGTTGAACGTGCCCTTGAGCCACCCGCTGCGAAGCCGGATCTGAGACCCGGCCAGCTCCCCCGCCGCGGCCACCAGGGCACCGGCGGGGCCCGCGGCGAGGCTCAGACCGAGGTGGGCGAAGATCGAGGCCGACCAGTGGCTGCTCACCCCGGAGAGCGCCCGCACCGCGGTGAGCGCCAGCCCGGCGGTCGCGCACCCGCCGAGCACGAGGAGCAGCGGGTCGGCTCCGGCACGGACGGTGAGCGTGGCGGCGGCCGCCGCGCCCGCCGCCACCACGCCGACGTATGCCACCAGGGAGGGCGAGAGCTGGGTGGGCTCCGCGGCGTCCTCGGCCTGGACTCTGGGGAACCTCGCCGCCGCCCGCCGCGCGGCGGCGGACCAGCCGGGCGTGCGCCGCGTCGAGCCCGGGGGGCCGGGGCGCTCTCCTCCGCCCGCTCTCACACCGGGCCCCGCGGCCTCGACGGGCTCAGGCGGAGGGACGGGGCACGACCGCGAACCGCGGGCCTCCACTCTCGTCTCCGGGGTCGAGATCTGCGAGGCCGAGGCGCAGGGCGCGGGTCGCCGCCTCCAGCTTGGAGTGGGTGCCGAGCTTGGCGTTGATCCGCGAGATCTTGTTGCGGACGGTCATCTCGCTCATGAAGAGGTGCTCGGCGATCTGCTGAGTGCTCCTCCCCTGGGCGACCAGCCGGAGCACCTGCAGCTCGCGCGCGGTGAGCGGCTCTCCCGGGACGTGGGAGCGCACCTCCGGACCGACCAGCTTGGTGGCCATCCCCGGGGAGATCGCGACGTTGCCCACCATCGCCCCCCGGATGGCGCTGGGCAGGTGGGACATGCTCTCGGACTTGCCGACGAAGCCGCTGCAGCCCGCCTCCAGGGCGAGGAGGAGAACGGAGCGCTCCTCCGCGGCGCTGACCACCATCACCCGCGTCCGGGGGTGCTCCCGGCGGATGTACCCCGCCATCGCGATCCCGTCGCCGTCGGGCATCGAGTAGTCCATCAGCACCACGTCGGCCTGCTCCCGGCGCAGCCAGTCGCGGGCCGACTCGAGGTTCCGGCAGATCCCCGCGATGCTGATGTCCCTCTCGTCCTGCAGGGCTCGCGCCAGGGCCTCGGCGAACATCTGGTGGTCCTCGACGATCAGCACCCGGATCACGGCGTGATCGCCGGGCTGCGGCGGGGGGGGGGCCTGCTGGTCGGTCATGGCGCTGGCCAAAGGATATGCCGCGGCGGCCCGGGAAAGCCTTCCCGTGACCCGGCCGACACCGGGAAAGTTCATGCGCCGTTCTCCGCAATGGGGCGGTGCGCCCGCCCCGCCGTCCGGAAGGGGAGAGGGCGGGCACCACCAGACGCCTGCGGCGGCGGCCCGCCTCCAGGCCGGCGGCCGCCCGCCCTTCCAGGGATGAGCGATCCTGCGGATCAGCCCCAGCCGTTGGTCATCGCCGTGCACCTCCCACTGCCGTCTCGGGACCCCGCCGAGGCGGTGGGCCCCATCCGCGGGTCGCCGAGACCCGCGCCTCCAGTGTCGAGCGCGCCGAACCGGGCGCCCAGATGCAGGCATCACCGTTTTCGGGCCGATCCGCGGTGATGTTTGTGGCCTCCCCGGTGATGTCACGCCCCGGGGGACGCAAACATCACCGGTCGAGGGGATACGGATGCACTAGAACGGATCTGTGGATTCGCCGTCGCTGTGCGGCTCAGCCGGGGAGCGCCTCCTCGATCGCCCCGGCGACCGCTCCCACGAGGAGATCGGCCTCGGCGTCGCTCATCACGAGCGGCGGGTTGAGCACCACCACGTCGCCGAGGGGGCGGATCACCACCCCGCGGCGGCGGGCGGCCAGGGTCACCGCCCTCCCCACCCGGCGCGCCGGCTCGAAGGGCGTGTCGCCGTCGCGGAGCTCGATCCCGGTCATCACCCCCCGCCGGCGCACGTCGAAGACGCCCGGTAGCCCGGACACGCGCTCGCTCGTGAGGCGCTCCAGGGTCGCGGCCAGCCGCCGCGCCGAAGCCAGCGTGTCCTCCTCGTCGAAGAGCCGCAGGGACGCGCGGGCCACCGCGCAGGCGAGGGGGTTGGCGGTGTACGTGTGGCCGTAGTAGAGGGTGCGGTGCGCGGCGTACGGCCCGGTGAAGAGGTCGAAGATCGCCTCGGTGGCGAGCGTCGCCGAGAGTGGCAGATAGCCGCCGGTCAGCCCCTTGCCCACGCAGAGGATGTCGGGGGCGATCCCCGCCCCGCCGCTGGCGAAGAGATCGCCCGTGCGTCCGAAGCCGGTCGCCACCTCGTCGGCGATGACCAGGGCGCCGTGGCGGTGGGCCAGCTCGGCGGCGTCGCGCAGCCACCGGTCGGAGTGGGTGAGCATCCCCGCCGCCGCCTGGACCCGCGGCTCCACGATCAGCGCCGCCACCCGGTCCCCCTCGCGGGCCAGCAGCTCCCCGAGCGCCCGCAGCGACCCCGCCTCGTTCCCGTGCGGGCTCGGCACCCGCACGGCCGGGAAGAGGATCGGGTCGAGCCCCGTGTGGAAGGGCTCGCTCCGCCCCACGCTGACCGCGCCCGCGGTGTCGCCGTGGTATGCCTCGCCGAGAGCCACGAACGCCGTGCGCTCGGGGTGCCCGGCGTGGCGCTGGGCGAGCAGCGCGATCCGGAGCGCCGCCTCCACGGCCGCTGCACCCGCCTCCGAGAAGAAGACGCGGGTGAGGCCGGCCGGGGCCACGCCCACCAGCTCCTCGGCGAGGAGCGCGCCCGGAGCGTGCGTCTGGCCCAGGAAGGTGCTGTGGGCGATGCGCCCGAGCTGCTCGCGCAGGGCGGCGTCCAGGGAGGGGTGCGCGTGCCCGTGGACCGTGCACCAGAGGCTGCTGATGCCGTCCAGGTGGCGCCGCCCGGACCAGTCGACCAGCCAGCACCCCTGCCCGGAGCGCACCACGAGGGGCGTCTCGTCCCGCCATTCGCCCGTCTGGGTGAAGGGATGCCAGACGTGCCGGCGGTCGGCCGCCACCACCTCCCCGGTCGGGTCCGGGCGGGGGAGGAGCAGGGACGAGACGTCGAGGCCCGCCGCGGCCGCGGCCAGGGCGTCCGCGTCCCGGGCGTCGCCGACGTGGGGGAGGATGCCGAGCACCGGGACCCCGCACTGGGCCGCGATCTGGGTCGCGTTCTCGGCGGCGAAGCCCGGGTCGGTCCCCCCGTCCACGTCGATGAGCACGACCCCGAGGAGGCGCAGCCCGGCGGAGCGCGCCGCCTCGACGGTGAGCGCCGTGTGGCTGATGGTGCCGAGCCCCGCGGTGGCGGCCACCAGCACCTCGGCGTCGAGACGGCGGAGCAGGTCGCGAACCGTGCTCCCCGCGGTGATGGGGACGAGCAGGCCGCCGACCCCCTCGACGAGCAGGAGGGCGCAGCGCCGCGCGGCGCCGGCGATCGCCGCCTCCAGCGCACCGAGGTCCAGCTCGCGGTCCTCCGCCCGCGCCGCGGCGAGCGGAGAGCGCGGAAGCTCGAGGGTCTCGATCCCCGCTGTCCATCCCGGTCCCGAGGCCGCGCCGAGGAGGGCGGCGTCCTCCCCGGGCTCTCCGGGCCGCACCCCGGTCTCCAGGGGCTTGAGGGCGCGGCAATCCATCCCGCGGCCGCGCAGCGCGGCGCAGAGGGAGGCGGTGAGCACGCTCTTGCCCACGCCGGTGCCCGTCCCCGTGACCGCGACGATCCGTGCCATCAGAGGAGGTCCGTGACCGCGGCGGCCACGCCGTCGACCTCGGCGTCCGTGTGCACCGCGCTCGCGACCAGGCGGAGGCGGCAGCTCCCGGCCGGCACGGTGGGGGGCCGCAACCCCTGCACCAGGTAGCCGCGCTGCCAGAGCGCCGCATCCAGCCGCATGGTGCGCTCGGCGTCGCCGGTGGGCACCGCCACGATCGGGGACCGCGGCGAGGCGGCCGGTGCCGCGGCGTCGCCCAGTCCCGCACGCAGCCGGCGCGCCACGTCGCCGAGCCGCTCCACCAGCTCGGGCCGGGCGCTCAGCAGGCGGAGCGCGGCGGTGGCGGCCGCGACGCTGGGATGGGGAAGGGCGGTCGAGAAGATCAGGGCCCTCCCCCGCTGCAGGAGGAGCTGGCGCAGGGTCGCGGTCCCGCAGATGGCCCCGCCCGCCGAGCCCAGCGCCTTGGAGAGGGTGACCACCCGGACGACGTGGTCGCCGCCCACCCCCTGGGCGGCAGCGAGGCCGCGTCCCCCGGGCCCGGTGGTGCCGAGGGCGTGGGCCTCGTCCACCACCAGCCAGGCGCCGTGGCTGCGGGCGAGCCGGTCGAGGGCGCGGAGGTCCGGCGCCGTCCCGTCGGTGGAGAAGACCGCGTCGGTGACGATGACCGCGCGCCCCGCGACGCCGCGCAGCCGCCCCTCCAGGTGGGCGGCGTCGAGGTGGCGGTAGACCTCGACGCGGGAGCGCGCGGCGCGGCAGCCGTCGATGAGCGAGGCGTGGTTGTGGGCGTCGCTCAGGATGGTGGCGTCCGGTCCGCCCAGCGCCTCCAGCACCGCCACGTTGGCGGCATAGCCGCTCGGGGCGAGGGTGGCGGTCGCGCTTCCCAGAAAGGACGCCAGCTCCTCCTCGAGCTCCCCGATGCCGCGGTGACCCCCCGAGAGGTGGCGGGAGCCGGTGGACCCCACCCCCAGCTCCAGGGCGGCGCGGGCGGCGGCATCGCGCACCTCCGGGTGGGCGGCCAGGCCGAGGTAGTCGTTGGAGCTGAAGACGACCACCGGGCGCCCGTCCACGCTGCAGCGGTGCCCGCTGCCCCCCTCGCGCTCGCGCGGTCGCCGCAGCAGGCCGGCGCGGCGGTCGGTCTCGATGACCCGCTCGGCCCAGGCGGTCGGTGACGCGGGCGCTACGCCGCGCTCTGGACGAAGGACAGCCATCCGGCGGTGGTGACCCCGAGCCCCACCCGCACCCGGGGGAGCTGCCAGAGCTGGGTGCTGACGTCGAGCGAGGTGTCGAAGGGGAGGTCCTGCAGCCCGCCCAGGTACCCGAAGCCGCTCAGCGTGCGCAGCAGGGAGGTCTCCGCGCT
>JAJZNI010000053.1 GCA_021847925.1 bacterium
ACCTCGGCGGCGCGCTGAGCTTCCTGCCGGGGGGAATCGGCGCCAACGAGCTGACCATCATCGGGGTCCTCTCCGGGTTCGGGGTCCCCCACGCCCCGGCGCTCGCCGCCGCCCTCCTGGAGAGGATCGCGCTCACCGGGGTGCCCTCCGCGGTCGGCCTGCTCGCCTACGTCGCGATCCACCGCCGCCTCCACCTCGGCGGTCTGATCACCTCCCCGCGGGCGGTCCACCCCGCAGCCGGTGGCGGGGTCACCGCGGGCGGAGCCGGCGCCTGCGAGGCGGCGGCCTGAGCCGGCGCACCGGGCTGGGACGAGCTGCCGAGGCTGGCGCCGGCTCGCGTGCGCCCGCGCTCCCCGGGAGCCCCGGGAGCCCCGGGACGCCGGCCGCGCCACCCCCGGAGGGGCCGGGAGAGCGCCCGCGGCGCCGCCGCACCCGGCTGACCCAGCTCATCCCCATGGCCATCGGGGTCGGGGCGATCGCCGCCCTGATCGTCGCCAGCAACCCCGGGGAGCTCGGCGCGGACCTCGACCACTTCGACCTCCCCACCATCCCGGCGCTCCTCGCCCTCTCCACCGCCTTCTACGTCCTCCAGGGGCTGCGCTGGTTCTTCCTGCTCCGCGAGGTCGGCGCCCGGATCAGCATCGGCGACACGATCCTCCTCAACGTCGCCGGTCAGTCCACCGCGATGCTGCCGCTGGGGGAGCTGACCCGGGCCGTCTTCGTCAGCGAGGCCTGCACCGAGCTCGAGTTCGGCGACGTGGTGGCGACGGTGACCGTGCAGGAGCTGATCTTCATGCTCATCCTCATCATCATCGCGGTGCCCGGCGTGCTCTCCGTGCACCGGGCCCTGCCGGGCCTGGTGGTCGCCTCGCTCGGCATCGTCGGGGTGATCGCGATGCTCACCGTCCCCCCCTTCTTCCACCTCATCCACCGCGTCGTGGAGCGCACCCCGGTGCTGCGCCGCTTCACGGCCCAGGTCGACAACCTGCGCCAGGAGACGGTCGTCCTGCTGCACCGTCCCGACACCCTGGTCTGGTCGGTGATCAGCGTCGCCCAGGCCGGCATCGGGATCTCCCTCTTCTGGCTGGTGATCCATGGACTGCGCGCGGACCTCAGCTGGGCCATGGCATCCTTCGTGCTCGCCGCCTCCTACGTCGCCGGGGCGATCAGCCTCATCCCCGGCGGGATCGGGGCGGCGGAGGCGAGCGTGGTCGGGCTGCTGGTCGCCGCGGGGGTGGATCCGGCCACCGCCATCGCCGCCGCCCTGCTCCAGCGGATCGCCGACAAGGGCTTCGCCACCCTCATGGGCTTCATCGCCTACGGCGTCGCCCGCCGCCGCTTCCGCCTCAGCGGCCTCGCCGCACTCCGTCCCTCGCACCGGGACGCGTCCCCGCCCGCCGCCGTCGGGGCTCCCGCCTCGGCCTGATCCCGGGGGGTGGGCCATCCCCGTGGCGGTGGGGACCTCCGGCCCGCCGCACAGGGCGCCCGCACCGGCGCCGGCGGGGGTTGGAGCCACCGCGCCGGGCGTCAATCACCCCGATGGGTGATACCCCGAGCGGGCTGGTGGCGTACATTGGGGACCGCATGAGTTGGCACCGAGGTCGGCTGGCGCCCGCAGTGCCGTCCGGCACCGGTCGATGCCGCTGAGCGCAGCGGCGCTGTGGCCGGCGGGCCGCCCCCGCCCGGTGCGCAGAGGAGGTTGAGGATGCTTTCCAAACTGGCCAGACAAGGCAGGGCCGCCGGCGCCACGGCCGGTGGGACCGGCGGAGGGCACCGCCGGGTGTGGGTGCTCGCGGGCTTCGCGGCCGTGGCCGTCGCCGCCTGCGGCAGCGCCAGCACCACGAGCCCCAGCTCGAGCTCCAACCTTGCCGCCTTCGATCCCACCAACTTCAACACGTCCTCGATCTCGTGGCTCAGCGCCAACGTCAACAAGAAGGGGACCCCGCCGACCACGCCGACCGGAACGCTCAAGCTCGCCGGGTCCACGGACGTCTCGGGGATGCTGGACCCCCAGGCCGAGTACGACACCATCGGGTACACGGTCCTCACCGCGCTCTCCCGCACCCTGCTCGGCTACCCGGCGTCCTCCAACCTCGTCACGGCGAGCACGCCGACCGAGGACGCCGCGACCAGCTACTCGGTGAGCTCCGACGGCCTGACCTACACGTTCCACGTCCGCCCGGGGATGCGCTGGGCCGTGACCGACCCCAAGACGGGGCAGCCGGTGACCGCTGACAACGGAACGCCCGTCACCGCCCAGGACTTCGCGCTCGGCATCGAGCGCAACTGCCTTCCCGCCGTGTCCGGCTACAACAACCCGATCTACTACACGGCGACCATCGCGGGGTTCTCCAGCTTCTGCAGCACCCTGTCCGGGATGACCAAGTCGACCCCCGCGCAGATCGCCGCCTACATCCAGGCGAACCCCCCGTCGGGGATCCAGACGCCGGACAGCTCGACGCTCGTGATCACGCTGAGCGCCCCTGCGGTCGACTTCCCGAACATCATGGCGATGTACTTCGCGGCGGCGGCCCCTCCCGCCTCGCTCGACTACACCCCGCTCACGGCCGGCAACCCGATCTGGTCCGACGGCCCCTACGAGGTCCAGAACTACACCCCGTCCACCAACATCACGCTGGTGCCGAACCCCTACTGGGGCGCGACCTCCGGGACCAACACCACGGCCGTCACCTGGAGCAACGACCCGATCCACGACCGCTACGTGCAGCAGATCGACATCAACGAGACCCTGAGCCCGGCGGCCGCGGCCGACCAGGTCCAGGAGGAGATCCAGGCCGGGACGCTCGACCTGGAGTGGAACACGGTGGTGCCCGACTCCTCGCTGCCGGGCCTCTCCAACCACAGCAACCCCGAGTTCGGTGACTTCCCGTCCCCGGGCATCACCAACCCGTACCTCGTCTTCAACCTGCAGGCCAACACGCCGCTCAAGAACGTGAAGGTCCGCCAGGCCCTCGAGTACGCCGTCGACAAGGTGGCCCTGGGCAAGATCTACGGTGGCGCCGACTACAACCTGCCCCTCAACCAGGTCTTCACCCCCGGCGCCGAGGGCTACGTCCCGAACTACAACCCCTACCCCACCCCCAACAACGCCGGCGATCCCGCGAAGTGCAAGTCGCTTCTGAAGGCGGCCGGGTACGCCCACGGGTTCACCATCACCGACTACTACCGGACCGACGGCAACCACCCCGCGGTCTTCCAGGAGATCCAGCGCGACTTCAAGGCCTGCGGGGTCACCGTCAACGGCAAGGGGATCTCCAAGGGCTACTACACCGCATCCGGGATCCTGGCCGACTCGGCCAGCCAGCTCGCCACCATGGGCTGGGACATCACCGAGCCCGGCTGGGTCCCCGACTGGTACGGCAAGACCAACGCGCGCTCCATCCTCCCCGACCTCTTCGGGAGCAGCAACTTCCCCGGCACCAACTGGGGCGACTTCAGCAGCAAGACGGTCGACGACCTGATCACCAAGGCGGAGACCGCGCCGACCTACGCGCAGGCCAACACGTACTGGCAGGAGGCGAACAAGGCGGTCATGGAGGCGGCGCCCTTCGTGCCCTTCCAGACCCAGCTGACCAACATCATGCACTCGTCGCGGGTGCACAACGCGCTCTACAACCCCTTCAGCGCCCAGTACAACATCACCGCTCTGTGGCTGAGCTGATCTAGCCCAGAGCTCGCATTCAGGACGGGCGGGCCGCTCCATGGCGTCGAGCCGGGGCGGTCCGCCCTCCCCGTCCCTGCCGCACCCCCGGCCGGCAGCCGGCGGGGGGACGGCAGGCGCCGTCCGTCCCCGGCCGGGACGGCGTATTCTCCCTGGTATCGCGCAGGTCCCCGGGGCCCGCCCGGTGCCGCGCCGTGAGCTCCCTCCATGACCCTCCTCAGCGTCCGCGATCTGCGGGTCTCGTTCCCCACCTCCGACGGGGTGGTCCGGGCCGTCCGGCGCCTCTCCTTCGACGTGGAGGCCGGCAGGACCCTGGGGATCGTCGGTGAGACCGGATCGGGCAAGAGCGTCACGGCGCTCAGCCTGCTGGGGCTCAACCCGGGGGCCGACATCTCCGGCTCCGCCCTCTTCGAGGGGCGCGACCTGCTGACGCTCGGGGCCGATGAGATGCGCCGGGTGCGCGGCGCCGACATCGCGATGATCTTCCAGGACCCGCTGAGCAGCCTCCACCCCTACTACCGGGTCGGCTGGCAGATCAGCGAGGCGATCCGCGCCCACGCCCGCGTCTCGCGCGGCGAGGCGATGTCGCGGGCGGTGGACCTCCTCCGTCTGGTCAGCATCCCCCAGCCCGAGCGGCGGGTCTCCGCCTATCCCCACGAGCTCTCGGGAGGCATGCGGCAGCGCGCCATGATCGCGATGGCGCTGGCGCTCCGCCCCAAGCTCCTGATCGCCGACGAGCCGACGACGGCGCTCGACGCCACGGTGCAGGCGCAGCTCATGGAGCTCCTCGGCGCCATGCAGGAGGAGCTCGGCATGGCCCTCATCATCATCACCCACGACCTCGGGCTGGTGGCCTCGGCCGCGGACCAGGTGCTGGTGATGTACGCGGGGCGGGCCGCCGAGAAGGCGGACACCACGAGCCTCTTCTACTCCGCCCACCACCCCTACACGCGCGGCCTCCTGGGCTCCATCCCGGGCGCGACCGGCGCCGGCGGCCGGCTCGTCCCCATCCACGGCAACCCCCCGAGCCTCATCAACCTCCCGCGCGGATGCGCGTTCCACCCGCGCTGCGAGTTCGCCATGGACGTCTGCGTGCGCGAGCAGCCCGACCTCGCCCCCGTCACGGGGGGCCCCGGTCACGAGTCGGCATGCTGGCTCCCTCCCGAGATGGTCGGGGTGGCCCCGGCCGTCGACGACGCCCGCCGCCGCCACGCCGCCCGCAGGGGGCGGGCCTCGCTCGGCCGCCCGGCGCCCGACGCGCAGACGGTCGGAGGTGCGGCGACGCATGACTGATGGCGCGGCCCTGCGCACCCCCGCCTCGCCCTCCGACGCGCACCCGGGCGGCGAGCCCCTCCTTCGCGTGGAGAACGTCGTCAAGCGCTTCCCGATCCGGCGCGGCATCTTCTTCAAGCGGCAGATCGGCAGCGTCCACGCGGTCGACGACGTCAGCCTGGAGGTGAGGAGCGGTGAGACGGTCGGCATCGTCGGCGAGACCGGGTGCGGGAAGTCCACCCTCGCCCGCTGCGTGACCCGCCTCCACCCGCTCACCTCGGGGCGGGTGATCTTCGCGGGCGCGGACATCAGCCGGATGTCGCCGCGCCAGATGCGGCCCTACCGCCGCCGCATGCAGATGATCTTCCAGGACCCCTACGGCTCCCTCAACCCGCGCCGGCGGGTGGGCTCCATCATCGGCGACCCGCTCGCCATCCACGGCGTCAGCGAGGGCCAGGAGCGCCGGCGGCAGGTCCAGGAGCTGATGGAGCGGGTGGGGCTCAACCCGGAGCACTACAACCGCTTTCCCGCCGAGTTCTCGGGGGGGCAGCGCCAGCGCATCGGGGTGGCTCGGGCGCTGGCGCTGCGGCCCACGCTCGTCGTCTGCGACGAGCCCGTGTCGGCCCTCGACGTCTCCGTGCAGGCGCAGATCATCAACCTGCTCGAGGACCTGCAGACCGACTTCGGCCTCACCTACATCTTCATCGCCCACGACCTGAGCGTCGTCGAGCACGTCAGCGACCGGGTGGCGGTGATGTACCTGGGCAAGATCGTCGAGACCGCCGGCACCAGCGCGCTCTTCGGCACGCCGCGCCACCCCTACACGGTCGCCCTGCTCTCGGCGGCGCCGGTCGCCGATCCCGAGCGGGCCCGCGTCGCGCAGCGGGTGATCCTCGAGGGCGACGTGCCCTCGCCGATCGCCCCGCCCCCCGGGTGCCGCTTCCACACCCGCTGCCCCCGGGCCCAGCCGATCTGCGCCACCGAGGAGCCCCCCCTGGAGGTGAAGGCGGGTGACCCGGAGGGTCACCTGACCGCCTGCCACTTCCCGCTTCTGGCCGGGGAGACCATGGTCGGCGCCGCCCCCGGGGTCGCGGCGCCGCCTCCCATCACGTCCTCCGAGGGTCCCGCGGCATGAGCCTCATCTCCGGCGAGATCATCCCCGAGGTCACCCCGCCATCCCTGCGGGCCTCCGAGACCGAGGAGGGCGAGGGGGCGCGCGCCATCCAGGGTCGCACCCCCCTCCAGCTCGCGCTCTCCCGCCTGCGCACCGACCGGGCGGCGCTGATCGCCGCCGGCATGCTGGTGTTCGTCGCTCTTCTCGCGATCTTCGCCCCGGTCATCTCCATGCTCACCGGGCACAACCCCTACAACCCCAACCTCGCGACCGGGACCAACTCGTTCGGACAGCCCCTCGGCCCGGGGCAGGGCGGCTACATCCTCGGGACCGACAACCTGGGGCGCGACATCCTGGTCCGCATCGCCTACGGCGCCCGCATCTCGCTCCTCGTCGGGGTCCTCGCCACCCTGATCGCGAGCGTGGCGGGCACCGCGGTCGGCCTGGTGGCCGGGTACTTCGGCGGCGTGGTCGACGCCTTCCTGGCCCGCCTGATGGACACGGTGCTCTCCTTCCCCTACGTGCTGGTCGCGATCGTCATCGCCTCCGTCTACGGCTCGAGCATCGCGCTCATGATCATCATCATCGCCTTCTTCTCCTGGGCCTCGATCGCCAGGATCGTGCGCGGCCAGACCCTCTCCCACAAGGAGAAGGAGTACGTGGAGGCGGCCCGGGCCCTGGGTGCCGGCAGCTTCCGCATCATGTTCATCGACATCCTGCCCAACCTGGTGGCGCCGGTGCTGGTCCTCGGGACCCTGCTCGTCCCCGTCGCGATCGTGTTCGAGGCCACCCTCGACTACCTCGGGGTGGGGATCGGGCCTCCGACCCCCACCTGGGGCAACATGCTGGCCGACGCCCAGGGAACGGGCTTCCAGGCCTGGTGGTTCTGGATCTTCCCCTCCATCGCCCTGCTGATCACGACCCTCGGCTTCAACATCCTCGGGGACTCGATCCGCGACGCGATGGACCCGCGCACCGAGCGCATCTTCGCGATGCGGCGCAGGAGGCGGCGCCGGG
>JAJZNI010000101.1 GCA_021847925.1 bacterium
TCAGGCCGAACGGCGCGTCCGGAGAACGGCCAGCTGCTCCTCCTCCCCACCGGTGCCGGCGTGGCGGAGCAGCTCGGGAGGCCGGCCGCCGGTCCCCGGCGGGCTGCGAAAGCGGGGCACCCGAAGCCGGAGGGCCGCCACCTCCGTGTCCCGCACCGGCTTCAGCACCCCCGCGTCGCGCAGCTCCTGGACCCGCCGCCGGAAGGTGCGCTCGCTCCCCTCCGGCTCGCCGTGGAGCGCCCGGTAGAGGCGGAAGAGGTCGTCTCCCGTGAAGACCTCGCCGAGAAGGCTCACCGCCCCCGCCACGTGACGGGAGTCGGCGCGCAGGCGATCCAGCGCGGCGCGGAACGCGGCGCCGTCGCCGGCGCCGAGCCGCGGGCCGCTCCGGCCCACCGGGACCCAGTTGGCGGGGCGGACCACGTCCCCGTGGGGGACGGTCGCGTAGTACCAGGCGGTGACCGTCCGGCCCCGCCCGGAGGGAGGGTCGTCGAGCCCCACCAGGCGCAGCGCCCGCGCACCCCGGCCCCGCCGCGGGCCCGCATCGAGATGCAGGCCCGCCTCGGCCACCGCCCGGAGGGCGGCCGCCTCGAAGGTCTCCCTCGGGTCCAGCTCGGCGGAGGGAAGACCCTGGCGCACGGTCAGGACCTGCAGGGCCCGGGCCGGTGGGGTGCCGGGTTCGGCGTCGAAGCCGAAGACGGCCACCTTCACCCCCAGGGACGCCTGCGCCTTGGCCATGACCCGCACCTCCGTCGTCCGTTTCGGGCGATGATGACACGAACTTGCCCGGCGGGGGGCGGTCGTGGCCGCATTGTTGCGAAAGACCGATTTGGCCGCCCCATCCGGCCCGCCCGGGGCGGACGGGAGGACCGCCCGCCCCCCGCGCGGCAGCGTGCGGGGAGGTCGCGGCGCCGGGCGCCGCGGCGGTCTGGGCGGAGCAGGGCTCGAACCTGCGACCTTCTCGGTGTAAGCGAGACGCGCTAGCCGACTGCGCCATCCGCCCTGGTGGCTACTCTACCGGCTCCCGGCGCCGCAGCTCCCTCACCCCGCCCGCCTCGTCGCCGACCAGGACGAGATCCGCCATCCCGAGGAAGAGGCCGTGGCCGATGACGCCGGGGATGGCGTCCAGCCGCCGCGCGAGATCCTCGGGATCCTCGATGACGCCGAACCAGCCGTCGCCCAGCAGGTTCCCCGAGTCGCTGGTCAGTGGCCGCCCGGCCCCGCCGGAGCGCACCCGGAAGGCCGCCCCACAGCGCCCGAGGGCCGCCAGCGTCGCCCCCGACCCGAAGGCGAGGATCTCGACCGGGACCGGCCCACGCAGCCGGGGCACCAGCTTGCTCTCGTCGGCCACGACCACGAAGCGCCGGGCGGCGGCGGCCACCACCTTCTCCCGAACCTGCGCCCCCCCACCGCCCTTGACGAGGCGCAGCGCGGGGTCGACCAGGTCGGCTCCGTCCACCGCGAGGTCGAGGCCCTCCGCGTCCAGCTCCACGATCGGGATTCCCAGCTCGCGCGCCAGGGCGGCGGTCCGGTCCGAGCTGGCCACGGCGCGCACCCGCAGCCCGCCCCGCACCGCCTCCCCCACCGCCTGGGTGAACCAGCGCGCGGTCGAGCCGGTGCCGAGACCGACGCGCATCCCGTCCTCCACCAGGGCCAGGGCCGCTCTCCCGGCGGCCTCCTTGGAGCGCTCAGCCGTCATGGCGGGGAGTCTAGGTGCCGCACCCCCGGCAGGGCGGCGCGCTAGGAGGCCAGGCGCCCCTTGAGGCGCAGCTCCTCACGCCCCGGCCCGATCCCGAGCGGCTGGCGCATGAAGCGCTCCTGGGCGGCGAAGACGGCCTCCACCACGTCGGCCGGGGGGTCCTCCGGGCTCACCGCGACCCCGCAGCGGCGGAGCTGGGCCAGCACCCGAGGGGGCGTGGGCAGACCGCGGAGGTTCATCTCCTCGATCTGCACCAGAAGGCCGTCGAGCTCGCAGAGTATCTCGCGC
The DNA here is from genome assembly GCA_021847925.1 of bacterium. GTDB lineage: Bacteria > Chloroflexota > Dormibacteria > Aeolococcales > Aeolococcaceae > JAJZNI01. The sequence continues at coordinate 1,985 of JAJZNI010000101.1, forward strand.
CGGCGCGCTCGGTAGGTCTCGGTCTCAGGAGCCCACTGCAGCTGGTGGAGGACGCGGTTGCGGACGAAGGTGGCCATGACTGCTCCCTGGAAGGTCCCTGCTCGGCGGGTGTGGATTGTGGTGGAGTGCATCCGAGAATGCGCGGACGATCCAAGGCAAGATGGTATCCAAGCCGAGGCCGGTTGGCTAGTGCCGCGGCAGGACGGCGGCCTCCCGCCGCCTCGCGCTCGCCCCGGCCCCCGGGTGTCCCCGGGTGGTCGCGGCGGCGAAAGACGCGATTGCACAACTTACGGTCATGGACGGCACGAACGCGGCGGGTAGCCGCCAGAGTAGGCGCAAACGGGAGAGGCGGGAGCACCGGCCTCAGGGGAGCGCGACCGGCTCCGCCACCGCCGCCGGGGTGCGCGCCGCGGGTCGCGGGTCACCGGCCCCAGCCGCGGCGGCGAGGCGGCGCAGGGCCGTCCCGGCCGGGGCCGGCGCCGCCCCCAGCGCTGCCGCCAGTGCCGCGGCGAGATCGGGGGCCACCCGCTCGGGGGTGAGCCCTCCCGCCCCCTCGAGGGCCAGCGAGGTGACGCCCGCGTCATGGATCCCGCAGGCCACCACGTGGCCGAACCAGGAGAGGTCGGTGCAGACGTTGAGCGCCGCCCCGTGCTGGGTCACCCCCGAGGCCAGCTTCACCCCGATCGCGGCGAGCTTGTTGGCCCCCACCCAGGCCCCGGTGTAGCCGGGGCGCCGGCCGGCCACCACGCCATGACGGCGGGCGGTCTCGATGAGCGCCCCCTCCAGGGCCCGGACGTAGGCGATGACGTCGCCCCTGCCGGGGGCGGCGTCGAAGGGGAAGGCCTCGGCGAGCAGGACGATCGGGTACGCGACGAGCTGGCCGGGCCCGTGGAAGGTGACCGACCCGCCCCGGTCGACCTCCAGGCAGTCCGCGCCGAGCGCCCGCAGCGCATCGGGTCCCGCGCCGACGTGGGAGGGGTCGGTGCCCCGCCCCAGGGTGTAGACCGGGGGATGCTCGAGGAGGAGGACCGCGTCGCCCACCTCGCGGGAAGCCCGCGCCTGGGCCAGGCGGCGCTGCAGCTCCCAGGCCTCCCGGTAGGGGACCGTGCCCAGCCAGAGCGCCTCCAGGAGGCGGCCTCCCCGTCTCACCGCGCCGCCGCCACCGCCTGGTCGGCCGCGTGGTAGCTGGAGCGGACCAGCGGCCCCGACTCCACGTGCAGGAAGCCCAGGCCCTGGCCGTACGCCTTGAGCGCGGCGAACTCGTCGGGGTGCCAGAAGCGGATCAGGGGGTGGTGCTTGAGGGAGGGACGGAGGTATTGACCGATGGTCACGACCTCGACGTCATGGGCGCGCAGGTCCCGGAGGAGGCCCTGAACCTCCCCGGCGTCCTCGCCGAGGCCGACCATCAGCCCGCTCTTGGTGCGGGAGCCGGGGTTCATCCGCTTGGCGGCCCGGAGGACCGCGAGGGATCGCTCGTAGACCGACCTGGGCCGCACCCGGCGGTAGAGGCGGGCCACCGTCTCCATGTTGTGGTTGAAGATCTCGGGCCTCTCCGCCATCACCACGCCGACCGCGCCGAGGTCGCCCTGGAAGTCGGGGGTCAGCACCTCGACGGTCGTGCCCGGCGCGAGCCGCCGGATCTGCCGGATGGTCGCGGCGAAGATCGACGCCCCGCCGTCGGGGAGGTCGTCGCGATCCACGGAGGTGACCACCGCATGGCGCAGGCGCATCCGGGCGACCACCTCCGCCACCCGGCGGGGCTCGTCCTCGTCGACGTCACCGCCCCGCCGGCCGCTCTTCACGGCGCAGAAGGCGCAGGCGCGCGTGCAGACGTCCCCGAGGATCATGAAGGTGGCGGTGCCCGCGTTCCAGCACTCGCCCTGGTTGGGGCAGCGGGCCTCCTCGCAGACCGTGGCCAGCGACTGCTGCCGCATCAGGGCGGCAACCCGGTCCACCCCCTCCCCCACCGGCGCCCGGACCGTGAGCCAGGGCGGGCGGCGCTCCACCCCCTCGGGGAGCAGCCGCTGCCACACCGGGCGCGGGGCCGGCGCGGAGGCGGCGCCGGCGGTGGGTCCGTCCGCCGGGGGCGGCGCCACGGGGGTGAGCGGTATCGGCTCCATGACCATGCCCACCATACCGCTCGGCCGGCGCCGCGCGGGACGGCCGCCCGGAGGAGGCCATCGGGTTCACAATCGCTATCGCCATGGGCGTGATCCCCGTCCCCACCAACGAGCCCGTCCTGAGCTACGCGCCCGGTTCCCCGGAGCGCACCCGGCTGCGCCAGGCGATCCGCTCGCTCCAGGCGGCACCCCTCGACCTGCCGATGCACATCGGCGGTGAGATGGTCGAGGGGGGAGGCGACCCCCTGGAGGTCCGGGCGCCCCATCGCCACGACCTCGTGCTCGGCCGGGCCCGCCAGGGCACTGTCGAGGACGTGACCAGGGCGGTGGACGCCGCGCTGGCGGCCTCCGGGGAGTGGGGCCGGGCCAGCCTGGAGGAGCGGGCCGCGGTCTTCCTGCGCGCCGCCGACCTGCTCGCCGGCCCCTGGCGGGAGCGGCTCAACGCCGCGACCATGCTCGGCCAGAGCAAGACCGTGCACCAGGCGGAGATCGACTCCGCCTGTGAGCTCATCGACTTCTGGAGGTTCAACTGCCACTACGCCGCGCGCCTGGGAGAGGACCAGCCCCTCAGCGTGCGCGGGGTCTGGAACCGCACCGAGCTGCGCCCTCTCGAGGGATTCGTGGTGGCGATCACCCCCTTCAACTTCACGTCCATCGCCGGCAACCTCCCCACCGCTCCCGCCATCATGGGCAACACCGTGGTGTGGAAGCCGGCCTCCACGCAGCTGCTCGCGGCCGGCCTGATCATCGAGCTCCTGGAGGAGGCGGGGCTCCCCCCCGGTGTGATCAACCTGGTCACCGGGCGGGGCGCGGTGCTCGAACCGGCCATCCGCCACCCGAGCCTCGCCGGCATCCACTTCACCGGGTCCACCGGGACCTTCCGCCATCTCTGGCACCAGGTTTCAGACAACCTGGACAATTACAGAACGTATCCCCGCCTGGTGGGCGAGACCGGGGGCAAGGACTTCGTGGTCGCCCACGAGAGCGCCTCCCTGGAGTCGCTGCTGGTCGGGCTGCTGCGCGGCTCCTTCGAGTACCAGGGGCAGAAGTGCTCGGCGTCATCCCGCGCCTACATCCCGCGCCGCCTCTGGGAGGAGCTGCGCGGGCCCCTCGCCGCGGAGACGGAGCGGATCCCCATGGGTGACCCGGCCGACTTCTCCATGTTCATGGGCGCCGTCATCGACGAGGCCGCTTTCCGCCAGCACCGGGGTGCCATCCACGGCGCGGCCGCCGACCCCGAGCTCCACATCGTCGCGGGGGGCGAGTGCGACGACAGCGTGGGCTGGTTCGTCCGCCCCACCATCATCGCCACCGACAACCCCCGGCACCCGCTCATGGAGACCGAGCTGTTCGGGCCCATCCTCACCGTTCACCCCTACGAGGGCACCTGGGAGGAGGCGCTCCGTCTGGTGGACGAGACCTCCCCCTACGCGCTCACCGGCGCCGTCTTCGCCACCGACCGGCGGGCCATCGAGACCGGGATGCGCGAGCTGCGCCAGGCTGCCGGCAACATCTACGTGAACGACAAGCCCACCGGCGCGGTGGTCGGACAGCAGCCCTTCGGCGGGGCCCGCCAGAGCGGCACCAACGACAAGGCGGGGTCCGCGCTCAACCTGGTGCGCTGGGCCTCCATGCGAGCGATCAAGGAGACCTTCGTCCCCCCGGTCGCGTGGCGCTACCCGCACATGGACCCGGACTGACGGGGCCCTCCCCCCCTCCTACAGGAGGGACGCGTTCACGTCCAGCGCCTCGAGCTGGCCCTTCACGTCCTGGAGGAAGCGCGCGGCCTGGAGACCGTCGTTGAGCCGGTGATCGAAGCTCAGGCCGAGGTTCATGATCGGTCGCACCGCGATCATGTCGTCGATCACGACCGGCCGCTTGACCACCGCGTCCATGGTGAGGATGGCGGCCTGGGGCTGGTTGATGATCGCCTGGGTGAGCACGGTCCCGAGCGCCCCGGTGTTGTTGAGGGTGAAGGTTCCGCCCTGGATCTCGTCCAGCTTGAGGCGGTTGGCCCGCGCCCGGGCACCGAGGTCGGCGGCGGCCTGCGCCAGCCCCGCGATGCTGTAGCGGTCCGCGTCGCGCAGCACCGCGACCACCAGGTTCTCCTCCAGCGCCACGGCGATCCCGAGGTGGATGTCGCGCTTCAGGACGAGCCCCTCCTCGCTCCACTGGGCGTTGAGGGTGGGCCGCCGGCGCAGCGCCTCCACGGTGGCCCGGGCCACGAAGGGAAGGTAGGTGAGCGAGACGCCGTAGCGCTCGCGGAAGGCCGCCCCGTGCATCTCGCGCACGCGGGCGACCCGCGACATCTCCACCTCCACGGTGAGCCAGGCGTGGGGCGACGTCTGCTTGCTGCGGACCATGTGCTCGGCGATGGCCCGGCGCATCGGGGTCAGCGGGACGCGCTCGTCGGCGGCGCCGATCTCGGCGGGGATCGCCGGCGGGGCGGGGATCGCCGGCGGGGCGGGGGCCGCCGCCGGGGGAGCCGCGGGCGCGGGGGCCGCCGCGGCACCGCCCGCATCCGGAGCCGCGGTCGCGGGAGCCGCCCCGCGGCGCTGCACGTACTCGAGGACGTCGCGCTTGGTGATCCTCCCGCCGAGGCCGGAGCCCGGAACCTGATCGAGGTCGACCTCGTGCTCGCGGGCCAGCATCCGCACCACCGGGGTGACGTGGTGGCGGCCGGAGGCGGCGGCCACCCCGTTCGCGGCGGGCGTGGAGACAGGCGCCGCCACGGCCGCCGGCTGGACGGCGTCGGGCTGCACCGCGGCGGGCGCGGGGGCCGGGGCGGCCGCGGGGGCGGCGGGGGACGGGGGCGCGCTGGCCACCTCCGCGGGGGCTGCCGCAGGCTCGGGAGCGGGCGCCGCCGCAGGCTCGGGAGCGGGCGCTGCCGCAGGCTCGGGAGCGGGCGCCGCGACACCGCTCGGGGCCGC
>JAJZNI010000077.1 GCA_021847925.1 bacterium
CACCGCGAAGGGGGGTGCAGCCGCGCTCGAGCTGGCGCGCAGCCGGCGGCCCGACCTCATCCTGCTGGATGCCCACCTTCCCGACATGGACGGTGCCGACCTGGTCGCCCGCCTCGCGGCGGACCCGGCCACGGCCGGCATCCCGGTGGTGGCGATCTCCGCCGACGCCACCACGCGGCAGGCGGAGCGCATGCTCGGCGCGGGCGCCCGCGAGTACCTCACCAAGCCCATCCGAATGGGCACCCTTCTCTCGGCCCTCGACCGCCATCTCGGCCCGGCCGCGCCGCCCGCCGCCCCGCCGGCGCGGGCGTCGGGGGTCACGTCGCCCCCGGCAGCGTCCCCGCCTGGGCAAGCTGGACCACGGTGAGGAGAAGCGGCACGGCGGTGCCCAGGATCAGGGTGCCGGCGGCGGTGGCCGCCACCGCGCCGCCGCCGAGAAGGCTGGTCCTGGGCCACGCGTAGGGCTGCTCCTCCCCCTCCTCGCGGCGCTGGAACATCAGGAGAGCGACCCGCAGGTAGTAGAAGATGGAGACGGCGCTGGTCCCGATGCCCCAGATCGCCAGCGCCACGTTGTGCGCGGCGATGGCGGCCGCGAAGACCAGGAACTTCCCGAAGAAGCCGGCGGTCACCGGGAAGCCCCCCAGCGAGAGCAGGAAGAAGCCCAGCGCCGCGGCCACGTAGGGACGGCGGAACCACAGCCCGCGGAGGTGGTCGTAGCTGTCCAGGTCCTCGCCGTGACCGCTCATCACCGTCACCACGGCGAAGGCGCCGATGTTGGTCACGGCGTAGGCGGCGAGGTAGTAGAGGGCGCCCTGCACCCCCAGCGGGACCGCCACGCCGACCGCCACCCCGATCAGGATGTAACCGGCCTGGGCGATGCCGGAGTAGGCGAGCATCCGCTTGACGCTGGTCTGGGTCAGCGCCGCGAGGTTGCCCACCACCATGGAGATGATGGCCACGGCGATCACCACGGAGCTCCAGTGCGCGTAGTAGCTGGCGAAGGCGTCGTCGAAAACCCGGATCAGCACCGCGAACGCCGCCACCTTGGTGGCCACGCTCATGAAGGTGGTCACCGCCACCGGGGCGCCCTGGTAGACGTCGGGGGTCCAGAAGTGGAAGGGTGCGGCGCTGACCTTGAAGGCGAAGCCCACGAACATCAGGATCACCCCGCCCACGAGGAGCGGGTCCAGGGGCCCGGGGTGGGACATCGCCAGCGCGATCTGGGCGAGCTGGGTGTGCCCCGTCTCCCCGTAGACCAGGGCCATCCCGAAGAGCATGAACGCGGAGGCGAACGAGCCCAGCAGCAGGTACTTGATGGCCGCCTCCTGGGATCGCTCCTCGTCACGGGCGAAGCCGCTCAGGATGTAGAGCGAGATGGAGAGCAGCTCGATGGCGAGGAAGATCACCATGAGGCTGGTGGCGGCGTCGAGCAGCATCATCCCCACGGTCGCGGCCAGCAGCAGAGCGTAGTACTCGCCGTGATGCAGCCCGCGCCGGTTGAGGTAGCCGGGGCTGATCATCACCGTCACCAGCGAGCTGACCAGCACCACGCAGTTGACGAAGGCGGACAGCCGGTCGTACGCAACGGCCCCGAAGTACACGGTCCGGCCCGCCGGCCCGGCGTCGAACCACCCCCACACGCTCATCGCGAAGGCGCCCGCCAGCACCGCCGCCGTGGCGCCCGCGAGCCAGGACCGGCGAGACGGGGGCACCACGAGGTCCATCAGCATCAGGGCCACGAACCCCACCGCCACGATGACCTCGGGAAGCAGCCCGACGAGGTCGCCACCACCCGGTGTCGCGGTGGCCAGCGGCAGGCCGGCGATCATGCTCATCTCTGCGCTCCGGAGGTGTGGCTGAGGGGCACGTCATGCGCGGTGACCTGGCCGGCGTCGGCGAGGCGCACGACCGCCGGGACCGACTGCGAGGTCACCGCCCCGATCGGGTGCGGGTAGACGCCGAGGAAGATCAGCAGCGCCGCCAGCGGCGCCAGCACCAGGCCCTCGCGCAGGCGGAGGTCGCGCACCTTCTCGGTGCGCGGCGTGGGTGCCTCGTGCATCAGCCCCTGGTGCAGGCGCAGCATGTACCAGGATGCGAGCACCACCCCCACCCCGGCGAGGACCGCGAGCAGCCAGAAGTACTGGAAGGCGCCCAGCATGGTGGTGAGCTCGCCGACGAAGCCGAGGGTGCCGGGCAGTCCCAGGGCCGCGAGCGTGATCACCAGGAACATGGCGTAGAGCCACGGCGTCCGCCGCTCCATCCCGGCCATCTCCCGGATGTCGCGCGTCCCCGTGCGGGCCTCCACCCAGTCGGCGATCAGGAAGAGGCCGACGATGATGATGCCGTGGTTGACGATCTGGATGAGCGCCCCGTTGATCCCGTTCTGGTCAAGGCTGAAGATCCCCAGGGCGATGAAGCTCATGTGGGAGACGCTCGCGTACGCGACCATGCGCTTGATGTCGGTCTGGCTCAGCACCATCACCGCCCCGTAGAGGATGCCGAGGACGGCGAGGGCGACGAGCAGCGGCTGGAGCTGGTGCGCCGGGTGGCTGAAGAGGGTGATCCCGAAACGGATGAAGCCGTAGGCGCCGAGCTTGCTCACCACCCCGGCGAAGAACACCAGCACCGGGGCCGGCGCCGACTCGTAGAGGTCGGGGAGCCAGGTGTGGAACGGGACCATCGGCAGCTTGATCGCGAAGGCGACCGCGAAGGCCAGGAAGGCCCACATCTGCGGCGTGAGCGTCGGCACGCTGCTGAAGGGGAGCGGCACCGCGCTCTGCTGCGCGAGTGGGGTCTGGAGCAACGTCTCCAGGTCGAAGGTGTTCACCCCCTGGTTGAGCGCCTGGAAGTGCAGGTAGATGATGGCGAGCAGCATCAGCAGGCTGCCCGCCACCGTGTAGATCACGAACTTGAGCGTGGCCCGTCCCCGGTTCTCGTTGCCGTAGAAGGCGAGCAGGAAGTACAGGGGGATGAGCATCCCCTCCCAGAAGAGGTAGAAGAGGAGCAGGTCGAGGCTCACCAGCACGCCGGTGGTGGCGGTCTCGGTGAGCAGCATCAGCCCGCAGAAGAGCTTGAGGCGCTCGGTGGTGAGCCGCGGGACCACCAGGGCCGCGACCAGGAACACCCCGGCGTTGAGGGCGAGGATCCAGGCGGACACCCCATCGACACCCAGGTGGTAGGAGGCGCCGATGGCGGTGATCCAGGGCGCCTGCTCCTGGAGGTGCATCGGCAGGGGCAGGAGGCCGATGGCGGCGCAGCGCGCGTACGGCCCGCCCGGGCACCCCCCCTGCGCGGGCGTGGTGGCCACGTTGAACACCACCATCCCCACCAGGACCGCCTCCGCGACGACCACGGCGACGGTCCAGCCCTTGATGGCGTCGGTCCGGCGCCCGGGGATGAGCTGGAGCACGACGGCACCGGCGGCGGGGAGCAGCAGGATGACGGTGAGCCAGGGGAAGCTGCCCATCAGTGCACCAGCCCCGCGGCGATGATCAGGGCCACGGTGAAGGCCACCGCGAAGAAGACCATGATCGATGCGTAGTCGCGGATCAGCCCCGTCTGCACGCTGCGTATCCCGGCGCTGAAGTCGGTGGCGACCCCGGTCACCCCGCGGACCCAGCCGTCCATCACCTCGGGTTCGACGGTGCGGCGGAGCACGCGGGCCAGGGCATACCCGGGGCGCACCAGGAGCGCGTCATACAGCTCGTCGATGTACAGCTTGTGGAAGGAGAGGCGGGGCAGCCAGCCCAGGATCGGCCCCCGGAACCACGCCGGCGCGTCGAGGTCGCGGCGCACCCAGATCCGCAGGGCGACGGCGATCCCGATCACGCTGAGCCCGGTGCCGATGACGAATCCGATCCCGGCCAGGCCGGCCCCGGGCTCGTGGGCGATCGGCCCGCTGACCGCGGTGTGGAACACCGGGTTGAGGAAGGCGTCGACGAAGGCGGGCCGGAACCCGGCGATCGTCACCGGCCACTGCAGCACCCACCCGGCGACCGCCGCCAGCGCCGCCAGGATCACCACCGGGATGAGCATCACCCGGCGCGCCTCGTGGGCATGCCGGGCCAGGTCGCTGCGCGGCTCGCCGGTGAAGGTCACCCCGTAGAGGCGGAAGGCGTAGAGGCCCGTGAGCACGTTCACGGCCACCCCCACGATGTAGAGGGCGGGAGCCGCCGGACCATTCACCGTGCCGAAGCCGAGCAGGTCCTCCTTGGAGAACATCCCGCCGAAGAGGAAGCCGCCGAGGGCGAGCGAGCCGACCAGGAAGGACCAGGCGGTGATCCGCATCCGGGCCTGAAGGCCTCCCATCTGGCGGATGTCCTGCTCGTCGTGCATGGTGTGGATCACGTTGCCGGCGGCGAGGAAGAGCAGCGCCTTGAAGAAGGCGTGGATCATCAGGTGGTAGAGGCCGGCCGCGTAGGCGCCGATCCCCACCGCGAAGATCATCAGGCCGATCTGCGACATGGTGGAGTAGGCGATCACCCGCTTGATGTCGGTCTGGCTCAGCGCGATGAAGCCGGCCATGATCGACGTGCCCATGCCCACCGAGGCCACCATCCCGGCCGCCACCGGCGCGAGGTCGAAGAGCGGGTGGAAGCGGGCGATCAGGTACACCCCCGCGGTCACCATGGTGGCGGCGTGGATCAGGGCGGAGACCGGGGTGGGGCCCTCCATGGCGTCGGGCAGCCAGGTGTGGAGCGGGAACTGCGCCGACTTGGCGAAGGCGCCGATGGCGATCAGGATGCAGATGATGGTGAGGGTGGGGCTGTTGGGCCCGAGGGAGGAGGCGTGGGCGAAGATCTGGGGCAGGTTCAGAGTGTGGAGGTGCTGCGCGCCGCCGGCCGCCGCCGGGCAGTGGGCCCCGGGAGGGCAGTAGGGTGCCGTGCCCAGGTTCACGAAGATCAGGAACGCCGCCAGCACCAGGGCCACGTCGCCGATGACCTGGGTGATCATCGCCTTGCGGGCGGCCACCGCCGCGCTGCGCCGGTCGTGCCAGAAGCCGATCAGCAGGTAGCTGGCCAGCGCCACCCCGGCCCAGCCGATGATCAGGATCACCATGTTGGCGGCGAGCACCAGCAGCGCCATCGCGAAGATGAAGAAGTTCATGTAGGAGAAGAAGCGCGCCACCCCCGGGTCGTGCTCCATGTAGCCCACGGAGTAGACGTGGATCAGGAAGCCCACCCCGGTGATCACGAGGAGCATCCACACGCTCAGCGCGTCCACGGTGACGTTGACCGAGACGCCGAGGTTGCTGCCGGCGCCGAGGCTGAGCCAGTTCCAGAGCACGACCGTGCTCGACTGGTGACCCTGGGGGGCGTGGAGGAGCAGCGCCAGAAGGACCAGGACCGCCGCGAAGGCGAGGCCGATCGAGACCGTCCCGACCCAGTTGACGAAGCGGCGTCCCAGGGGGACGCCGAGGAAGCCGCAGAGGGCGCTGCCCAGGATCGGGAGCAGCAGGATGGTCGCGGACAGCCCGGCGATGACCGTCGGGTTCACTGCTGCATCTCGTCGAGGTCGTCGACGTCCAGCTCGCGGCCGATGCGGAAGACCCGGGTGAGCAGGCCCAGCCCCACCACCACCTCGGCGGCGGCGACGACGATGACCATGAAGGCGAAGATCTGGCCCTCCTCGCTGTTGAGGTAGCTGCTGTAGCCGACCAGGACCAGGTTCACGGCGTTGAGCATCAGCTCGATCGACATGAAGACCACCAGGGGGTTGCGGCGGATCAGCACCCCGAGGACGCCGACCGCGAAGAGGAACCCGGCGGTGAGCAGGATGTACGGGAACATGCCCTGCGACAGCACTACCGGCCCCCCGTCACCAGCGGCCGCTCCCCGGTCTCGCGGGGCGCCTCGGCGCTCTCCCGGGGCAGGTCGTCCGGAGCGGGCCGCGCCGGCCGCGCCGCGCCACCCCGCCCGGTCGCGGTGGAGGTCCGCCGGGTCAGGTACACGGCGCCGATGGCCGCCACCAGCAGGAGGAGCGAGGTGATCTCGAAGGGGAGCACGTAGGTGTGGAAGAGCTGGTTGGCCACCGTCTGGACGTTCCCCGCGGCGTTGACCTGGGCCGCCGGGAACCCGAAGGTGTGGTAGGGGTCGGCGGCCCCGCCGCCGCTGCCCACCCGGTAGCCGTGCATGCAGGACACCGCCTGGTGGGTGCAGGAGGTGTCGTAGGTCACCCCGTTGCGGGCCGCGATGAAGACCGCCGCGCAGATCCCCGCGATGGCGAGCACCCCCAGCACGAGGCGCGGGTCGGTGAGCCGCGCCCGCTCCTCGGACGCCGGGTCGAGCAGGGCGATGATGAAGACGAAGAGGACCATCACCGCCCCGGCGTAGACGATGAGCTGGACGGCGAAGAGGAACTGCGCGTTGAGCACCAGGAAGATCACCGCCAGCAGCCCCACCGTGACGACCAGCGAGAGCGCCGAGTAGATGGTCTGCGGCGCGAACACCACGCCCAGCGCGGAGACGGCGACCAGGATCAGCAGGGCCATGAGCAGGCCGTTCACCGCTCGCCCTCCGCCAGGGCGGGCCCCGGCCCGGCCTCGGGCCCGCCCGGCTCCCCGGCGCCGCCGCGTCGCGGCGGTTCGGCAACGCTGGGCGGGTGCGACGGGATGCCGTGGGCGCCCGGGTGAGCGGGTCCGTCCCCCCGCGCCCGCTCGGCGGCGTCCCAGGCGAGGCGGGGGCTCACCCCGGGGTCGAGGAGCTCGCGACCGCGCTGGTCGGCGCCCGCGCCGCGGGGGGACATGGGTCCCTCGGCCCTCTCGAAGAGCGGCCAGGCCTCGAGCAGGTCGGCCTTGGTGACCACGGTCCGCTCCCGCCGGTACTCGGCAAGCTCGTAGCGGGGCCCGAGCGTGATCGCCTCGGTGGGGCACGCCTCGGCGCAGTAGCCGCAGAAGA
>JAJZNI010000114.1 GCA_021847925.1 bacterium
AGGGACACCGCGAAGCTCCACGGAGGGCGGGGGCGGGCCGGGCCCTCCCGGGAAGCGGCGGGGCCTTCCGCCATGCCCGCCTCCCCCCCGTCCGGGCCCGGCGCGCGGCTGGCGCGTGCGTCGAAGCTCCAGGGGGGGCGCGAGCCTCTCTTGCGATCCATCGGCGGCCCATTGTCATCCGGTGGCCCGTCCCGTGGAGATCGCAGGAGCGAAGACGGCATCCGCACCGGCGCGGCTCCCCGCGACCCGGCTCAGATCCCGAGCGTCACCCCGCCCGCCGCCGCGGCCCCGATCCGGCGCCGCAGCCGGGTCGCACGCCGCCCCCAGTCGCCGGCGACGTCCGCGCCCCGGGCGGGGCGCGGCTGGGCCGGCCGCCAGGTGCGCCACAGGGCCCGGGCGGCCAGGGCCCTCTCCGCCTGGATGCAGACGCCGAGGGCGGAGCCGAGATCCCCGCGCCGTTCCAGCACGATCGCCAGAGCCCGGGCCGCATCCAGATCCTCGGGATCGCGCCGCCACAGCTCCCGCAGCACCGACTCCGCGCGGGCTCGGGCGACCAGGGCCGCCTCGCGGTCCCCGCCCTCGCCGCCGCGCCAGCGCCGCCCGAGCGCCGCCGCCAGCCGGTGGCCCGCAGCCCGCGACCACGGGGACGGCGCGCTCGCGAAGGCGGCGGTCAGATGCTCCGCGGCGGCGTCGGCGAGCCCGACGCTCTCGAGATGCACGCCCAGCCGGTACCGGTCGGCGGGATGGGCGGGCCGGATCAGGTCGCCGGCGGCGTGGGCGGCCAGGCGTGCGGCGAGCACCTGCGTGGCACAGAGGTCGAGCTGGTTGTGGCGGACCACCCCCTCCAGGACCGACGCCGGCGCCCCCCCCAGCCAGGCGCGGAAGCGCGCGGGGGCCTCCGCCCCGGGGACGTCGTCGCCGCGATCCAGCCCGAGCAGGGACAGCTCCGCCTGGCGCAGCGTGCAGGAGCCGAGGCGGTCGCGGAAGAGGCGCCGCACCGGCCCGAGCAGGTCGCAGTGGAGACGGGGCTGCAGCGCCTCGGGGGGACGCCGGTTGAGGATGCAGCGCGCCTGCAGCACCGGCACGTCGAAGCCCCTGCCGTTGTAGGTCACGAGGACCCGGCGGCCGCCCAGCCGGGCCGCGACGGCGTCGAGCATGGCCGCCTCCGCCTCGAGGTCGGCGAGCAGCCACTGGTCGATCTCCAGCGCCCCACCCCGGGGCACCCCGACGCCGACCAGGAACGGGACGACGCCGCTGCCGCGCAGGCCGAGCGTCTCGATGTCGAGGACCGCCAGGTCGGACGGCTCGAACGGTCCCGCGGGCGCTCCGGCCGGCAGCCGGAAGAGGAGGCGCACGAGGTCCTCCGGGGTCGCCGGCCCCGGCGCGCCGGCGCGTGACAGGAAGGGAGTGAGGTCGACGCGCGCCCGGCGGAGCAGGGTGCCCTCCACCTCGGCGAAGCCGAGCGCCGCGGCACGGGCGGCGGGCGCCGCGCGAGGGCTCGGCCGGGGGCGCGGTGCGGCGGGGCCGCCGAGGGCGGCGAGCCCGCCGAGGGCGGCGAGACGGCTGCGAAGCGCGGCGATCGCCGCGGGATCGGAACGCCCACCGCCCGCCGCCGGGCTCGCCTCCGCCCCGGTCCGTGCCGGGGCGGCGCCCCCCCCCATCACGCGACCGCGGCGCGCAGCAGCGCGAGCGCCAGGGCTCGGCCGTCGCTGCCGGGCGGCGGCGGACCCACGCAGGAGGGGCAGCCGGTGCCGCAGGAGCAAGCGGACGCGAGCTCGATCGCCGCCTCAGCCAGCTCCGGGAAGCGCTCGTAGCACCCCTCGGCGAAGCCCACTCCACCCGGGGTCGCGTCATAGAGGTAGAGGGTCGGCCGGCCCTCCTCGCCATGGGCGTCGACGTGGGTTCCGAGATCCCGCGGGTCGCACATGCAGAGCAGGCAGGCGGCGGCATGGAGGGCGCGCGACGCGCCCAGCAGCCCCGTGAGCATCGCATCGCCCGAGAGCCGGGCCAGGGGCTCCGGGGTGATCGCCGCCCACACCGCCGTGGTGTGGAGGTCCTGCTCGGGGAGGTGGATCGGTCCGGAGCCGACGTTCTCGTGGGTGAGGAAGCGGACCTTCTTGTACATGGCGGCGAGCCGGCTCACCCGCACCTCGCCGCGGCTGACGCGGGTGCCGGAGCCCGTGGGTCCGGCGCACCTCTCCAGCACCAGGACCGTCTGCCGCGTCTGTGCGAGCGTGTAGTGATCGACCGAGACGGGGTGCACATAGGCGCGCTTCTCCTCCCAGTCCAGGCGCTCGACGTGGTACTGGCGGCCCTGGTGGAGGTAGATGGCGTCGTCGTGGACGAGGACCGGGGCCGAGAACTGGTCGACCTCGCCGATCACCCGCCCGTGGCTGCCCGGCCGGCCGCCACCGCTCCCGGCCCACGGGCCCTGGGGTCCCTGCCCCGGTCCGGCGGGGTCGCTCGTCGTGTCCACGACCAGGACGTTGCTCGCGGCGGCGCGGCGGAGGGATATGGCCTCGGCGGGGAAGGCGTCCGCGCTCCAGTGAAAGCGGCTCTCGCTGCGGTGGACCAGCCCGTCCTCGGCGAAGCACTCGAGGAGCGATCCGCAGACCGCGCTCCCCGCCCGCCCCAGCCCCTCCCCCACCTCGAAGGGCAGCTCGAAGGCCGCCGCCTGGAGGTGCGACCCCAGCACCAGGAGGTTGTCGGGATCGATGAGCCCCCTCTCCGGCGGGGTCTCCAGCAGGTAGCCGGGGTGGCGCACCAGGAACTGGTCGAGCGGCGCGTCGGTGGCGATCAGGACGCCCAGCGACGCGGAGTCCCGGCGCCCGGCCCGGCCGAGCTGCTGCCAGGTGCTGGCGACGGTGCCCGGGTATCCGACCAGCACGGAGGCGTCCAGGCCGCCGATGTCGATGCCGAGCTCCAGGGCGTTGGTGGCGACCACGGCGCGGACGCCGCCCGAGCGCAGACCGGCCTCGATCGCCCTCCGCTCGAGCGGCAGGTAGCCGCCCCGATAGCCGCGCACCGGCTCATCCTCTCCGGGGCGCCCCGGCCGCAGCTCGCGAAGGTAGCTGAGCAGCACCTCGACGCCGCTCCGGCTGCGGCAGAAGGCGATGCTCTGGAGCTCGAGGCGGAGCAGCTCGCCGACCAGCCGGCGCGCCTCCAGGACCGCCGAGCGGCGCACCCCCGGCGTCCCCGCCGCGAGGGGAGGCTGCCAGAACCAGAGGTGGCGCTCGGCCCGCGGCGCACCGCTGCGGTCCACCAGGGTGACCGGCCGCTCCACGAGGCGCTCGGCCAGCTCGCCGGGGTTGGCGATGGTGGCCGAGCAGCAGATCACGGTCGGGTTGCTGCCGTAGAAGCGGCACAGCCGGAGCAGACGCCGCAGCACGTTGCCCACGTGGGAGCCGAACAGGCCGCGGTAGGCGTGCAGCTCGTCGATCACCACGTAGCGGAGCGATCCGAGCATCCGCGCCCACCCGGTGTGGTGGGGAAGGATGCCGCCATGAAGCATGTCGGGATTGGTGACGACCACGTGCCCCTCGTCGCGGATGGCCCGGCGCAGCCCCGCCGGGGTGTCACCGTCGAAGACCGCCGCACGCAGCCGCTCGCCGCGCTCCGCGGGCAGGTGGGCCACCAGGTCGCGGAGGCCCGCGAGCTGGTCCTGGGCCAGCGCCTTGGTGGGGAAGATCCAGAGCGACCGGCTCTCCGGGTCGCGCAGCCACCCGTCCAGCACCGGCACCACGAAGGCCAGGGTCTTGCCGCTGGCCGTGGGCGTGACGAGGGTCACGTCCCGCCCCGCCAGGGCCGCCTCCACGGCCTCCGCCTGGTGGCGGTAGGCGCGTGCGAACCCGCGGTCGCGGAGCGCGCCGAGCAGCTCCGGGTGCAGCGCCCGGGGCCAGTCGCGCAGCTCCGCGGGACGTGCGGGCAGCACGACCTCGTGCACCAGGCGCCGCCGCACCCACGCCTGACCGCGCAGCTCGGCGATCCGGGCGGCGACGGAGCCCGGCACGGCGGGGGGCGCGGAGATCACGGGCACGGCGCGGCGCAGCATAGCGAACATCGGTTCGCGGCGCAAGCCGCCCAGCGCCCCGCCCGGCGCGAGGGCCCGGAGCCCCCCTTGCCGGAGCCCGCCGGGACCGGGACGGTCGCCCTACGCGGCCCCCGAGGCGGGAGCCTGGAGCAGCCGCGCGACCGCCTCGCGCAGATCGGCGATGGGCCCCTTGGTGACCACCTCCACACCGTCGATCTGGGCGGCCTCGTTGACCCGGGGGTCGCTCGTGACGTAGGCGGTGAAGAGGATGACCGGCACCTGGCGCAGCGCCGGCTCGCCCCGGAAGGCGCGGATGAGGTCCAGGCCGTCCATCCGCGGCATGCGCAGGTCGGTCACGAGGACGTGGGGGGGCTCGGCGCGCGCCAGGTCGAGAGCCGCCTGGCCGTCGTCGACCGCCCGGACCTCGCGCCCCGCGCCCTCCAGGGCGAGGCGGAGCAGGTCGCGGATGTCGGCCTCATCCTCGGCAACCAGGATGCGGTGGCTCACGTGGCGAACCTCATGCGGGTGTCGGACCCACCCGGTGCCCGAACCGATCTGCGCAGGGGCACTCTAGCTCAGCACGGGCCGGCGTGGTTGTCGCGGCAACACCGGACCGCGGTGTCACGCCACGGTCCGGCGCGAGCGCGCGTCGCGCGCACCCGGAGGAGGCGGCCCCTACGCCCCCGTGGAGACCCCCACGAGGCGGCCGATCCCGAAGGTGACCACCGCCATCACGGCGGCGATCAGGAGCTGGCGCAGCGCGCCGCGGACGATGGAGCGCTCCGAGAGGTAGCCGACCCCCGCCCCCACCGAGAGCGCCCCGAGTGCCCCGAGCACGATCGACGCGATGACGGCCGGCCACCCCGACCCGAAGAACCAGGGCAGGAGCGGCAGGATGGCCCCCACGGCGAAGCTGACCAGGGAGGAGACGGCCGCTCCGATCGGGGAGCCGGTGCGCTCGGGATCCACTCCCAGCTCCTCGCGGCTGTGCACCTCGAGGGCCACCTCGGGATCCGCCATCAGCGCGGCGGCCACCGCCTCGGCCGTCCTCTGCGGGACGCCCCGACGAACGTAGACGTCGACCAGCTCGCGGCGCTCCTCCTCGGGGCTCGTGCGCAGGGCCTCCTTCTCCACGGCCAGCTCGTGGCGGATCAGCTCGGACTGCGCGGTCATCGAGACGTACTCCCCGGCGGCCATGGAGAGGGCCCCGGCCACCAGGCCGGCGAGGCCGGCCAGGCGCACCACGCCGCTGCCCGGGTTGGCGCCCGCGACGCCGAGGACCAGCGAGACGTTGGTGAGGAGGCCGTCGCTGACCCCGAACACACCGGCCCGCCACAGACCGCCCTGGATGTCCCGGTGGTGGTCCGAGCCCGGCCTGTCCGTCGCGCCGGCGGAGGCGTTGTGCTGGGCGGCCTGGCCGGACATCTGGGCGGCGGAGCTCCTTCCCGACGGTCTGGATCGGCACGACTGTACAGGCCCTGCCCGGCGGGCCGCACGGCGGGGCGCGGTCGCGCGTGCGCCCACCCCCGCGGCGGTCAGCCGCGCGGGGGCCGGCTCACCCGGCGGCGGGCGGTTGCGCGAAGACGAGGTCGCGACCGGCGCGCCAGGCCTCGAGCCCGGGATGCGCGGTGGCCCCCAGGGGACGCACCACGCCCGCGAGCGACGTGACCGCGTGGGCGTCCAGGCCGAGCGCCGCGCAGGGGACGTCCGCCGCCCGGCGCGGCGTCGCCAGGTACGGGAACGGGTGGCGCTTGCCCACCACCACGAGCGTCTCCGTGCCGGGCAGGGCGGCGCTGGGAACGAGCAGCCCCTGGATCTCGGGCGACGATCGCAGAAGGCGGCCCAGCCACCCCGAGCAGACGGGATAGGCGGCCGGAGGTCCGACCAGGGCGTCGGGGTCGAGACCCAGCGCGGCGGCGGCGGAGAAGTCGAGCTCCAGCACCCCGTCCAGCCGGATGCGCAGCGCGAACACGCTGCGCCGGAGCTGGCGCAGCCCGGCTCCGGTGTGCACGCCCGCGTGGCGCGCCTGCTCGGCGAGCGGCCCCATCGGGTGCGTGCAGAGGTACTGCACCGGGAGCGGCTGATCCGCGCCATGCCAGCGGCCGCGCCCCAGGTTGGGCGTCCACCACAGCGGGCGCAGCCCGCTCACCCCCCGGTAGGCGACGGTGTCGACCCGCACCGTCCGGGTTCCGATCGGCGCGTGCCCGCCGCCGGCGCCCCCTCCGTCACCCATAGCGGAGTGTCGCCGCGAGGCCGTCCAGGAGCCCGCCGGCGTCCGGGCCGGCCTCGCGCACCACCTCGAGCGGCGCCCGCCCCTCCAGGTACGGGGTGGGGCGGCGCAGCCAGTCCACCACGCCCGCGGGGCTCAGGGCGAAGCCCGCCTCGTTGACCAGCCGCGCCAGGCGGCGGATCCGCGCGGCCTCCGCCGCCCCCGGACGGGACTGGCCGCGCAGCCAGCGCTGCAGCGTGCGCAGGGAGACGTCCAGCATCGCCGCCACCTCGAGCTGGGGGAGCTCCAGCGCCGCCACGGTCCACTCGAGGACCTCCGCCGCCGACCGGTCCTCCCCGACCGGCAGAGCCTCCCGGTAGGCGAGGAGGCACTCGATCACCGTCTCCAGCTCGTCGATGGCGGCGTCCTCGGCGCCGGGGTCGCCCCCCTCCAGGCGGAGCAGCCATCCCAGGCGCTGCAGCGCGCCGACGAGGCGGCGGGCCACCTCGGGCACGGCGAGGATCGCCGCATCCGCGACCTCGCGCAGCCGCGGCTCGATCTCCACCCACCCCTCCCTCGCGGCGGCGGTACCC
>JAJZNI010000056.1 GCA_021847925.1 bacterium
CCGGCCGCCGCGATCTCACCCCCCTCGCCCTGGTCGTGCCCGGGGTCGCCGTGGTCGTCGTCCGCCACCGCGACAACATCGTCCGGCTCGTGAGGGGCACCGAGCCGGAGGTGAGCCTGGGCGACCCTCCCGCGGTGAACGCCGGCACCTGAGCTGGCGGAGGCGCGCGGGGTGCGCGAGCCCCCCGGGGGGCCGTGCCACCCCGGTGCCTTCCCCCGCGAGCGACCCCGGCGGCCGCCACGGGGCACCTCCGGATCGCGGCGCTTCAGCCCGGGCGGTCGGCTGGACGGGAGGGTCGCTCGGGATCGTCCGGCGGGGCGAGGAGCTGGGCGAGCGCGCTGAGGCGCTCGGGCACGAGGCGATAGTAGGCCCAGCTCCGGCGCCGGGAGCGCGTCACGATACCGGCGTCGCGCAGCACCTTCAGGTGGTGGCTGACGGTCGGTTGCGAGAGCCCCAGGGGGGCGACCAGGTCGCAGACGCAGGCCTCGCCTCCCCGCCCCGCCTGGATGAGGCTCACGAGCTGCAGCCGTGCGGGGTCCGCGACCGCACGCAGCACGGCGGCGAGCGACTCGGCCGCTGCCCGCCCGAGGGGTGCTTCCGACAGGGTTGGCCAGCACCCGTCCTCCCCTCCGTCCTGCGCCGGGCTCGATGGCCGCAGGATGGTCGACACACCCTGGAGTCTACGCGCCTTCATCGACGCGGATCGATGTGTCCAGGGAAAGCCCTGCTATATTCGCCCCTGTCAATGCCACCGCTGAAGAGCCGCGCGAGCGCAGGAGCGGGAGGAACTCGCGGTGGCCCACCCTCAGGTGCGCGCGCTCGGCCCGCTCCGGGGCCGTGCGCGCGATGCCCGCGCCCGCGCCCCCGCCCGGCGTCGCTCCCCGCGCGGCCGCCGGGGCGACCGTGCTGAGCCCGGACGGCGCCGGGCTCACCGCCGCCGCGGTGGTGATCTTCATCGCCACCCTCACCCTGGTGATCGCCCAGCCGAGGGGCCTGTCGATCGGCTGGTCCGCCGCGGGCGGCGCCGCCGTCGCCCTCATCCTCGGGGTGGTGCACCTCGCCAACGTCGGCACGGTGTGGGGCATCGTGTGGAACGCGACGGCGACCTTCGTGGCGGTGATCGTCATCTCGCTCGTCCTCGACCGCATCGGGTTCTTCGAGTGGTCGGCATTGCACATGCTGCGCGCGGCACACGGCAGCACCATCCGGGCCTTCATCTACATGATGGTCCTCGGCGCCGTGGTCGCGGCGCTGTTCGCCAACGACGGGGCAGCGCTGATCCTCACCCCGATCGTCTACGAGCAGATGAGCGCCGTGGGCTTCGAGCGCCCCCAGGCCCTGCCCTTCGTGATGGCCGCCGGCTTCATCGCGGACACGACCAGCCTCCCTCTCGTGGTGTCGAACCTCGTGAACATCGTGAGCGCCAACTTCTTCCACATCGGCTTCACGAGCTACGCCGCGACCATGGCCCCCGTGGACGTGGTCGCCTTCGCCGCCAGCGTGGGGGTCCTCTACGCCTTCTACCGGCACTCCCTGCCCCCCGGCTACGACCTCCGGGCGCTCCCCGCTCCGCGGCGGGCGATCCGTGATCCCCGGCTGTTCCGGGTCGGGTGGGCGGTGCTCGGCGTGCTTCTGGCCGGCTATCTCCTCTCCGAGCCCCTCCACTTCCCGGTCTCCATCCCCGCCGGGCTGGCCGCCGCCGCGTTCCTGGCCCTGGCCGCGCGCTCTCCGGCCCTCTCCAGCATGCGGGTGCTGCGCGAGGCGCCGTGGAAGATCGTGGTGTTCTCGCTCGGCATGTACCTGGTCGTCTTCGGGCTGCGCAACGCCGGGCTCACCACCTTCCTCGCGGACGGGCTGCGGGGCGCCGGCCATGCCGGCCTGGTTCCCACCTCCCTGGCCAGCGGTTTCGGTGCCGCCGGCCTGTCCGCGGTGATGAACAACATGCCCACCGTTCTCGTCGGCGCGCTGTCGATCCATGGCGCCCATCTCGGCGGCCTCACGCGCACCGCGGCCGTCTACGGCAACGTCGTCGGCTCCGACCTCGGTCCCAAGTTCACCCCGATCGGGTCGCTCGCCACCCTCCTCTGGCTGCACGTGCTCGAGACCAAGGGGATCACGATCACCTGGGGCCAGTACTTCCGCCAGGGCATCATCCTCACCGTTCCCGTCCTCGCCGTGACCCTGCTCGCCCTGGCCGGGTGGGTGGCCCTCACCCACTGACCGCGTCACACTGTCGATCACCCGCGTCCGGCCCGCCACCCACCGGCCCGCACCCGCAACGGGACCCCGCGCCCCGCGCCGGCCGGTGGTCGCGCCGGGCAGGCGCGGGGCGGCGGACCGCGGCGGCCCCCGCCGCACATGGCTGAGATCGTCTGCCCGGGAGCAGGGAGTGCGCTGATGGCCGAGTTCGTGGCGGCGCTGGACCAGGGAACCAGCAGCACCCGGTTCATCATCTTCGACCACTCAGGTGGGGTGGTCGCACAGGACCGGAAGGAGCATGCGCAGATCTACCCGAGGCCGGGCTGGGTGGAGCACGACCCGCTGGAGCTCTGGACGCGGTCCGGGGAGGCCATCGAAGGAGCGCTCCGGAAGGCCGGTCTGGAGACGTCCGATCTCGTCGCCGTGGGCGTGACCAACCAGCGGGAGACGGCGGTGGTCTGGGACCGGAGGACCGGCAGGCCGGTGCACAACGCCATCGTCTGGCAGGACACCCGCACGGATCGGATCTGCGGCGACCTGGCGCGGGACGGCGGCGCGGACCGCTTCCGGGCCAGGGTGGGGCTGCCGCTGGCCACCTACTTCTCGGGGCCCAAGATCAGGTGGCTGCTCGACAACGTCGAGGGGGTG
Organism: bacterium; assembly: GCA_021847925.1. Lineage (GTDB taxonomy): Bacteria > Chloroflexota > Dormibacteria > Aeolococcales > Aeolococcaceae > JAJZNI01. The sequence continues at coordinate 2,848 of JAJZNI010000056.1, forward strand.
AGGGCCGGCGCGGAGGCGGGGGACCTCCTCTTCGGCACCGTCGACACATGGTTGATCTGGAACCTGACCGGTGGGACCGAGGGCGGCGTCCACGTGACCGACGTGAGCAACGCAAGCCGCACCATGCTGATGGACCTCGAGACCCTGGACTGGGACTCCGAGATGCTCCACGTCATGGGCGTCCCGCGCGCGATGCTCCCGCCGATCAGGGCGTCCAGCGAGGTCTACGGCGCGTGCGGGCACCCGCTTGCGGGCGTGCCCGTGGCCGGCGACCTGGGCGACCAGCAGGCGGCGGTCTTCGGCCAGACCTGCTACTCCGCGGGCGAGGCGAAGAACACGTACGGGACCGGCAACTTCATGCTCCTCAACACCGGGACCCGCCCGGTGCCCTCCCGGAGCGGCCTGATCACCACCCTGGGCTACAGGATCGGCTCGCAGCCCGCGGTGTATGCGCTCGAGGGATCGATCGCCATCACGGGCGCCCTGGTGCAGTGGCTGCGGGACAACCTGGGGATGATCGGGACCTCCGCCGAGGTCGAGGAGCTGGCGGCGTCGGTGGACGGCAACGGCGGCTGCTACTTCGTGCCCGCCTTCTCGGGGCTCTTCGCCCCCCACTGGAGGAGTGACGCTCGCGGTGTCATCGCCGGCCTCACCCGGTACGTCACCCGGGGCCACATCGCCCGTGCGGCGCTGGAGGCGACCGCATGGCAGACCCGCGAGGTCTACGACGCCATGAACGCCGACTCCGGGGTCGCCCTGAGCTCGCTTCGCGTCGACGGCGGCATGGTCGGCAACGACCTGCTCATGCAGTTCCAGGCGGACGTGCTCGGTGTCCCGGTCATCCGGCCCAGGGTCGCTGAGACGACGGCCCTGGGTGCCGCCTACGCCGCCGGCCTCGCCACCGGATACTGGAGGGACCTCGGGGAGCTGCGCCAGAACTGGCAGGTCGACCGCACCTGGGAGCCCTCGATGGCCGCCGCCCAGGTCGAGAAGGAGTACAGGCTCTGGAAGAAGGCCGTCGCCCGCACCTTCGGCTGGGTGGAGTGACCGTGTCGCGAGCGCGGCAAGCGTGGAGCCGGACCGCGACTGCTGCGGCGGGCACCCATCGCCCGGCGCCCTCCGAACCGCCCCGGCATCCTGCCGCGGGCCGTGGCCCCCGTCCGGACGTGCGACCATTGGCTGCCGAGATGGCACGGCGAGCGTCGACCCACCCCCTGGCCAGCCCGCCGCTGCCGGTCCCAGGTGGCGCACCCGGGGGCGCCCCGGCGGACCTGAGCCCCACGGCCCGGCCCCGCTCGCGCACGCGCATCGCCTTCGTCGCCGTCACCACGCTGCTTCGCCTGGCGCTCACCCTGGTGGTCGCCGCCCTGGTGCTCACGGGCAACGACCGGATCGGGGCCGCGGTCTTCGCCGTCGCCGCCGCGACCGACTACCTGGACGGCTCGCTGGCGAGGCGCTGGGGCGTCACCACGGCCACCGGCAGCTTCCTCGACACCACCGCCGACAAGGTGCTGGTGAGTGGCGTGCTGATCGCCCTCGCCGGGACCGGCGAGGCGCTGGCGTGGCCCGTCCTCCTGATCGTCTCGCGGGAGATGGTGGTGCTCGGGCTGCGGGGGTCGGTGGCCGCGGCGGGGACGGTCATCTCCGCCTCTCCCCTCGGCCGGACCAAGGCGGCCATCCAGTTCCTCGCCATCCTGCTCATCCTGCTCCGGGTCACCGCGCCGCTCGGCCCCCTCGGGGTCGACGCCTGGGCACTCTGGGCGGCCGCCGCGGTGAGCGTGGTCTCCGGGGCGGACTACCTCGTCCGCTGGGCCGGCTTCACGGTGCGCGGGCCCCGCTCCGCTCCGCGCCCCTGACGCGCCGGCTCAGCGCTGCCTTTCGGACCGCCGGCGCGCGACCATCCGCAGCCGCACCCCGGCGAAGCCGAAGACGGCCCGAATGCGGTTCTCCAGGTATCGCTGGTACGAGAAGTGCAGCAGCTCGGGATCGTTGACGAAGAGCACGATGGTGGGCGCGGGTGAGCTGGCCTGGGCCGCGTACAGCACCTTGAGCCGGCGGCCACGATGCAGCGCCGGGGGATGCTCCTCCAAGGCGGCTGCGATCAGCCGGTTCAGAGCCGGGGTCGGGATCCGGGTCGCCCGCGCATCGTGCACGACCCGGGCGGTGTCCAGCACGCGCGAGACGTTGCGGCCCTCCAGAGCGCTCAGGGTGAGCACGGGGGCGCCCGGGACGAAGTCGAAGGCCTCGGAGATGCGCTTGAGGGTGGCGGGGTCGGCGCGCACCTCCTGGGGCACCAGGTCCCACTTGTTCGCGACGATGGCCAGGCCCTTGCCGGCGTCGACCGCGTAGCCGGCCACGTGGCGATCCTGCGCGACCACTCCCTCCGAGGCGTCGATCACCACCAGGGCGACGTCGCTGCGCTCCAGCGCGCGCATGGCGCGGAGCAGGCTGTAGTGCTCGATGTCGGTCGAGACCACGCCGCGCCGCCTGATCCCGGCGGTGTCGACCAGCCGGACCTGCGCGCCGCGGTGGAGGACCACCGTGTCCACCGAGTCGCGCGTGGTCCCCGCGACCGGTGACACCAGGGCGCGCTCCTCCCCCACCAGCGCGTTGAGCAGCGACGACTTGCCGACGTTGGGCCGGCCCACGATGGCGATGCGCATCTCGTCGATGCGCTGCTCCGTGTCCACCGCCGGGGGGAGGCGCTCGACCACCTCGTCGAGCAGATCGCCGGTGTCCGTCCCGGAGAGGGCCGAGATCAGGATCGGGTCGCCGAGCCCGAGCCGGTGCAGCTCGTGGGCGTAGTACGGGTCGGCCGGCGAGTCGGCCTTGTTGCCCGCCAGGATCACCGGCCGTCCGCCGCCGCGCAGGACCTGGGCCACGTCCTCGTCGAGGCCGGTGACCCCGGCGCGAACGTCCACCATGAGCACGCAGAGGTCCGCCTCCTGGATGGCGAGCCGGGCCTGTTCCTGGGTGCCCCGGGCCAGCTCCGCCGTCCCGCCCTCTCCCCCCGGCAGCGACGGGTCCAGCCCGGCGGTGTCCACCACCGTGAAGCGCCGTCCCCGCCACTCCGCGACGCCGTAGAGGCGGTCTCGGGTGAGCCCCGCGGTCTCGTCGACGATCGCCCGGCGCTCGCCGGTCAACCGGTTGAAGAGGGTGGACTTGCCGACGTTGGGGCGGCCCACGATGGCGACGATGCCGCTCGGCGGTCCCAGGCCGGGATCGCTGCCGTGCCGGCGCGCCCTCCGCGTCCCGAGCCTCGTCGTGCCCAGGCCCCGCCCGGGCGCGGCCTCGCCGCCGTCCTCGGGGGGTGCCGGCGTCCGCCGCGCCTCGGGCTCGGCTGCGCTCCTCACCCCGGCGCGTCCAGGGCCACGGGCCGGAGGTCACCCCCCTCCGCCCCCTGCGCGAAGGCGTTGAGGTCAGCCGTCCCGCCGCTCGTGCTGCTCACGATCAGATAGGCGTAGCCGGGCCATGAGCGGTCGGAGTCGAACTGGGAGGGCCGGGCGGGATGATCGGGATGGCTGTGCCAGAAGCCGACCACGTCCAGCCCCCGCGCGCGCGCGCTGCGGTCGGCGGCCTGGATGTCGGCCGGGTCCAGGTCATAGCGGTCGCGCAGCCGCTCCGTCCAGAGGTTGCGCCCCGAGGTGGCCTCGCGCACCTCGATCACCTTCCCGTCGAAGACGCCGATCAGCACCCCGCAGCCCTCGTGCGGATACGCCTCCGCCGCGAGCCGGCGGATCTCCGCGCGGGCGGCGGCGTCGAGCCGCACGGAGACCGCGTTCACGGCGGTGTCATCCCATACAGGCCGCCCGACAGGTAGCGGTCTCCCCCGTCGGCGAAGATCGTGACGATCACCCCGCGCCCGATCCGGTGTCCCACCTCGCGCACCCCCCAGAGATTGGCACCGCTCGAATGCCCGACCAGCAGGCCCTCGGTGGCGGCGAGCCGGCGGGCCGCCTCGTAGGCC
>JAJZNI010000106.1 GCA_021847925.1 bacterium
ACGGCGGCCAGCAGCTGCTCTTCTGGGAGACGACGGCGGGGCACCTCGACGAGGCGTGGTACACGGTGGCCACCGCCACCTGGCAGGCCCAGGACCTGAGCGCGACCCAGGGCCTGCCAGGTAACGCCGCCCTGGGAGGGCCGCCATCCCTTGCGGTTCTCGGCGACGGCGAGCAGGACGTGTGGTGGGAGGGGTCACCGCTGCAGGATCTGTGGGAGCTCGCCTTCAGCCCCATCACCGGCCGCTGGCATGCCTACGATTGGAGCGCCGACGCCTGAGACGCCGCCGGACGGCGGCGCGGTCAGGGGTGGATCACCAGCCTGAGGTACTCCCCCACCGGGGCGCCCGCCCCGCCGAGAGCGCCTCGCCAGTACGCCACCATCAGCGAGATCGTCACCAGGACCAGCACGCCGGTCAACGCCGCCGCGCCGCGCCTCAACCAGCCCGGACGCAGGGAGGCGAAGAAGACGGCCAGGGGCAGGGCGAGCAGGGGGAGGATGTCGACGAAGATCCGGTCACCGAAGCCGTCCGAGAACGACCAATCCCACCAGCTCGACATCACGTACCAGAAGGGCAGGAAGGCGACCGTCACCGGCAGCGCCATCTCGCGCCGGCGCCACCACGCGATGCCCACGCCGATGACGGCGAGCAGGAGCGACGGGGCGTAGGGGAACAGCCCGTGTGGGTAGAAGGAGAAGAGCGCCGCCAGCAGGTGGGGGTGGGCGAAGTGGAAGGACTCGCCGACATAGGGCTGGACGATGAGATACCCGGTCGCAACCCACCAGGTGAGCACCTGGGGCACCATCGGCACGGCGGAGCAGCCCAGCGCGAGGGCCGACCGCGCCGCGTGATCGCGGGCGAGGAGGCGGACGCGCGCCCGCAGCGCGGCGACCGATCCGACCCCGAGCAGGAGCACCCCCGGGAGGATCACCAGGTCAGGGATGCGCACGACCACGACTGTCCCCGCGGCCAGCCCAAAGCCGGCGGCGCGCCACCAGGAGTCGGGTCGTTCGAACCATCGCAGCGCGCAGAGGAGGGTGACGCTGACGGCGCCGAAGGCGAAGGCGTGGGAGAAGATCGAGTCGTAGGTCGCGTAGTGGAACAGGCCGGTGCCGAGGATGATCACCACGAGCGTCGCGGCGGTGACGCCGTCGGAGAACCAGCGACGCAGCACCGCCCGCAGGGCGAGGATGCCGAGCACCGCGTACACGAGCCCGCCTGTCCCCACCGCGTACACCTCGGGGTGGGTGTAGCCCGTCGCCGCCGCCCCGTCGTGCACCAGGGCGATGACGTGCCCGATCAGGAAGATGGGGACGAGAAGGAGGGCCTCACCGATCTCGTACTTGTCCAGCCAGCTTCCGGTGGACTGGAGGGTGAGACCGAAGTCGGAGGGGGTGAAGCCGGTGTGCGCGTAGGTGGGGAGGAAGTGCTCCCGCACCACGGAGGCGAGGGATGGATCGCCGTAGATCAGATAGGCGGGCAGATACGCGTAGTACCCCTCGCCGTCGGAGCGCACGGGCGGCCCATATGGGAGCTGGAGATGGTAGATCAGCCAGTAGGCGAACAGGCCGGCGACGAACAGCGCCGGAGCCACCAGTCGGGAGTACTCGAACGAGCCCTCACGACTGCAGAGGGCCGCCGCGGCGCGGCGGGACCACCAACGCGGTGGCCGCTCGTCATCGGTGCGCCTCAGGGCTGCAGGCCCGTCCATACCACCACGCCTGCGGTCGCCGTCCCCCCCCGACCCAGCAGCTCTCGGAGGAACTCCACCACCTGTGTCTCACCGGGGGAGGGCCCGACCACGATGGCCGTGACGTGGTGGGCCCGAAGGCTCGAGATGTAGCTTTGGCGCTGCTGCGGGGACAGGGCGCCGGGCGCCGGCTGGCCCAGGTCACCGAGGTCGTGCAGCTCCAGCTCCAGCGGATCGAGGGCGGGCCCCCACTGATGCCCGCCGGGTCCGGGCAGGAAGGCCTCGGCGACCACCGTCCTGAAGGGCATCCCCGCCACCGCCTGCCACACCTCCACCGCGTAGTCGGTGTACGGCTGGTCGGTCCCATAGGGGGTGACCAGCACCGATCCGGAGGAGGCGAGCCGGGCCGCCTGGCCGTCGCTGAAGAAGGCGGGGACGCTGAACCGGCCGGAGGTGATGGGCAGGTAGGGGATGAGGGGCGCCAGCGCCACGATGGCGACGGAGAGACCGGCGAGGCGCAGGCGCGGCCGTGCCTCGATCACCGCGTCGATGAAGACGCCCGTGATCAGTCCCAGGGCCAGGTAGCCGGCCAGCATGATCCGCACCGGGAGCACGTCCTCGAGGACGGGAAGGTGCTCCAGGACCAGCCAAGGCAGGGGCAGGATGGGCTCGCTGGCGTGGATGGTCAGGTGCCCTCCCAGGGCCAGCAGCGCGGCGCACACAAGGGTGATCGCGGCCACCAGGACCTCTGGCCGGCGGCGCAGCCGCACCGCCACCACCACGGCGAGCGCCAGCATGGGGAGGCCGATGTACACGCTGGAGTCCGGGACCCGGGCGGGGCCCGAGATCAGCTCCAGCTGGGAGGGGATGAGGAAGCCGGTGACACCCGTGTAGTAGCTGAACCCCTGCAGCGCGCCGTGGACCGTCAGGGGCCCGAAGAGTTGGACGTAGAGGGGGTAGGCGGCGAGGATGGCGAAGACCAGCACGCTGACCACCGCGGCGCGCAGGACGTAGCCCGTGCGCGCGGCGACGCGGTCCCGGAAGGCGATGGCGAGGGTGACCAGGGCGGGGATCGCCATCACCCCGGAGATGGTGAGCAGCTCGCTGCCGGTGAGCAGCTGGCAGGCCGCGGCCAGGCCGAGCAGCATTCCCAGGAGCCACGCCGGCCGGCGCTGGCGAACCAGGATCTCGTCGGCGAGCAGCACGAGGAGCGGCGGGAAGATGGCGATGAAGAGCTGGGGGTGGCCGCTGATCTGCGACGCCATGTAGGGGCTCAGCATGTAGAGCAGGCCGCCCGTGAGCGCCGAGAGCCAGTGCCGGGTCCAGCGTCGCAGCGCGAGGTAGGCGCACCATCCCGACAGGGTCATGCCGAGGAAGGCCATCACGTTGTAGGAGGTGATGGGGCCGAAGAGTGCGGTGACCGGCCACAGGGCGAGAGCTGGGAACACGATCGAGGTGTTCCACATCAGGTTGGCGCCGCTCGGGTAGTTGATGTAATCGGTGACGAGCGGGTTGAGATGGTGCCCGATGGCGAAGGGCGTCCACTCGAGCGACCAGACGAAGATCGACGGATCCCCGGTGTTGCCCACGATGGTGTCGTGCCCGGAGAAGAGCCCGGGCCACATCACCCCCGCGGCGACGGCCCCGCAGAGAAGAAGGGCGGCGAGCCCCCGTGCCCAGGGCCAGCCCGTCGCCCGGTTCCACCCTGCCGCCGCCCGCGCGCCGGAGGCACCGTGCGCGGAGGGGTCGGGAGCACCGGCACCGGCGGACGCTGCCGGCGGGGCTGGTGCCGGTCTCACCCTGACGGGCTCCACCTCCGGTAGCGGGCAAGCGTGCGCAGGGCGCGCACCCCGTCCATGGCGGTGAGCTTCTTGCCCTCGTCTCGAGACCGCGCCGCATAGCTGATCGGCACCTCGTAGATGCGGTGCCCGGAGCGCAGCAGCTTGGCGGTGATCTCGGGCTCGAGCTCGAACCCGCGCGCGCGGAGGTCGAGCGACAGAGCGACCTCGCGGGGCATGACCTTGTATCCCGTCTCCATGTCCGAGAGGTAGCAGTTGTAGATCACGTTGGTGGCGAGGGTGACCAGGCGGTTGCCGAGGACGTACCAGTAGGAGAACGCCGTGTGGCTGCTGAACGCCCGCGAGCCGTAGACCACGGAGGCGCGGCCCGACTCGATCGGCTCCAGGAGCCGCGGGTACTCGGACGGGTCGTACTCGAGGTCGGCGTCCTGGATCAGGACCACCCGCCCGCGCGCATGCCCCAGGGCCGTGCGGATGGCCGCTCCCTTGCCCTGGTTGCTCCGGTGCCGGTGGGCGTGGACGCGCGGATCGGCCTGGGCCCGGGCCTCCATGAGCTCCCAGGTCCGGTCGGTGGAGCCGTCGTCGACGAGGACCACCTCGAGATCGACGGGCGATGCCAGCACGGCGTCGAGCACCTGGGAGATGGTCCGCTCCTCGTTGAGGGCGGGCATGAGGACGGAGAGGAGCGGCTCGGGCATCGGCTCCGGCATCCTACCGCAACCCCGCGGTGCCTTCCGGCATGGCAGGCGAGGCCTCCGGCTGCTCGCCGCGCCACCAGGCGATGGTCCGGGCGAGTCCCTCCCGCAGCGGGACGCGCGGCTCCCACCCCAACTCCTCGCGGGCCACCGTGATGTCGGGCCTGCGCCGCTTCGGGTCGTCGACCGGGAGCGGCTCGTGCACGATCTCGCTCCTGCTCCCGCAGAGGTCACGCACCACCTCGGCGAGCTCCAGGACGGTGATCTCGCTCGGGTTGCCGATGTTGACGGGCAGCGTGCGCTCGCTGAAGAGGAGGCGTTCGACGCCGCCGATGAGGTCGTCCACGTAGCAGAGGCTGCGCGTCTGGCCGCCGTCGCCGAAGACGGTGATCGGCTCGCCGGCGAGCGCCTGGGTGACGAACGCGGGCACCGCCCGCCCGTCGCGGCGGCGCATCCGCGGGCCGTAGGTGTTGAAGATCCGGACGATGCGGGTGTCCAGCCCGTGGGCGTTGTGGTAGGCCATGGTGAAGGCCTCGGCCGCCCGCTTGGCCTCGTCGTAGATGCTGCGGGGACCCACCGGGTTGACGTGTCCCCAATAGGTCTCGGGCTGCGGGTGGACCTCCGGGTCCCCGTACACCTCGCTGGTGCTGGCGAGGAGGAAGCGCGCGCCCTTGGCGAGGGCCAGCCCCAGCGCGCGGTGGGTGCCCAGGGTGCCCACCTTGATCGTGTGGATGGGCATCTGCGCGTAGTCGAGCGGGCTCGCCGGCGACGCGAAGTGCAGCACCGCGTCCACCTCGCCCTCCACCGCGATGTACTCGGACACGTCGTGGTGCCGGAAGGTGAAGGCCGGGTTGCCCAGGAGGTGGGCGACGTTGTCCAGGCTGCCGGTGAGCAGGTTGTCGAGCACCAGCACCTCCGTGCCGCGAGCCAGGAGGCGGTCGCACAGGTGCGAGCCGAGGAAGCCGGCCCCGCCAGTGACCACCGCGCGGCGCATCGGTCGGGTTGCCCGTGGCATGGCCACCGATCTTAGGGGAAGCGGAGTGGCCGGGTGCGTCCGCATGGCCACCGGCCTCCGAGTCCGGTCCGCCTCTCGCTATAGTGCCGGTCCGGTGGCACACTCGGCGGACGACCGCGTCATCTGCGTCATCGGCGCTGGCTACGTAGGCCTGGTGACGGCCGCGGGCCTGGCCGAGGCCGGCCGCGAGGTGCGCGTCGTGGAGATCGACCCGGGACGCCGCGCGGCGGTGGCCGCAGGGCGGTCACCCATCCACGAGCCCGGGTTGGACGGCCTGCTCGCCGAGAGCGTGGGCGCGGGCCGCCTCCGTGCCGTGGCCGGCATGGAGGCGGGCGTGGAGGGGGCCGGCATCGTCGTCATCGCCGTGGGGACCCCGCCCACGCCCGAGGGGGAGGCGGACCTCTCCCAGGTCCACGCGGCGGTGGACGAGGCCGTCCGCCACGCGGCCCCGGGGACGGTGGTGGCCATGAAGAGCACCGTCCCCCCCGGCACCACCCGGTCGCTGGCCCGGCGCTCTCGGCGCGAGGACGTGGCGTTCGTGATGTTCCCCGAGTTCCTCCGCGAGGGGTCCGCGCTCGAGGACGTCCGCCATCCCAGCCGCGTGGTGGTGGGTGGCGAGGACCCCGAGGCGGTGCGCCGCGTGGCCGCGCTGGCCGACGGCGTCGACGCCGAACGGGTGCTCTGCGACAGCGTCAGCGCCGAGCTCATCAAGTACGGCTCCAACGCCTTTCTGGCGACCAAGATCAGCTTCATCAACGAGATGGCGCAGCTGTGCGAGCTCACGGGCGGCGACATCGGGAGCGTGGCCACGGGCATGGGCCTGGATCCGCGCATCGGCCGCAGCTTCCTGAATGCCGGGCTCGGCTGGGGCGGCTCCTGCTTTCCCAAGGACGTCCGGGCCCTGGAGACGTCCGCCGGCTACCACGGTCAGAGCTTCTGGCTTCTCAAGGCCGCCATCGAGGTCAACAGCCAGCAGCGGCGGCGATTCACCGGCAAGCTGATCCGGGGTCTGGGCGGGGTGGTGGAGGGACGGCGGATCGCCATCCTGGGCCTCGCCTTCAAACCCTTCACGGACGATCTGCGCCAGGCGCCCGCCATCGACGTGATCCGCCACCTGGAGGACCTCGGTGCCGAGGTGGTCGCCACCGACCCGGTCGCCCTCGATGGAGCGCGACCGCTCTTGCAGCGCACACGGCTCGTGGTCGACGGCTACGAGGCGGTGGCCGGGGCGGACGCCGTCGGCCTCGTGACCGAGTGGCCCGAGTACCGCGGGCTGGACTGGGCAAGGGTCCTGGAGCTGATGCGCGGCCGGCTCGTCGTCGACGGTCGCAACTGCCTGGACGGTGAGGCGATCGTCCGGTTGGGGGGCATCTATGCCAGCATGGGGCGGCGCCCCCTGGGGGGGCCGGCCTCGGCTGCGGGCGCAGCCGAGCCGTCGCTCTCCGCCGAGGGAATCCCCTCGCTGCCCCTCGGCTGACCACCCCCG
>JAJZNI010000178.1 GCA_021847925.1 bacterium
GGACCTCGCCCAGGCGCTCTTCGAGATGCGCCCCGGTCAGACGATCCAGCTCGGCTGGACCGACACCTCGGGGCAGCAGCACACGAGCTCGATCACCCTGACCGACGGTCCCCCGCGCTGATCGGGCGGCGCGGGGGACCCTGCCCGGCTCGGCACCGGCGGGGTCCCCCGGCCCGCTACTTCTCGGCCGGCAGCTCCACGTGCCCGCCGAACTCGCGGCGCATCGCCGAGAGCAGGCGATCGGCGAAGTCGGCCTCGCCGCGCGAGCTGAAGCGGTCGTACAGGGCGGCGCTCAGGACGTGCGCGGGCACACCCTCGTCGACCGCGGCGAGCACGGTCCACCGGCCCTCCCCGGAATCGGAGACGCGACCGGCCAGGTCGCCCAGGTCGGGGGAGCGGTGCAGCGCGCCGGCGGTGAGATCCAGGAGCCAGGAGGCGATGACGCTGCCCCGCCGCCACACCTCGGCGACGTCGGGCAGGGGCAGGTCGTAGCGGTAGTAGTCGGGATCGCGCAGGGGCGTGACCTCCGCGCTCGCCTGCTGTGCGGTGGCGCCCACGTTGGCGTGCCGGAGGATGTTGAGCCCCTCGGCGTAGGCGGCCATCACTCCGTACTCGATGCCGTTGTGGACCATCTTGACAAAATGTCCGGCGCCATGCGGGCCGCAGTGCAGGTAGCCGTGCTCGGCGGGCGAGGGGGTGCCCTCTCGCCCCGGGGTGCGGGGGGCCTGCCCGACCCCGGGAGCGATGCTCCGGAAGATGGGATCCAGCCGGTGCACCACCTCGGTCTCTCCACCGATCATGAGGCAGAAGCCGCGCTCCAGCCCGAAGACGCCGCCGCTCGTCCCCACGTCCACGTGGTGGATCCCGGAGGCGCGAAGCCGCCTCGCCCTCTCGATGTCGTCGCGGTAGTAGCTGTTGCCACCGTCGATGACGGTGTCGCCCTCGCTGAGGCGCCCGGCGAGCGCCTCGACGGTCTCGCCGGTGATCCCGGCGGGGACCATCACCCAGATCGCGCGCGGCGCCGCCAGCCGGGCCACGAGGTCGTCCAGGGAGGTGGACCCGGTGGCGCCCTCCGCGGCGAGCCCCGCGACCGCCTCCGCGTTGACGTCGTAGACGACGCAATCGTGCCCGTCGCGCATCAGCCGGCGCACGAGGTTGGCCCCCATGCGCCCCAGACCGACCATTCCCAGCTGCATCCTCGGCTCCTCCTCGAAACCAGCGGCCCGAGCACCCGGGCACCGCGTGACGGAGCGCCGCGACCAGGGCGCGGCGACAGCCCGCCCCGACCCGCACCGGAGAACAGTATGGTTGAGCCGGGAGGGGACACGGGGGCGGGCTGGACACCGAGACGGAGGTGGCGGTGGCGGAGACCGCACGCGGCAACGGGGCGCTGAGGGGCGGGATCGACCTGGGCGGAACCAAGATCCAGGCGGTCGTCATCTCCCGATCCCACCAGGTGGTCGGGGGTGCCAGGCGCCCCACCCCCACCGACGGCGGCCCCGACGCCGTCGCCGCGGCGCTCACGTCGGCCATCGGCGAGGCGGCGGCGCAGGCGGGGGTCACCCCCCGTCACCTGCTGGGCGTCGGGGTGGGCTCGCCGGGCAGCGTGGACGTCGAGGCGGGGACCGTGTCCCAGGCGCGCAACCTCCCCGGGTGGGAGGGCACCTATCCCCTCGGCGAGCGGCTGGAGCGGGCGCTGGGATGCCCGATCCGGCTCGGCAACGACGTCCAGGTCGCCAACATCGCCGAGCTGCGTCTCGGCGCGGGCCACGGCCGGGGCTCCTTCCTCGGGGTGGCCTGGGGAACCGGGATCGGCGGCAGCGTGGTGCTCGACGGCCGGCTGTGGCGCGGACGCGGCGCCGCCGGGGAGATCGGGCACATGGTGGTGGTGCGCGACGGCGCCCCCTGCACCTGCGGGCGGCGCGGCTGCGTCGAGGCCTACGCGGGGCGCGCCGCCATGGAGCTGGCCGCACGCCGGCGATCGGACCGGGGCGAGAAGACGGTCCTCTTCCGGCTCATGAAGCAGGAGGGGCGGCCACGGCTCACCAGCGGCGTCTGGGCCCGGGCGCTCGAGGAGGGCGACGCCCTGGCGCGCGACCTCATGGACGGCGCCGTCGCCGCGCTCGGCGCGGGGATCGCCTCCGCGGTCAACCTCCTCGACATCGGGACCGTGATCATCGAGGGGGGGCTGGGCGTCCGGATGGGGCAGCCCTACGCCGATCGCATCGCCGGGGCCATGCGGCCGCACCTCTTCCTGCCGGATCGGGCCCCGGACGTGGTGGTCGCCCAGCTCGGCGACCTCGGCGGGGCGATCGGCGCGGCCCTCCAGGTGAGCGCGCGGCGCTAGTCACGCGGGCGCCGCCGGAGCTGTCCGGGTGCGCCCCCCACCGCCGCCCGCCACCAGCCGGTGCGCGGGGCCGCGACGGACCCTGATAGCCTTGGCCGGATGCGCCCCTACGCACGCCTTGGGGAGGTGCCCCGGAAACGGCACATGCGCTTCGAGCGGGAGGGCGAGGTCCTCCACGAGGAGCTGATCGGCAGAGACGGTTTCGAGGGGCCGTCCTCCCTCCTCTACCACCGTCACCTCCCCGAGACGGCGCAGGACGTGGTCGAGGGGATCGAGGACGACATCCCGGTGGAGAGCGAGAAGGTCCACGAGCACGCTCACCTCGAGGGCTTCCGTCTCCAGGCCCACGGCGACACCATCACCGGCCGGCAGTGGCTGCTGGTCAACGACGATGTGCGCATCGGTCTCCTGGCTCCCCAGCAGCAGCAGGAGGTCCTGTTCGTGGACGCCTCGGCCGACGACGTGCTCTTCGTCCACGCCGGCTCGGGGACGCTGCGGACCCAGTTCGGCCGCATCGGCTTCTCCCGCCACGACTTCCTGGTGATCCCCCGCGGCACCGTCTACCGCCTGGAGCTGGACGGCCTGGACGCCGCCCGGCTCCTGGTGATGGAGGTGACGGGCGCCATCGACGCCCCCGATCGCTACCGCTGCCGCAGCGGGCAGCTCACCGAGGCAGCCCCCTACAGCGAGCGCGACCTCCGCGGCCCGGAGGCGCTGGAGGGGGAGAGCGGACCGGTCCAGGTGTGGGTCAAGAGGGCCTCGCGCATCTCCTGCTACTCGGTCGACCAGCATCCCTTCGACGTGGTGGGCTGGGACGGCAGCGTCTATCCCGTGGCCTTCAACATCCACGACTTCGAGCCCCGCGCCGGCCGTTTCGCGCTCCCGCTCCCGGAGCACCAGGCGTTCGCGGCCGCCAACGTGGCGATCCACTGCCTGGTGCCGCGACGGTCGGGCTCCGATGCCGAGGCGGCGCCCCTGCCCTACCACCACATGAGCCTCGACCGCGACGAGGTCCGCTACTTCGTCGAGACCGGGCAGCCGGCGCCGCCCCGGGTCCGGCCGGGCTCGCTGACCCATCACGTCGGAGGCCTCCCCCACGGCCCCATCCTGGGGGAGCGGAGCGCGACCTCGGCGGAGGCCGGGGACCTCGCCATCGGGGTGGAGACGGCGCGGCCGCTCCACCGCACGCAGCTGGCCCGCCAGGTCATCGACAGCGACTACCGGTTCTCATGGCGCCCGGCAACGACCGGGTGACCGCCTGGGTGCGCGGCGAGGTCGAGGCGGGCGGTTGGGTGCGCGCCGGTGCCGCCGCGGCGCAGGGGCTTCGCGACCTGCACGGAGCGGGCGCGGTGGCCGACCTCTCGCTGGGACAGCCGCTGGAGGCCCCTGACGCCGTGCGCCAGGCCTTTCAGGCGGCGGCGGCGCGGGTGCGGACGCGGCGGTTCGGCTACATGCCCAACCTCGGCTACCCGGAGCTGCGCGAGAGGTGCGCCGAGGACGTCGGCATCCCGGGGGTGACGGCGCAGTCCATCGCCATCACGGTGGGGGCGGCGGGAGCCCTCTCGATGGCCCTGCGCGCCTTCGTGGAGACCGGCTCGGAGGTCGTCGTGCTCGCCCCCTACTTCTCCGAGTTCCGCCTGTACAGCGAGGTCTGCGGCCACCGGTTGCGAGCGGTGCCCCCGAGCCGTGACGGCAGCCTCGACCTGGAGGGCGTGGGCGCCGCCCTCACCGCCGCCACCGGCGCCGTCATCCTCAACACCCCCTGCAACCCCAGCGGGCACGTGACCACGGACGCGGAGATGGGCGAGCTCGCGGCTCTCCTCGACGAGCACCGCCGGCGGGTGGGCCGGCGGGTGCTGCTGGTGGTCGACGAGGTGTACCGGCACCTCATCTATCCGCCGCACCGCAGGGTGGAGCCCTTCGCCCACCATCCGGACACCGTCCTCTGCCGCTCCTTCTCCAAGGACCTGGGGATCGCCGGGGAGCGGATCGGCTACCTGGCGCTGCACCCCTCGCTGAGCGGCCCCGAGACCGAGGCCGGCCTGGCCCTGTGCCAGCGCGCCCTGGGCTACGTCAACGCCCCCGCGACCGCGCAGCTGGCCCTCCTGGAGCTGCCGGCGTGGGAGTGCGACCTCGCCCCCTACCGGCAGCGCCGTGACCGGGTCACGGCGGCCGCGCGCGACGCGGGGCTGGATGCCGCGGAGTGCCAGGGGGGGCTGTACCTCTGGGTGCGCAGCCCCTGGGAGGACACCCTGGCCTTCTGCTCCGCCCTCGCGGAGCGCCGGACGGTCGTGGTGCCGGGCGTCGCCTTCGGGGACCCGGAGCGCTTCCGCATCTGCTTCAGCGTGGAGCCTCCGGCTCTGGAGATCGCCGCGGGGGCGCTGGCGGAGACGGCGGCTCTGCTCCCCCCGAGCCGGTGACCGATGCGACGGCGGAGGTCCTCCTCCGGCCCGGGGAGGGCCCGCCTGGAACAGCCGACCCCGGCATGGCGGGAAGGGAGGGATTCGAACCCTCGGAGGAGCTTGACGCCCCTCACCCGCTTAGCAGGCGGGCGCTTTCAGCCTCTCAGCCACCTCCCCGAGTGCGGCCAGTATACGGTGGGCCGGGGCACGACACGGGGCGAATGACGCAGAATCCCTCGCCATCACCGGCTTCCCCATCGAGGCAGGCCCCGGACCCATGAGCCCTGCGCCCGACCCCGGCCCCGACTTCGAGCGGCGCCTGGCCGCCGTTCGAACCCGCCTGGGAACGCTGGCACACCAGCGGCTGGACGGGCTGACCGCGCCGGATCCCCAGACCGGGGAGCGCTGGGACGCCGCTCAGGTGTGGGCCCACCTCGATGAGCTCATCCCCTACTGGATCGCCCAGGCGGAGAAGGTGCTGGCGGGGCAGGCGGGGGATCCGGTGCCGTTTGGCCGCACCGCGTCCAACCCGGCGCGGGGCGACGCCATCGAGCAGAATCGCCAGCGGGGGATCACAGCCCTGTGGCACGACGTCCGCGAGGACCTCAACGACCTGCGCGCCTTCCTCGCCGGGGTCCCCGACCGCGGCTGGCAGGCGCGGGGCCTGCACCCGACCCGGGGGGTGTGGACCGTCGAGCAGATCGTGGAGGTGACCCTCCTCGGTCACATCGAGGAGCACGTGGCCCAGCTCGAGGCGCTCCGGGTGAGCTAGCCCCCAGGGGCGCGTGGGAGACTAGGGAGGGCCGCCGCGTCGATCCGTGGAGGGATGCCGGAGTGGTTGAACGGAGCGGTCTTGAAAACCGCAAGGGCCGCCAAGCCCTCGGGGGTTCGAATCCCTCTCCCTCCGCTGGATATCCTTGAGATACAAGGGCATTATGGTAGTTGCCAGGCGCCAGTCGATGGCTCCAAGAAACCCGATCCTATCTTTGCACCCCTACAGGACCGCCTTGCCGCCGGCGGTATACCTCAGAGCCGGGTCTGCGGCAACGCGACGCAGGATCGCGAAGCGGCAGGTTCCGAAGGCCCGGCTCTTGACGGTCGGGCTCTCGGCGATGACATCGGCGACGCTCTGCTCACGGTTCTGCTTCCGGGGCATGGGATGTCCTCCGTTGAGGTTGATCGCGTGGCGTCCGGAGAGCGGGGCGCACCAGACCGAGCGGAAAACCCTCGCCCGCAGGGCGACTTGGCTTGGGGGTTGCAGCGAGGGCGCGCCCTGCTTGGATGCCACCTGCAGCGATCAGCCTCCTCGAGCGGAGGACACCGACCCCACCCGCAGAGCTGGACCCGAGCGGAAGGCCGCTGGCGGAGGTCCCTCAGCCGCCGCCACTGCCTGGCCGGCTGCGACGGCGAGCCTCGAGGCAGGCCCTGCTATCACGGTGCCAGGGAAACCCACACGCTTCTCCGTGTGGGTGCCAGAGTCGACCCGTTGTCAACCACGAAGGAATCTGACCGTAGGTGATTCGTTCCCTCAGAGGAGGTACGCGCGATAGAGCGGCCGGTTGGTGCGGGCGATCGTCTCCAGCGTCAGCCGTTGCCGGTCGGTCAGGTTCTCGGGATTGTGCCAGAGCGCCCAGCGCGCGCCCTTGAGGGCGTGCGCCGTCTCGTCCGCGCCGGCCCGGCGGGCGGTGTTCCACACTTGCCGCCGCACCTCGTCCAGGGCGTCGGTGGCCCAGCCGACCACATGGAACGGATCCGTGCACTGGATGGCCTGGGGGCAGCGCTCGGCGACCACCGTGGCG
>JAJZNI010000074.1 GCA_021847925.1 bacterium
CGAGCAATCAAGGAGCAGCAGGTCATGCCAGTCGCAGACAGAGCCGGGAGTCGGGGACGCATCACCCAGGTCATGGGTGCGGTCGTCGACGTCTCCTTCGAGGGCGGACGCCTGCCCGAGATCTACGACGCCCTCGAGCTGAGGCGGGACGACGGCACCCGGCTCATCCTCGAGGTGCAGCAGGACATCGGGGATGGAGCGGTGCGCACCATCGCGATGGACTCGACCGACGGCCTGCGCCGCGGCGATGAGGTGATCGACACCGCCGCTCCGATCTCGGTGCCGGTGGGTGAGGCGACCCTGGGGCGGATGTTCAACGTCATCGGCGACCCCATCGACGGCATGCCGGTGCCCGAGGGACCGCGCCACCCGATCCACCGCGCGGCGCCGGGCGTCAGCGAGCAGAGCGTGAGCCGGGAGATCCTCGAGACGGGCATCAAGGTCATCGACCTGATCTGCCCCTTCGCCAAGGGGTCCAAGATCGGGCTGTTCGGCGGCGCCGGGGTCGGCAAGACGGTCATCGTCACCGAGATGATCCGCAACATCGCCGAGGAGCACAGCGGCTACTCGGTCTTCGCCGGGGTTGGGGAGCGCACCCGCGAGGGCCGCGACCTCTACGGCGAGATGCAGGAGTCGGGCGTCCTCGGGCGCACCGCCCTCGTCTTCGGCCAGATGAACGAGCCGCCCGGGGCCCGCGCCCGGGTCGCGCTCACCGGGCTCACCCTCGCCGAGTACTTCCGCGACGACAAGGGCGCGGACGTCCTGCTCTTCATCGACAACATCTTCCGCTACGTCCTCGCCGGCGCCGAGGTCTCGGCGCTGCTCGGTCGGATGCCGAGCGCGGTCGGCTACCAGCCGACGCTCGCCACCGAGATGGGGGATCTCCAGGAGCGGATCACCTCCACGCGCACCGGCTCGATCACCTCGGTGCAGGCCGTCTACGTTCCCGCCGACGACTTCACCGACCCGGCGGTGTCCACCACGTTTGCCCACCTGGGGGCGACGGTGGCGCTCTCCCGCGCGCTCACCGAGATCGGGATCTACCCCGCGGTCGACCCGCTGGAGTCGACCAGCCGCGCGCTCGATCCCCGCGTCGTCGGCGACGAGCACTACCGGGTGGCGACCGGGGTCAAGCGGGTCCTCCAGGAGTACAAGGACCTGCAGGACATCATCGCCATCCTCGGTCAGGAGGAGCTCACCGACGATCAGAAGCTGACCGTGCAGCGCGCTCGCCGCCTGCAGCGGTTCCTGTCTCAGCCGTTCAAGGTCGCCGAGATCTTCACGGGGAGACCGGGTGCGTACGTCAAGCTGGACGACACCATCCGTGGCTTCGCCGAGATCCTGGACGGGCAGCACGACGACCTCCCCGAGGAGGCCTTCTACATGGTCGGGACGATCGAGGAGGCGGTGGGGAAGGGCCGCAGCCTCTCCGGCGGGGGAGAGGCGGCGGAGGCTCCGGCCGCGGGGGGGGAGGCCGCCGCGGCCACGCCGGCCGGCGCCGCCGCCTCGGCGTAGACCGTCATGGCGAAGCTGCACGTCGAGCTGGTCACGGCCGAGGGGCGGGTCCTCTCGCAGGAGGCCGACTTCGTCGTGGCGCCGGGCTCGGCCGGTGAGCTGGGGGTGCTCCCGCACCACATTCCCCTGCTCACGACGCTGCGGCCCGGCGAGGTGATGGTGCGCAACGAGGGGGTCGAGGAGTACCTCTTCGTCTCCGGCGGCTTCCTCGAGGTGCTTCCCGACCGCGTCGTCATCCTCGCCGACGCCGCCGAGCGCGCCGACGAGATCGACCTGGCACGTGCCGAGGCCGCCCGCCGCGCCGCCGAGGAGGCGCTCAGCGCGCGTGCCAGCGACGCGGAGGCCGCCGCCAAGCTGGAGCGCGCCCTCTACCGGCTCAGGGTGGCCGAGGTGAGGCGGCGCCGGCGGAGTCACGAGCAGCACCTGTAGGCGGCCGGGGGATAATCTGCGCATGGCGCCCGAGCGGACCGCGTGGGGCGCCGCGGCGCGGCAGGTCCGCGACGGAATGGGTCCCGGCGCGGCGTTGCGCCATCTCCTCCTCTGGGCCTCGCGGCGCCATGGGGTCCAGAGCGTGGTCTCCACCTCGCCGATGACGCGCGGGCTGGTGCGCCGCTTCGTCGCCGGCGAGACGGCCGCGGACGCGCTGGCCGTGAGCCGTGCCCTCCTCGCCGCCGGGATGCGGGTCACGCTCGACCGCCTCGGCGAGGACACCCGCGACCCCGGGGATGCGGCCGCCACGGTCGCGTCGCTGCGGCGGCTCATCGATGCCCTCCGCGATGCCGGGATGGCGCCCGGCGCCGAGGTGTCGGTGAAGCTCTCCTCGCTGGGCCAGGGGGTGGACGACGAGCTCTGCGAGCGCAGTGCCCGCGAGGTGTGCCGGGCTGCGGCCGGCGCCGGGATGCTGGTCACCCTCGACATGGAGGACCACCGCACCACCGCGTCCACGCTGCGCATCGGAGCCCGGCTGCGCGCCGAGATGCCCGACCTCGGTCTGGTCGTGCAGGCGTCGCTGCGGCGATCCGAGGACGACTGCCGCGCGCTCGCCTTCCCCGGCTCCCGGGTCCGCCTGTGCAAGGGCGCGTACCAGGAGCCCGCCGCGCTCGCCTGGCAGCAGAGGGCCGAGGTCCGCGCTGCCTACGTGCGCTGCCTGCGGATCCTTCTCGACGGGGGCGCGACTCCCCTGCTCGCGACCCACGACCCCGTCCTCATCTCCGCCTCCCACCGCGTGGTCGCGCGGCACCACGGGGGTGGCGGTCACGAGCACCAGATGCTGTACGGGATCCGCCCCGACGAGCAGGAGCGGCTGGTGGCGGCCGGCGAGGTGGTCCGCGTCTACGTGCCCTTCGGCACCCGCTGGTATCCGTACCTGATGCGCAGGCTGGCGGAGCGACCGGCGAATCTCGCCCTGCTGCTGCGCTCCCTCGGCGACCGCGGCTGAAGGGGAGCGCGGGCAGCCGCCCAGGTCCGGCTCACCGCCGGGGTGGCCCCGGGCGCATCGCCTCCGGCGCGGGGCTGGGTTGGCCGAGATCCCACACCCCGCGGCCCCGCCGGAGCCGCGCCCGGCTGTGCTGGAGGTGAGCGGCCGCGCGCCTAGCGGCGGCTCCCGCCCCCGCCCTGGGTCAGCGCCAGGAGCATCAGCAGGTTGAGGAAGAGGTTGAAGATGTCCAGGTAGACGGAGAGGGCGAGCCGGATGGCGTTGCCCTGGGTGGTGACCCGGGTCATGGCCACCCTCTGCACGTCGTAGAGGAGGAACCCGGAGAAGACCACGCAGGCTGCCGCCGAGATCAGGATCTCGAGCGCGGTGGAGTGGACGAAGAGCCCGATCACCATCGCCACGATGATCCCGATGAGGGCGGCGAAGAGCCAGCCGCGCAGCCGGCTGAAGTCGCGGCTGGTGCGCCGCGCGTAGACGGTGACCGCCCCGGTGACCGCGGCGGTGCCGGCCAGCGCCTCGTAGACGACGTTCGCCATGCCGGCCTGCTGAAGCACGATCAGCAGCGGCGAGATGATGACGCCGGTGACCACGCCGAAGGCCACGAAGAGGGTGATCCCGAGCACGGGCCGGTCGGCCAGCGCCTGGGCGCCGAAGACCAGCCCGAGCATGACGATGAACCAGAGGAAGTAGCCGCTCCCCACCGAGACGGCGAGGCCCTCGTAGCCCAGCACCACGCCGCCGATGGCGGCGGCCACCGCCAGGGTGGTGAGGCCCATCACCTTCTCGGGGACGCTGATCGCCCCCTGCATGGCGGGGTTGACCCAGCCTCCCTGCCGGGTCTGGCCGAAGGGGTTGAACATGCCCTGCGAGCGGCGCCCGCCGGCGCCCCGGCCGAAGGGGCCGCCCTGGTTCCAGTTGAAGCTCATCTCAGTTCACTCGCTGTGGGTGGGCTGGTGCAGTTGCAGCCTACCTTACCCAACCTTGCGGCAGCCTGAACGGGTCCCGCCCTAGGCGACGGTGACCGTGCCGTCCAGGTAGACGTCCTGGATCGCGTTGAGCAGGGCGATGCCCTCGGCCATGGGCCGCTGGAAGGCCTTGCGGCCGCTGATCAGCCCCATGCCGCCGGCGCGCTTGTTGATCACCGCGGTCCGCACCGCCTCCCTGAGATCGCCGGCTCCGGAGGAGGCGCCACCGGAGTTGATGAGCCCGGACCGGCCCATGTAGCAGTTGGCGACCTGGTAGCGGGTGAGGTCGATGGGGTGGGGGCTGCTCAGCTTCTCGTACACCAGCCTGCTGGTCTTGCCGAACTTGAGCGCGGTGTACCCGCCGTTGGTCTCCGGGAGCTTCTGCTTGATGATGTCGGCCTGGATGGTCACGCCGAGGTGGTTGGCCTGGCCGGTGAGGTCGGCCGCGAGGTGGTAGTCGGTCCCGTCGACGCTGAACGCGGGGTTGCGCAGGTAGCACCAGAGCACGGTCGCCATGCCCAGCTCGTGCGCCTCGGCGAAGGCGGCGGAGACCTCCTGGATCTGGCGGGTCGACTCCTCCGAGCCGAAGTAGATGGTGGCTCCGACCGCCACGGCCCCCATGTCCCAGGCCTGCCGGACGCTGCCGAACATCACCTGGTCGTACCGGTTGGGGTAGGTGAGCAGCTCGTTGTGGTTGATCTTGACGATGAAGGGGATGCGGTGGGCCCACCGCCTCGCCACCGAGCCCAGCACCCCGAGCGTGGAGGCCACCGCGTTGCAGCCTCCCTCGACCGCCAGCTCGACGATCTTCTCGCCGTCGAAGTAGTCGGGGTTGGGGGCGAACGAGGCTCCCGCGGAGTGCTCGATGCCCTGGTCGACGGGGAGGATGGAGAGGTAGCCGGTGCCCGCCAGGCGCCCGTGCTCGAACAGGGCCTGGAGGCTGCGCAGCACCCGCGGGGTGCGGTCGCTCACGGACCACACCCGGTCCACGAAGTCGGGGCCGGGGAGGTGCAGCCGCTCGCGGCTCACGGTCTCGCAGCGGTGCTCCAGGAGATCCGGGGCCTCCTCGCCGAGGATCTCACCGAGCTTGCTCTGGGATGTGGCCGTCACGGTCGCCATGGTGTCCTCCGCTCTGTGGCTTCACCCCTGATTCTGGACCATCGGAGGGGGTGGACGACCCCGGGGCCCGGCCCCCGAGCGGGTGGGTCCACCGGCACCGCACCGTGTACCTTTGCACCGTGGATCTGCTCCGCATCACCGGCAGCGGCCCCCTGGCGGGGGAGGTCCCCATCTCGGGAAGCAAGAACGCGGCGCTTCCGGTGATGGCCGCCTCTCTGCTCGCGGACGAGCCGCTGGAGCTCGCCAACGTCCCCGACATCGAGGACATCGGCGTGATGGCCGCGATGCTGCGGCACCTCGGGGTGGAGGCCGAGCGGCCCGGACCGGGACGCTGGCACCTCCACGCGGCGCACGTGCAGGCCGCCGACGTCCGCGCCGAGCTCACCCGCCAGATGCGCGGCTCCCTGCTCCTCCTCGGAGCCCTCCTGGCCCGTGCCGGCGAGGCCGCCATCGCCAAGCCGGGGGGCGACGACATCGGCATGCGCCGCGTCGAGCAGCACCTCGAGGGGCTGCGCCTCATGGGCGCCGACGTCACCGAGACCGGCTCCGCGTTCGTGGCCCGGGCGCGGCGCCTGCGCGGCGCCCACATCTTCCTCGACATCCCCACCGTGACCGGCACCGAGAACCTCCTGATGGCGGCGACGCTCGCCGAGGGGATCACGGTGATCAGCAACGCCGCGCGCGAGCCGCACGTCTACGACCTCGTCCGCTGCCTGGTGGGGATGGGCGCCCGCATCAGCGGCGCCGGGACCGAGAGGATCGTGGTCGAGGGCCGGGGGGGCGCTCCCCTCCACGGCAGCCTCCACCACCTCTCCTCGGACTACGTCGAGGCGGGCACCTACCTGGCCGCGGCGGCGGCGACCGGCGGGTCGATCACCGTCTCGGGGATGCGCCCCACCGACCTCCGCTCCTTCACCAACAAGCTGAGGTCGGCGGGCTGCCGGGTGGTGGAGGGGGCGAGCCATGTGAGGCTCGCCGCAGCCCCCCTTCACGCCGTGGACATGACCACCTGGCCCCACCCCGGCTTCGCGACCGACCTCCAGCCGCAGTTCGGCGCCCTGATGACCCAGGCGAGGGGGGTCAGCATCATCAGCGAGGCGCTCTACGAGAACCGCTTCCGCCACGTCCCCGAGCTGCGCCGGATGGGGGCCCGCATCGCCATCGAGGGGCGCAGCGCCATCGTCAACGGCCCCACCGCCCTGCGCGGGACGGCCGTCTCGGTGCCGGACATCCGCAGCGGCGCCGCTCTGGTGATCGCCGCCCTCTGCGCGGACGGCACCACCGAGATGGCCGGCGCCTTCCACCTCGATCGCGGCTACGAGAAGCTCGAGGAGAAGCTCCGGTCGCTGGGCGCGACGGTGGAGCGGGTGCGCTCCGCCACCCCCGGTC
>JAJZNI010000142.1 GCA_021847925.1 bacterium
CGTCTCCCGCTCCACGACCAGCGGGCATCCGGGGCCTCCCGCACCGCGGAGGGCGACGGGACCTTCTGCTCCACGTTCTCCAAGGGCGTGGGAGCCCGGTGACAGGCCGGCGTCATGAGCGTCCCCTCGCCGGGCGGCTCACGACGGCTCGCGGGAACCGCCTCCCGGCCCGGGCCGCGCTCCCCGCCGCGGGTCCGCGCGCCGGTGGAGCAGGCCGTGACGGTCGTGCTCGAAGTGGTAGACCTTGGCGATGTCGACCTCCAGCCCGCGCAGCGCGTGGAGGCGGGTGAGCCCCACCCCCGCAAGGCACCCCGCCACCGGTCCGACCCAGTACACCCACCAGGCACTCCATGCCCCGGACATCACCGCCGGCCCCAGGCTGCGTGCCGGGTTGGTGCTGGTGCCGGACACCGACGCTTCCAGGAACACCATCAGCGCATAGAGGGGCGGGAAGAGGAGCGGCGTCCAGCGCCGCAGCGGTCTCGTGCCGACGAAGACCAGGAGCAGCGTGATCAGCGCCGCGCTGGTGCCCACCTCGCCGAGGAGCGCGAGGCCCGCGCCGACCCCCGGTCCCGGGAGGGTCGCCCCGAAGTCGACCTCCCGCCCCATGCGCCCCCAGAGGAGGAGCGGGGCCGCCCCGGTGACGGCCCCCGCGAGCTGCGCCAGCACGTAGCCCGCCGCGAGCCACGGGCGCATGCGCCCGCGCAGGACGAAGGCGAGGGTGACGATCGGGTTGAGATGGGCCCCGCTGACCATCCCGACCGGCGAGACGGCGACCAGAGCGCCCACGCAGCCGAAGAGGAATCCGGTCAGCGCGAGGCGCCCGCCGTGGCTCACGAGCGGGGCGAGCGGGCCGCTCGGTGAGGTGTCCACGATCACCACGGACAGCCCCACCCCGACCAGGACGCCGGTGCCGACGAGCTCCGAGAGCCACAGCCACCATCCGGGCCGGCGCGGCGTCCCCGCCGGCCGGCGGGGGCCCGCCGCCCCCGCCGTGGACGCGGCCGCGTCGCCGGCCGAGCCGGCACCGGTGCTCACGGACGCCCGTGCCGCCCGGGTCACCGCGCCGGGGCGCTCAGGCGCAGCACCACGAGGGACCGCGGCACCACCGCCAGCGGTCCGCCTCCCGACACCACCCGGGTCCCCGGCTCCTCGGCGGGCGCCGCCGTGTCCAGGATCACCTCCCAGGTCCCGGCGGGGAGGTACCAGTCGGAGGCCTCGTCCGAGGAGTTGAGCAGCACCGCCAGGGTGTCGTCGGAAATCCTGCCGCCGGTGCGGGTCCGGCTCGGGATGAGACCGCCGTCGAGCACCATCGCGAGGGACTGCCGCTCGTGGTTGCCCCAGTCGGCGTCCGTCATCTCCTCCGCGTTCCGGCGCAGCCAGCGCACGTCCTTGCGGCCCCGCCGCGTCACCTCGCCGGTGAAGAAGCGCCTGCGGCGGAGCACGGGGTGGGCGGCGCGCAGCGCCAGGACCCGGCGGCAGAACACGAGCATCTCGGCGTCCACGCCCTGCCAGTCGATCCAGGACAGCTCGCTGTCCTGGCAGTACGCATTGTTGTTGCCCCTCTGGGTCCGCCCCAGCTCATCGCCCGACAGCAGCATCGGGCAGCCCTGGGAGAGGAGCAGCGTCGCCACGAAGTTGCGGCGCTGGCGAGCCCGCAGATCGGTCACCTCGGGGTCGTCGCTCTCCCCCTCCACCCCGCAGTTCCAGGATCGGTTGTCGTCGCTGCCGTCACGGTTGTCCTCTCCGTTGGCCTCGTTGTGCTTGCTGTTGTACGCGACCAGGTCGCGCAGGGTGAAGCCGTCGTGGGCGGTCACGAAGTTGATGCTGGCCTTGGGCCCACGGCCATCCTCGTGGTACAGGTCGCTGGAGCCGGTGAGCCGGTATCCGAGGTCGGCGACACCGATCGAGGCCCCCCGCCAGTAGTCGCGGATGGTGTCCCGGTACTTGCCGTTCCACTCCGCCCAGCCCACCGGGAAGTTGCCGACCTGATACCCGCCCGGCCCGATGTCCCAGGGCTCGGCGATCAGCTTCACCCCGGCCAGCACCGGGTCCTGGTGGATGATGTCGAAGAAGGCGGACAGCCGGTTCACCTCGAAGAACTGGCGGGCCAGGGCCGCGGCGAGGTCGAAGCGAAAGCCGTCGACGTGCATCTCGGTGACCCAGTAGCGCAGGGAGTCCATGACGAGGCGCAGCGTCTGCGGAGCCCCGGCGTTCAGGGTGTTCCCGGTCCCGGTCACGTCCCAGTAGTGGCGCCGATCCTCCGGGCTCAGGTAGTAGTAGGCCTCGTTGTCGATGCCCCGGAAGCTCAGGGTGGGGCCCAGGTGGTTCCCCTCCGCCGTGTGGTTGTAGACGACGTCGAGGAGCACCTCGAGACCCGCCTGGTGGAGGGCCCTGACCATGCTCCTGAACTCGGTGACCTGGCCGCCCCGATCGCCGCACGACGAGTAGCGGGCCTCCGGGGCGAAGTAGCAGATGGTGTCGTACCCCCAGTAGTTGCGCAGCCCCCGGTCCACGAGGTGCGACGCGTCGATGAAGGCGTGGATCGGCATCAGCTCGACCGCCGTGACGCCGAGGGTCCTCAGGTGCCCGATGACCGCGGGATGCGCCAGCCCCGCGTAGGTCCCGCGCAGCTCCTCGGGAACCTCGGGGTGCCGCGCCGTCAGCCCCTTGACGTGCGCCTCGTAGATCACGGTGTCGGTCCAGGCGGTGCGCGGCGGCCGGTCGTCGCCCCAGTCGAAGGCGCCGTCGACCACCACCGACAGGGGCACGTGGGCTGCGGAGTCCAGGCCGCTGGGGAGATCGTCGCTCATCTCCGCGCTCCACGCGTAGCCGAACACCTCGGGCCCCCACCTCACCGCTCCCGTGAGAGCGCGGGCGTAGGGGTCGATGAGGAGCTTCCTCGCGTTGAACCGCTTGCCCTCGGCCGGCGCATACGGCCCGTGCACCCGGTAGCCGTACAGGGTCCCGGGCCCCACGCCGGGAAGGTAGCCGTGCCAGGTCAGGTCGGTCCGCTCGGCGAGCTCGTAGGTGGCGGGGGGACGTCCATCTGCGCCTGGGATGACCAGCTCCACCGCCTCGGCGTTGGCGCTGAAGAGGGAGAAGTTGGTGCCCGTCCCGTCCCAGCGCGCCCCGAGAGGGTACGGGTCCCCCGGCCAGGGGCGGCGGCGCCGGGCGCGCGCGGCGGGTCTCGCGGAACCGGAGTGAGGCATGAGGGCGACCGGTCCGGTCTGGTGACCTCCGTGGTGGCTGCGGCTGACGGTCGGAGCGTGCGGGTGCGGCCGGTCCCCTCCACCGCTGCGTCGGCTGCCCGCCGGGAGCGCCGGCGACGATGGCCTATGCTACCCGGTCAGGAGGTGGACCACCCACTGACGCCGATGCTCCCGATCACCGCGCACGCCGTCCGGCGCGCCGCACCGGCGCGCGCGATCGCGTGATGGACCGCCGGTCGGCTTGCGGCGGATAGGCGGCGCTGGCGGGGGGGGCGAGGGGCCGCCGGGCGCGCCGCCGGCGCAGCGGGTTGCGACCTACCGGGTCCAGCTCGGAGCGGGATGCGGCTTTGCCGACCTCGCCGCCCGCCTCGACTACCTCGCCGAGCTCGGGATCTCCCACGTGTACTGCTCACCCATCCTCCAGGCGGGCGCCGGCTCGACGCACGGATACGACGTCGTCGACCCCACCCGGATCTCCGCCGAGCTCGGAGGCGAGGCCGGGTTGCGGCTCCTCACCGGGGCCGCCGAACGCCACGGCCTGCGGCTGCTCCTCGACGTCGTCCCCAATCACATGTCGGTCGCCGACCGGCGCAACCGCTGGTGGTGGGATGTCCTCGTCACCGGGCGGGGCAGCCCATTCGCCGGCTACTTCGACGTCAACTGGGATCACCCGCTGGTCCGCGACCGCGTCATGGCCCCTCTGCTCGGGGAGCCGCTCGAGACGGCGCTGGCCTCGGGAAGCGTCCGCCTCGCCGTCGACGACGGCGTGGTGGTCGCCTGCGGCCCCCATCGCCTCCCGCTCTCCCGGGAGACTCTGGCCGGCCTGCTGAGCGGCACCGCGGTCTCGGGTCTCGCCGCCCGCCTGCGCGACGCGGAGTTCGTGGAGGACCGCTGGCGGCTCGCCGCCGAGCTGGCCGCAGAGCTCGCGGCCGGGCCGGCACGAGCCGAGGTCGAGCACCTGATCAACGCCGTGAACCGCGACCCGTCGCGCCTGCGCGGGCTGCTGGACGCCCAGCACTACGTGCTGACCCACTGGAAGGAGGCGACGGTGGTGCTCAACTACCGGCGCTTCTTCGACATCACGTCCCTGATCGGGGTCCGCGTCGAGGACCCGGTGGTCCTGGACGCGACCCATGCGCGGGTGGACGCCCTCCTCGACGCGGGGGTGGTCGACGGGGTCCGCGTCGATCACATCGACGGTCTGCGCCAGCCACGCCGCTACCTGGAGCGGATGCGAGCCCGCCACCCGCGCAGCTGGCTGCTGGTCGAGAAGATCCTGGGGCCGGGCGAGAGCCTCCCCGCCGAGTGGCCGGTGGACGGGACGACCGGCTACGAGTTCGCGGCCCTCGCGGGGGGGCTCTTCATCGACCCTGCCGGCTGGGACCTCCTCCGCCGGCGATGGGCCGAGGCCACCGGCCACCCCGACGACTTCGCGGAGATCACCCGCCACGCCAAGCTCGAGGTGATGAGCGAGAGCCTGTCCCCGATGGTGGACACCCTGGTGCGGATGCTGAGCGCCGTGAGCCGGCAGCGGGGACGGGACGCGCTCGCCGATGACGCGGCGCGCATCCGCACGGGCGTCACCGAGTACCTGATCGGGCTCGACGTCTACCGCACCTACATCGAGAGCGCCGACCAGGTTCCGCACCCGCCGGAGCGGCGGCGCATCGCGCAGGCGCTGGACCGGGCGGCGGCCGCGGGGGGCGATCCCGAGACGCTCGCGCTCATCGGGGACGTGCTGCTCAGCGCGCGCACCCCCGGGGTCGAGCAGGACTTCGTCCTGAGGCTGCAGCAGACGTCCACCGTCATCGCCGCGAAGGGGACCGAGGACACCGCCTTCTACCGCTTCCCCGCCCTCTCGGCGGCCTGCGAGGTGGGTGGGGACCCGGGCCGGCCCGCGGTCGACGTCGCCACCTTCCACGCGGCGAACCGGCGGCGCCAGGAGCTCCACCCCGAGTCCCTCCTCGCCACGTCGACCCACGACACCAAGCGGAGCGAGGACGTGCGGGCCCGCCTCTACCTGCTCTCCGAGGTGGCACAGAGGTGGGCGGAGATGACGCGGCGCTGGCGGGAGTGGCACGCGCCCCTCCACCGCGACGCGGTCCCGGGCCGGACCATGGCCGAGCTCCTGTACCAGACCGTCGTGGGCGCCTGGCCGGTGGACGCGGACCGGCTCACGGCCTACATGGTCAAGGCGGCGTCCGAGGCCAAGCAGCGGACCTCCTGGGTGGCCCCCGACGACGCCTACCGGGAGCAGCTTGCAGCATTCGTTCGCAGCCTCCTCGCCGACGGGCGGTTCACCCGCGAGGTCGACGCCTTCGTCTCCGAGCTGCGCCGGCCCGCCGAGGCGACATCGCTCGCGATGACGCTGCTCCGCCTGACCGCGCCGGGCGTGCCGGACACCTACCAGGGCACCGAGCTGTGGCAGCTCACCCTGGTGGATCCGGACAACCGGCACCCCGTGGACTACGCGCGAAGGGTCCGCCTGCTCGCGGCGCTGGACGGGCTCGGCGGCCCCGCGGCCTGGTCGGGCCCCACCACCGAGCTCGCCAAGCTCTTCCTGATCCGCTCCGCGCTGCAGCTGCGCCGCCGCCGGCCGCACGCCTTCGGTCGGGAGGGCGACTACCGGGACCTCCGGGCCGACGGCGACCGGGCGGACCACGTCGTCGCCTTCGCGCGCGGCGCGGGGCCCGAGGCGATCACGGTCTGCCCCCGGCTTGTCCACTCGCTGCGCGGAGGCTGGGGGGACACGTCGCTCGCGCTCCCGCGGGGCGCATGGGTCAACCTCATGGACAACTCCCGCCAGGGCGGGCGGGTGAGCCTCGCCGCCCTTCTGCGCGACTTCCCGGTCGCCCTCCTGGAGAGGGCCGGCGGGGCGTCCGGGGGGGCCTGATGCGCCTGGCCGTCTGGGCGCCACGGGCGCGGCGCGTCGAGCTCGCGGTCGAGGGCGACGGAGCCCTCCCCATGGCCGCCGAGGGTGGCGGCTGGCACGCCATCGCGTCGCCGCTGCTCGTCCCCGGCCTGCGCTATGGCTTCCGTCTGGACGGGGGACCGCCGCTCCCCGACCCGCGCTCGCGCCTCCAGCCCGAGGGCGTGGACGGCCCCTCGCAGCTCATCGACGCCGACTTCCCCTGGCAGGACGCGGGGTGGACGGCTCCGCCCCTGGGGCAGGCCATCCTCTACGAGCTGCACGTCGGCACCTTCACCGCCGAGGGCACCTTCGACGCCGCCATCGCACGCCTCGACCACCTCGTCGACCTGGGGGTGACGGCGCTGGAGCTGATGCCGGTCGCCGAGTTCGCGGGGGGGCGCGGCTGGGGGTACGACGGTGTCGACCTCTTCGCCGTGCGCGCCGGCTACGGAGGTCCCGATGGGCTCCGCCGGCTGGTCGACGCCTGCCATCGCCGCGGCCTCGCGGTGGTCATCGACGTCGTGTACAACCACCTCGGGCCGGCGGGGAACCACCTGGCGGAGTTCGGGCCCTACTTCACCGACGATCACCGGACCCCCTGGGGGCGGGCGGTGAACCTCGATGGGGCGGGAAGTGACGAGGTCCGCGGCTTCGTGGTCGCCAACGCGGTCATGTGGCTTAGCGATTACCACGCCGACGGCCTCCGCCTCGACGCCGTGCACGCGCTCCACGACGAGAGCGCGACCCACATCGTGGAGGAGCTGGCGGAGGAGGTCGACCGCCTCGAGGAGAGGCTGGGCCGGCGGCTGTGGCTCATCCTGGAGACGGAGCGCAACGACCCCCGAGCCGTGCGCCCCCGCTCGCTCGGAGGCTGGGGAGCCGACGCCCACTGGGCGGACGACTTCCACCACGCGGTGCACACGGCGCTGACCGGCGAGGCCCACGGCTACTACGTCGACTACCGGGGGATCTCCGATCTCGCCACCGCGCTCCGTTCCCCGTACGTCTACCGCGGACAGCACTCGCCGTGGCTGCGCCACCGCCGCGGACGCGATCCCGGCGACCTGAGCGGAGATCACTTCGTGGTCTGCGTGCAGAACCACGACCAGGTGGGCAACCGGGCGCGCGGGGATCGGCTCAGCCAGCTCGTGGACGGGGCGCGGCTGCGCGCCGCGGCCCTGCTCCTGCTCACGTCGCCGTACGTCCCCCTCCTCTTCGCCGGCGAGGAGTGGGGTGCGAGCACGCCGTTCCTGTACTTCACCGATCACGCGCCGGACCTGGGCCGTCTGGTCACCGAGGGGCGCCGCCGCGAGTTCGCCGGCCAGGGGTGGGACCCGGAGAGCATCCCCGACCCGCAGGCCGAGGCGACCTTCGCCGCCTCACGGCTGCGCTGGCAGGAGCGTGACGAGGGCGACCACCGGGCGCTGCTCGACTGGTACCGGCGGCTCACCCGGCTCCGCCGCGAGACTGCCGACCTCGGCTGCGGCAACCCGGCCGCCACTCGCGTGCGCCGGGACCCGGAGGCCCGATGGCTGGCGGCGGAGCGGGGGCGCCACATCATCGCCCTGAACCTCGGCGTGGCGGACGCCGTCCTGCCGGCCGGGGCCGGCCGCCTCCACCGGCTCCTGGCGACCGGGGACGCCCGCGAGCTCGCGGGGGCGCTGCGGCTCGGTCCCGCCGCGGCGGGGATCTGGCGCGTCGAGGGCGGACCGTGATCGGCACGCGGCTGCGGGCCACCGGGCGCGCCGCTCGGCGGCTCCTGGACGCGATCGACCGGTTCCAGGAGGGGCACGCGTGGCTCGCCTTCCCGGTGGCGGTCGTGCGCAAGTTCGGCGGCGACCAGGGGGGCAGCCTCGCCGCCCTCATCGCCTACTACGGCTTCCTCTCCATGATGCCGCTCCTGCTCGCCTTCGCCGCGATCCTCGGGTTTGTCCTGGATGGGCATCCCAGCCTCCAGAGCCACGTCCTCGACGCGGTCAACCGCGACCTCCCCGGGCTCTCCGGTCTGCTCACGGGCGCCGTCTCGGGCAGCCAGGTCGCTCTCGGGGTCGGCCTCGCCGGGGCGCTGTGGGCGGGGCTCGGGGTGACCCTCGCGACCGAACGGGCGATGAACGCGGTCTGGGACATCCCCTACGCCGAACGGCCCAGGCCGTGGTGGTCGCGCCTGCGCGGCCTGCTGATGCTGGTGATCCTCGGGCTCGCCTTCCTGGTGTCCGCGGCGCTCGCCAGCCTCCAGGGCGTCACCGGCGGCCTGGCGATCCCCGCGGCCGTGCTGGGGATCGCGGGCTCCCTGGCCCTCAACACCGTCCTCTACCTGCTCGCCTTCCAGGTGCTCACCAACCAGCGCCTCACCTGGAGGACGCTGCTCCCCGGGGCCCTGGTCGGAGCCGTGGGCTGGACCGTCCTCCAGAGCCTCGGGGTGCTCTACGTCCAGCACGAGGTGGTCCACGCCTCACGGCTGTACAGCTCCCTCGCCGGGGTGATCGGGCTCATGGCCTGGCTGTACCTCGGCGCCCGCCTGACGCTCTATGCCGCCGAGGTCAACGTGGTGCTCGCCGACCACCTCTGGCCGCGCAGCCTGGCCGGTGGGATGCGCACCGACGCCGACCGGCGCGCGTTCATCCGCCAGGTGCGGGAGACGCGGCGGACCGCCGACGAGGTGATCAGCGTCGACTTCACCCGCCGGGACCCCCCGGTGGAGAGGCGCCCGGGGGGCGGTCCCCATGCTCCGAAGCGCGACTGATGCCCCCCCCCTCACACCCGGAGCTCCTCCCCCGCTCCGAAGGGCCGGCGCCCATCCGCGCTGAGCACCCACGCCGCCCGGCGTCCCCACACCGACCAGCACCGCAGGTCGTCGCCCTCGCTCATGATCGCCGTCTCCTCGTCGATGCCGACGAGCGCGACGCCGGGCGGCAGATGCGCGGCCACGCCCTCCCCCATGCCGGGGGCCCACCGCTCGAGGCGGTCGAAGTGGGGCAGGACCCGCAGCCAGGGGACCACCGCCAGGCCGTCCCCGGGCGCCGCGCCCCGGTCGCGCAGGTCGGGGACCCACGCGGTCAGGGCGATGGCGCCGGCGCTGCATCCGGCGAGCGCGGCACCACCCTGCCACGCGGCGAGGATCGCCTCCCACACCCGGGTGCCGCGGAGGGTGGCGACGACATGGGCGGGGCGGCCCCCGGAGAGGTAGATGAGCCCGGCGCCGGCCACCCGCCGGGCGTTCTCCTCGGCGTCGGCCGTGGCGCGGTCGAGAGCCAGGACGGGGACGGCCTCGACCCCCAGGCGAGCCGCCTGTCGGGCACCCAGGGCCACCCAGCGGTCGATCGAGGCGGATCCCTCCTCGCCGGCGGCGGTCGGAAGCTGGACGTAGCGGGGCGGGCGGCCCGCGATGAGCGCCGCCTCCACCTCGAGCATCACCGGGAGGTACTCCCCGCTCCCCACCAGGGCGACCGGCCCCGGCCGGGGCACGAGGCTGTCCATCCCCCTGATCATCGCCCGACCCGCCCGTCCGCGGTCGCGGCACCCCGGTCTGACCCCGTCGCCCTCGCCTCGCGGGAACCTCCCCGGGGAGCGCGCGGGACAGCCTCCGCGCCCGCTCCGGATCAGGCGGCGAGCCGCCCCGCGACGCGGTGGAGCCGCTCCGAGGCCTCGCGCGCCACCTCCTCGACGGCGCCACCCCCCACCAGGGAGAGGGCGGCGAGGGGCTCCATGAACCTGATCCGGCTGCGCCCCGGCCCGGCCTCCTCCACCACCACGTTGCAGGGCAGGAGCACGCCCACCCCCGGCTCGGCCACGAGGGCCCGATGGGCGAGGGATGGGTTGCAGGCTCCGAGGATCGTGTAGGGACGGAACTCGACGTCCAGCCTCCGCCTCATGGTCTCGCGCACGTCGATCTCGGTCAGCACCCCGAACCCCTCCTCGCGGAGGAGATCGCGGACCCGCGCGCCGGCCGCGGCGGCGTCGAGGGGGACCTCGACGCTGAACTCGTAAGCGGGTCCATCGGTCACCGTGGGTCCGGGCTCCATGGCTCTCTCCTCATGCATCCGCGCGCGCGCCGTCCTCCGGAAGCGCCCTCCACCCCCCGCGCCGGGCCTCCGGCGAGGGCGCACCACTCCCACGGATGCGCCACGGCGCCGGGTGGTGCGCCGCTGCCCGCAGCCAGCCCCGCTGCTCTCAGACCCCGCCCTCCTCCGCTGCCCCGGCCAGGAGGTCGGCCGCCAGCGCCCGCACCCGGGCGTCGATCTCGTCGCGGATGCGGCGCACCACGGCGAGCGGCTTTCCCGCCGGGTCCTCCAGCTCCCAGTCGAGATACCGCCTCCCGGGGAGGAACGGGCAGGCATCCCCGCAACCCATGGTGATGACGACGTCGGCGACCTGCACCGCGCTCTCGTCGAGGCGGGTCGGACGCGCCTGCGTGATGTCGAGCCCGATCTCGGCCATCGCCTCGACGACCGCGGTGTTGAGACGGTCGGCGGGCTCCGACCCCCGCGACAGCACCCGGACGCGCCCGGCGGCGTGGCGCGCGAGGAGGGCCGCGGCCATCTGGGACCGGCCCGCGTTGTGCACGCAGACGAAGAGCACGGTGGGCGGCCTCGCCGCCGCGGCGGGAACCGGCATCACGCCTGCTGCGGCCGGGTGGCGCGGACAAACGCGCTGACCACGCGGCCGGTCGGGGTCTCGAAGCCCCGCTCCCGGGTGTGGTCGCGGGTGACCTCGACCTCGACCCCGGTGAAGCCGGCGGCCAGGAGGAGCCGGCGGTACTCGCCCTCGTCGAGCGCGCCGGCGACGCACCCGACCCACAGCTCGGTGTCCCGGCGGACGTCCTCGGGAAGCTCCCCCTGCAGCACGATGTCGGAGACGGCGAAGCGTCCTCCGGGCCGCAGGACCCGGTGCGCCTCGCGCAGCACCCGGCCCTTGTCGGCGCTCAGGTTGATGACGCAGTTGGAGATCACCACGTCGACGCTTCGGTCGGGCAGCGGCAGGTCCTCGATCGTCCCCTTCAGGAAGCTCACGTTGGTGGCGCCCTGCTCGGCGGCGTTGCGCTCGGCGAGCGCGAGCATCTCGTCGGTCATGTCGACGCCGTAGGCGAACCCCGAGGGCCCGACCCGGCGGGCGGAGAGGAGCACGTCGATGCCGCCGCCCGAGCCCAGGTCCAGGACCACCTCTCCGGGGCGGAGGTCGATGAGCGCCGTGGGGTTGCCGCAGCCCAGGGAGGCCCGCACCGCATCGGCGGGGAGCAGGGCCGTCTCCGCGTCGGAGTAGAGGGCTGCCTGAGGCGGCGCGGCATCCGGGGCGCACCCGCACCCGTCCGAGCAGCACGGGGCGGCGGGACCGGCGGCCGCCCCCGGGGCCCGGTCCGCATCACGCAGCGCGGCCTCGACGCGGGCGGCGTCCCCACCTCCCTCCACGGCCGTGGCGGCGGCCGCATAGCGCGCGCGCACCGCCTCGCGCAGACCATCGGCGTCGAGCCGGGCGGTACGGCGCGGGTCGCGGGCAGGGGACATGAGCTCCTCCTCACATCGATCCCGGTCAATGTCGCGGGCATTCTACCACCCGCCCGGATGGCTCAGGCGGGCTGCGACACCCCCACCCCACCCCGCGTCGACCCCCCGAAGCGCGCCCGCTCCGCGGCCAGGTCCAGCGGGGCCATCCGCAACCGCATGTCATCGGTGAGCAGCGTCGCCGGGACGAGCCAGGACACCTCGAGCTCCAAGCCGTCGGGGTCCCTCGCGTACAGGGCCTTGGTGGTGCCGTGGTCGGTGGCGCCCACCAGCGCCCCGCGCTCGCCGAGCCGTTGGGCGATCCGGTCGAGCTCGTCCAGCGTGTCCACCTCCCAGGCGATGTGGTACAGCCCCACGCTGCCGTGGCCCGCGGTGGACGGGCCCGCCCCCTCCCCCACCGTGAAGAGACCGAGGTCGTGGTCGTTGCTGCTCCCCGGCGCCTGGAGGAAGAGGGCACTGCCTCCGGACATCTCGAAGACGATCCGGAAGTCCAGGACCTCGCGGTAGAAGGCGGCGGTGCGCGCCGCGTCGCGGACGTAGAGCACCGCGTGGTTCATGCGCATGACCGGCATCGCCTCACCAGCATACGGTGAGCAGCTCCCCCGCGCCCGCCCCGCCAACCGCGGGGACCCGCGGCGGCCCGCTCAGGCGGCCGCCGCCTGGCGCTCCCCCTCGGCCCCGTCGATGCGCAGCCAGCGATGGAACGCGGCGAGGGGACGCGGCGCATACCAGTTCCAGCGCCCGAGCAGGGCCATCACCGACGGCACGAGCAGGGCCCGCACGATCGAGGCGTCGATCAGCACGGCGAGCGCGGCGCCGAGTCCGATCTCCTTCAGAACCACGGTGCTGGAGAGAGCCAGAGCTCCCACCGCGATGCAGAGGAGCAGGGCGGCGGCCGTCACCACCCGGCCGACGCGCTGCAGCCCCAGGGCGACCGCCTCCCGGGTCGCGAGCCCGGAGAGGTGCTCCTCGCGGATGCGGCTGAGCAGGAACACGCCGTAGTCCGTCGAGAGCCCGAAGGCGAGGGACCCCACCAGGACGGGGGTCTCGATGTCGATGCTCCCCGGCGGAGCGAATCCCAGCGCGCCCGAGGCGAAGCCGTCCTGGAAGACCAGCACCAGCAGGCCCAGGGTCGCGGACAGCGTGAGCGCGTTCATGACCAGCGCCTTGACCGGCAGCACGACCGAGCCGGTCATGAGGAAGAGGATGACGAGCGTGGTGATGGCGAGCATCACCGCCGCCGCGGGAAGGTGCGAGCCCAGGCTCGCCTCCTCGTCGGCGAAGAAGGCGGTGTATCCGGTGGGGAGGGGGGTGAGCCGGGTGGGGATGGAGCGGACGCGGTCGAGGGTGGCGATGGCCTCCGCGGAGAGCGGCTGGCCTCGGAGGCTCGCGTCCACCTCCCAGAGGCCGGCGCTCACCCGCAGGGGCGGCGCGACGGAGTCGACGCCGGGGACCCCGGCGAGATCCCTCGCGTACGCCGACACCGCCGGGGCGGCCGCCGCGCCGCCCTCGATCACCATCTGCAGCGGGCTCGCCGACAGCCCGGGGAAGTCGTGGGAGAGCTGGTTCGCCACGCGGACCGCGGCGAGGTTCGAGGGCAGCTCGCTCGTGCTGTAGCCGGCGAAGACCACCCCGAGCGAGAGGGACCCCGCCGCCAGCAGCGCGGCGGCGGTGACCACGGCAACACCCGCGGGCTGGCGCATCACGACACGCGAGAGCCGCACCCAGAAGCCCCGCGTCTCGTCGCGCGGCCGCCGGGGCCGGCGGCGCAGCAGGGGCAGCGCGTCCACCCGCCGCCCGAGCAGCGCCAGCACGGCCGGCAGCACCAGCACGGCGTTGGCTGCCGCGCACAGGGTGACCAGCATCCCGGCGAGCCCCATCGAGGACATCGACGGGATGGGCAGGAGGAGGAGCGCACCCAGGGCCGCCGTGACCGTGGCGGCGCTGAAGAGGACGGTCCGGCCCGCGGTCGCCACGGTCCGCTCCACGGCCTCGACTCCGGGGCCCCGCCGGTCCATCTCCTCGCGATAGCGGGAGACGGTCAGGAGGTTGAAGTCGATGGACAGCCCGATCCCCAGGGCGTACACGAGGTTCAGGGCGTACACCGACACGTTGGTGGCGGTCACCGCGGCGAGGAGGAGCAGCGTGGTGGCGCCGATGCTGACCACCGCCCCGAGCAGCGGCAGCAGCGCCGCCACCACCCCGCGGAAGATCAGCAGCAGGAGGACCAGCAGGATCGGAACCGCGATCGTCTCCGCGAAGGCCAGGTCCTTGCTGGCCTGGGCGCTCCCCTGCACGTTGAGCGCCGTCGGCCCACCCAGGAGGACGTGACCGCGCAGGGTCGGATCGCGGGCGATTCCGTCCTGGAGGGCGGTGATGGCGGCCTTCTCATGGGTGGACCTCACGCTCGCGTCGACCACCGCCGTGCGCCCGTTGCGGGAGAGGAGGCTGGGCAGCCGCGAGGACCAGGCGTCCGTGACCTGCGCCACCTCGGGCCGGCCGCGCAGCAGCCGAACCGCGGCCGCGACCCGCGCCGGCACGGGCTGGGCCAGGCTCGCGGGCTGCGGCAGGGAGACGAGGAGCGTGTACCCCTCGTCGATGTTGACACCGGTCGCGCGCTGCACCTCGGCGACCGCCCGGGCGCTGGGGGACGAGGGGTCGGAGTAGCCGGAGATGGAGTTGCTCAGGCGGTCGGAGACCACTCCCGACAGGGCGAATCCCAGGACCGTCACCAGGACGGCGAAGCCGATCGACCACCAGGGGTGGCGGCTCAGGATCCGGCCCAATCTCGTCATCGTCTGTCCTCCGGCCCCGCCCCGGCGCGGTGGCCCTCCGGGTCGCGCTTCACGGCATCTTACGGTGTAAGCCTGACGCGCCGCACCTTACAATGTAAGCACCGCGCCGTGCAACCCCCAGCACTCGATCGTCCCGCCCTCACCCGCCAGCGCATCCTCGACGCGGCGCTCGACCTCGCCGACGCCGAGGGCCTCGAGGCCCTCTCGATGCGCCGCCTCGGGGCCGTGCTCGGCGTCGAGGCGATGAGCCTCTATCACCACGTGCCGAGCAAGGCCGCGCTGCTCGACGGGCTGGTGGCGCTGGTGCTGTCACGGGTCCCCCTCCCGGAGGTGTCGGGACGCGACTGGGAGGAGCTGGTCCGCACCGGGTTGATCGAGTTCCGCCGCCTGATGCTGCGCCACCGCTCCATCTTCCCCTTGGTCTGGGGCCGGCCCGTCGCCGACCCGGCGGCGCTCCGCCCGGTGGCACGGGCGTTCGCCGTCCTCCACGCGGCCGGCTTCGCCCCGCGCCAGGCGGTCTCGGCCTGGTGCACGCTGCTCTCCTACACCTTCGGCTACATCGAGTGCGAGGTGAGCGGGATCGCACAGGCCAACCGCGGCGAGAGCATCCTGCAGGCGGTGCGCGAGCAGGAGGGAGGCGACTACGGCTCGCTCCGGCTCTCCCACGAGACCGCCTCGGAGTGGGACGACGACGAGGAGTACGAGCGCGGGCTCAGGACCGTGATCGCCGGGCTGCGAGCCGAGCTGGCGCGCCGAGACTGAGGGAGACGCCCGGGAGGCGGCCGTGGCCGGGCGGCGACTCGTACCACGACGGCCCCTCGGGGGGCACGGCACGGCGCCCGCCCGCATCGCGGCGTCCGCCCTGCGCACCCGGCGTGGTCCGGATATCATCGTTCCTGTGTTTCTGCCCACACCAATACCGGACGCCGCCGCCTCTCCAGGCGCGACACGCGGCGCCGCCCTCGCCCGCGCCGCGTGCGCTGTCTGCGGACGCCGCCTCGGCGCCGGCCTGGGGCGCTGCCGCAACCCGCTCTGCGCCAGCGCCTCGCGGTGGTTCGACTGGAACCTCGCGATCGCCGAGCGCCGCGGGCCGCTCGGGGCACGGCTGGACGCGTACAAGTACCGGGGCGCGTCCCTGTGGGCTGCCTCCTTCGGCAGGATGCTGGCCGGGTTCCTCGCCGAGCGGGGGCTGCTGGAGGGCTTCGACCTGGTCCTCGCGAGCCCGACGTTCGTCGGGGAGGGGGGGCGCGACCGCGATCACGTCGGCGCCATCCTGCGCGCGGCCCGCGACTGCCTCCCCGAGGAGCACGCCCACAGGCTCGATGTCGCGGACCCCCCGGCCGTGGTGAAGACGGGCCCGACCCCCCGCCTCGCGGGGCGCGCCGGGCCGGAGCGGCGGCGCATCGCCGAGGAGCTGATCCGGCCCCTTCTGCGCGTGCCCGACCCCGGGCGGACCCGGCGCCGGCGCCTCCTCGTCGTCGACGACGTCTTCACCGACGGCCGCACGCTCGACGAGGTCGCCCGAGCCCTCCGCCTCCAGGGCGGCGCGCGCCAGGTCTGCGGCGTGAGCCTGCTCCGCCAGCCGTGGCGCGGCGGCGCGTCCGGGGACGGGCGCCGGGCCCGGCCCCTGCCGGGCTGAGGATCAGCGGCTCTCGGCCAGCCGCTGCGCCGTGCGGTACCCCTCGTCCTCCACGTGCTCGTGCCACTCGGTGCCCGCGGGCTGGATGGCGAGGTGGGTCATGGACTGGCCCGAGGTCGCCCCGTGCCAGTGCACCTCGCCGGGCTCGGCGCGAACGGTGTCGCCCGCGCGCACGAGCCGCGCCTCGCCGCCCCGGCTCTGGACCAGGCCCGTCCCGCCCACGACATGAAGGAGCTGCCCCTGCGGGTGCGCGTGCCAGGCGGTGCGCGCCCCCGGAGCGAAGTGGACGCTCGCCATCTCGACGCCGCCCGGAACCCCCTCCTGGGCCAGCTCGGACAGCCACACCTCGCCGCGGAACCACCCCGCGTCCCCCCGGCGCACCGACCGCGTCGCCCCGTCCATCAGGTCCATGGGTAGCCCTCCAGCCTGAGCATTCCACCCCGCGCCGCACATGATCGTCCAGAACCGGTCGCGCTGCACCGGGCAAGCGCCCGGCGCGCCCGCCGGCCCCCATGAGGCGCGCCGGGGCCACCCCGGCCCGGGCACACTACCGGGACGCCCACGGCGGCGCGCCAAGCCGCCCTCCGGCACCGCGAGGAGGACCCTCACGCTGATGGCAGGCCCGCCACGGCGGACCGGGGTGGGGACGGCGAGCCCGGAGCCCGACCGGCCCTCCCCCCCGCCGCCACCCGGCCCGGACCGCGACCTGCTCGCCTACATCGTCCGGCACGGGATGGTGAGCGCGGCCCAGCTCGCCGCACGCTTCGGTGCCACGGTCGCCGCCGGGCTCGGCGCGCTGCGGGAGGCGGGGTTCGTCGCCATCGACGCCGTCCTGGTCGGCCGGCCCCCGGTGGTCCGCGCCACCCCTCGCGGCGCGCGGATGTCCGGCTGCGACCTCCGCCCGGTCTCCCTCGACCTGGCCCGCATCGCGCACAGCCTCGCCCTGGTCGACCTCTCGGAGGAGCTGCTCGCCGCGCACCCCGGCTCCTCCTGGACCACGGAGCGGGAGCTGCGCCGTGACCGGATGCGGGAGGCGCGGCGCCGGGGCCGCTGGGATCCGCAGCGCCGCGTGCCGGACGGCCTGCTGCGGCTTCCGGGCGGCCGCCGCATCGCGATCGAGCTCGACCTCACCCCCAAGCGATCCGCGCGCCTCGACCTCCTGGCCGGCGCCTACGCGGTGGACCCCGACGCCGATGGCGTGTGGTGGTACCTGCCCAGCGCGCGGGCGGTGGCCAGGATGAGAGGGCTGGTCGAGGAGCGCGGCCTGGAGGGCTTCATCGAGCCCCGTCACGGGCCCGCCCCGCGCGGTGCCCCGGACTTTCGGAACGCTCGGCGTCCGTGCGACGATCAGGCGCCGTGCCCCGCCCGCGTCCGCGAACCGTCGAGCCGCGCACCCAAGCGGCAGCACCCCTCCCCCATCCGCCGGCCGTCATCCGGCTTGGGATCGACACCCTGAGCGGAGCCCCGTTCGACATCCCTGTCCCGCGCGGGGTCGCCCAGCACGTCACCCTCCTCGGTCTCACCGGCTCCGGCAAGACCACCACCGCGGTCCGCCTCGCGGAGGGCGCGGCCGCCACCGGCCTCGCCGTGGTCCTCGTCGACGCCAAGGGGGCGTCGCTCCGCTCCGCCGCGCGTGACCTCGCGAGCGCGGCCGGCTGCCCCTTCCGCGAGGTGGTCCCCGGTGAGGAGGCGACCCTCGGGTACAACCCGTGCGCCGCCGGCAGCCGGGCCCAGGTGGCCGACAAGCTGGTCTCCGCGTTCACCCACGGGGACGCCGCGCAGGTGTACCGGAACATCTCCGGGGAGGCCATCTCCATCGTGACCGGTGTGCTCCGCGCCCTGGGGGAGCCCGTCACCGTGCGACGCCTGCGCCGCGAGCTCGACCGCACGAGGATGCCCGGCCTCGCTCACGCCGCTCGCGACCAGGCGCCCGAGCTCGCCCAGGACCTCGCCGACCTCGCCCGGCGCGGCGGCGTGACGGTGGAAGCCCTGGAGGGCGTCCGCGCCCGGCTCGGCGCCCTCCTCCACGGCGAGTACGGCTCCCTCCTCGATGCGGAAGGGCCCCAGCTCGACCTGGCCGCGGCCCTGGGCGGCCGGGGCGTGACCTACATCAGCCTCCCCGCCATGGCGGCGACGCAGGACACCGCCCTGATGGCGCGTGTCCTCATCCAGGACATCAAGCAGGCCGCGTTCCAACGGCTGCGGGAGCCACGGCCGGGGGCGGCCCTGCTGGTGCTCGACGAGTTCGCCGCCCTCGACGACCCGGGCCAGATCGAGGATCTGCTCCGCCAGGCGCGGGAGGCGCGGGTCGCCACCGTGGTCAGCACCCAGCAGCTCCCCGACGCCCGCACCGCTGGGCGGCTTCGCGCCACCCTGCTGGGCGCGGGGGTGCTCATCGCCCACCGGCTGGGGGCGGATGACGCCGCGGCCGTGGCCCGGACCATCGGCACCGTGCGCGGCGTGCGCGTCACCCGCTCGTACGCGCGGGGCGGGGAGGTCGGGAGCCGCTCGGTGCAGACCATGGATCGCTTCGCCGTCGAGCCCACCACCCTGCAGCGACTGCGGACGGGGGAGGCGGTGGTGCTCAGCGCGGCCGCGGGCGCGCCGCTCCCCGCCACCGTGACGATCTCCCCACCCCTCTGCGGGAGGGCGGCATGAGCGCCTCCGCGCCACCCGTGGGCGGGCGTGCCCCGGCGCCCGCCGGCCTCCCGGTCACCCCCTCGGACAGGTTGGCCCGCGCGCTGCTGCAGCGGGGCGGCACCGCGGCCTGTGCCCTGCTCTGCGCCTGGTCGGGGGTCTGGCTGGCCGTGTGGCTGCTGGTCGTGAGCTCGGTGCTGGGCGGGCTGCTCGGCCTCCTCGGCACGGCGTTCACGGGCGGGTCCGCCGGCAGCCTCGGGCAGGGCGTGGTGGGCGTGGCATGGGGGGCCGTGAGCGCCTCGGCCCAGGCGCTCGGAGCTGCCCTCCGCACCCTGGTCCTCGGGCAGCCCCTCCAGCTCCTCGCCTCCCTCGGGGGCGGGCTGGTGCTCTCGCTCGCTCTCCTCGCCGCCAGCGCGCCGCTCGAAGCCCGCCTGCTGTCGCTGCGCGGCTGCCGGCGCATGAGCCGCCGGGAGGCCGCCCGCGTCCTCCCCCTGCTCTGCGCCGCCGCTCGCGACCTGGAGCTCTCCACCCTGCCCCGGGTTCTGGTGGCCGACACCGGCTCCCTGCGCGTGCGCGCTCACGTCGGGCACCTGGTGATCGGTCGGGCCCTCCTCGACGAGATCGGGGACGACGGGCTCGCCGCGGAGGCGCTCGGCGCGGTGCTCTGCCACGGTGTCTGGCACTGGGCGGCGGGGGACGGCGTCGCCGATCGGTTCGTCCTCTGCTGCGGCCTCCCCCTCGCCGCTCTGTACAGCGGGGGCTGCTGGCTCGCCGAGCAGCGCAACGCGCTGATCGCCGTGGCCGGATGGGTGGTCCTCTGGCCGGCGTGGCTGCTGGTGCGGCTGGTGCTGGGCCCGGTGGCCGCCCGGGGGGCCCGCCGCCGCGAGTACGCGGCCGACGCCGCGGTGGCTGCCTGCGGCAGGGGGGCGGGCCTGCATCGGGCGCTGAGCTTCCTCGGTGAGCTGGAGAGCGGGCTCGGAGGCTGGGACCGCGCCCTCGCGGCCGCCCACCCGCCTCTCGAGCTTCGCCTGGAGGCGCTGGAGCCGGTCCCCGAGGGATGAGCCGTCGCGGGCGCGCGCCGCGGCGCTA
Organism: bacterium; assembly: GCA_021847925.1. GTDB lineage: Bacteria > Chloroflexota > Dormibacteria > Aeolococcales > Aeolococcaceae > JAJZNI01. The sequence goes on from JAJZNI010000142.1 coordinate 19,782, forward strand.
GCGCGGGCTCGAGGGCTCCCGGCCGGCGGCGCGCGACGCCGCGCCGTGCCGGCGCAGAACGCTCTGCGCCGCATGCCAGCCGCACATCCCGTGCACGCCACCTCCCGGCGGGGTGGAGGCCGAGCAGAGAAAGATGCGCGGGTTGGGGGTTGCATACGGCCTGAGGCCCAGCACGGGGCGGAAGAGCAGCTGGCGCACGCTGTTGCGACCGCCCCCGATGTCGCCGCCCGCGCAGTTGGGATTGTGGCGCTCCATGCCCTGCGCGGTGAGCGCCCGGCGGGCCAGGACCGTGTCGCGGAACCCCGGCGCGTGCTCCTCGAGGATCCGCTCCACCCGCTCCGTGAGGTCGACGTCGCAGCCGTTGGGGACGTGGCAGTAGACCCAGGCGGTGTGGCGTCCCTCGGGTGCCCTGGTCGGATCGCCGAGCGAGGCCTGGACCACGAGCAGGAAGGGGCGCTCGGCCAGCCGGCCGCTCGCCGCGTCGGCCTCCGCGGCCGCCACCTCCTCGAGGGGTCCGCCCACGTGGACGGTCGCCGCGCGCAGGCAGGCCGGATCGCGCCACGGGATGGCGCCGCTCAGCGCGTAGTCGAGCTTGAACACGCCCGGCCCGCGCCGGAACCGCCGCAGCGCGGCCACGTACCGCGGGGCGAGCGCGGCGCCGCAGATCTCCGCGAGCTGCCATGGGGAGACGTCGAAGAGATACGTGCGCGCCGCCGGCAGGTCACCCAGGCCGTTGACGCGGCGCCCGGTCTCGACGCTGCCCCCGAGGTCACCGAGACGGCGCGCCAGGGCGTCGGCGAGCGCCTGCGATCCCCCCCGCACCACGGGCCAGCCGCCCGCGTGCGCGGTCGCCAGCATCTCCAGCGCGGCTCCCGCCGTGAGGGGCTGGGGAGGGGCGCCCTCGCGTGGGCCGCGGCCCCCGCGAGCAGGGCGCGCGCGCCCGGGTGGCTGAACCGGCGCGCGAGCAGGGTTGCGGGGAGGGCCGCGTCGCGGCCGAAGCCGGCCAGGAAGAGCGGGTGCCGGGGGATCCGGACCAGGGGACCGAGGAGGGACTCGGCGAACGGGCGCCCCGCGTGGACGAGCGGTGCGAGGAGCCGCGCGTAGCGGGCCCCGTCGGCTCCCAGCGCCGCCGCCGTCGCCGTGATGTCGCGCTCCACGACGACAGCGGGGCGGTCGGCGAAGGAGTGCGCGAGCGGCGCGGGCGATGTCACCCACTCCACGCCGAGCGCCGCCGGGTCGAGGGAGCGCAGGAAGGGCGAGACCGGGGCGAAGGCGTGGACGGTGGAGCAGACGTCGTGACGGAACCCCGGCAGGGTCAGCGCCTCGGTGCGGCAGCCGCCCCCGATCCGGTCCGCGGCCTCGATGACGTGGACGGACCAGCCCCGCTCCGCCAGCGTGATCGCGGCGGCCAGACCGTTGGGTCCGGCCCCGACGACCACCGCGTCATGGCGGCTCACCCGCCGGCGGTGCGAGCGCCGGGAAGGCTCACCAGCACGCTCCCCCCCGTGGTCACGACCCGCAGCGCGGCGATGCGATCGGGGGTCAGGCCCGTGGCCCCGCTCACCTCCACCGCACCGGTGTAGCCCACCGACCAGGTGCCCGCGATCTCCTCGGACCCGTCGGGGGCCACCGTGACCAGCTCGCAGCTCTGACCGGGGGTGACCCCCGAGATCCACAGGCGGATGGTGCTCCCCCAGCTCTCCGCGTAGACGTCCGCGCTCGCCGCCACGCCGGTCGCCGTGTCGGTGGCGCTGAGCCGCGCCGCCGCCCCCGCGAGGGGCCCCGCCCGGCTGTCGAGGGCGATCCCGAGGGCGCCACCCCCGGCCGCCAGGACTGCGAGCCCCGCCGTGGCGAGCGCGATGCGCAGCCGCAGGCGGGCACGCCGGCGCCGGCGGCGCATCTCCGCCAGGGTGCGCTCGAGCAGTCCCGCGGGGCCCTCCGCCGGATCGGGGGGGGAGGCACGGGGCGTGCCCGCAACCTCGTCGGCGCTCAGGCGTCCCAGCACGGCCGGAAGCTCGGCGATCGCCCGCAGCTCGGCACGGCAGCCCGCGCAGCCCTCCACGTGGGCCGTCACGCGCTCGCCCTCGGCCGCGTCGAGGGTGCCCAGCACGTGGGCGCCGAGCGCCATCCGCACCTCCTCGCACGGCTGGGTCATCCGTGCCACCCCCGCTCCTCCAGGGCCAGGCGCAGGGCGCGCAGCGCGTAGTAGCTGCGCGACTTCACGGTTCCCACCGGGATGCCGAGGACCGCCGCCGCCTCGGCCACGGTCCGGCCTCGGTAGTAGGTCTCGACGAGCACGCTGCGATGCTCCGGGGTCAGAGCGCGCAGCGCTCCGGCCACGTCCAGCGCGTCCGCGGCGCGGTCGGTCGCATCGGCCACGGTGCAGCCGTCCAGCGCCGCGCCCCCGACCTCGGGGGGGCGCGCCCTGCGGGCCCGGTGGGCGTCCGTGGCCAGGTGATCGGCGGTGGTGAAGAGCCACGGGCGCAGCGATCCGCCGCCCGGGTCGAGGCGGTCGGCGTGGCGCCAGGCCCGCAGCATCACCTCCTGGACGATGTCCTCGGCACGGCTCGCATCCCCGACGCGGCGGCGGACGTGCGCGAGCAGGGCCCCGCCGTGGTCCCGCATCAGCGCGGCGATGAGCTCCTCGTCCGGGGCGGCGGCGCTCCGCCCGTCCCGCGCCGTGCCGGGCGCCGGCAGGCCCGTCCACGAGTGAGCGGTGGCCACGGTGCTCACGCCCCCACTACGCGCCGCGGCGGCACCCGGTTCATGGAGAGATCATGGCGCGGATGACGTTCCGCCGCGGCTGCGCCCCTCTCCTGCTCGCCGCCGCGCTCGCCGGCTGCGGCCCGGCGGGGGCGGCGCCACCCGGGCCACCCTCCCCGGCGGCGACGCCCGCGGCGTCACCGACCGCCGCCGCCACCGGCGCCGGGACCTCCGCCGCCGCCTCGGCGGCCCCGAACCGCGGCGGGCCCGCACACATCCTGGTCGTGATGGACGAGAACACCTCGTACGGCTCCGCCCTCGGGTCGTGCGGCGCCGGCGCGCCCGATCCCTACCTCTGCTCGCTGGCCGCGACGTATGCCTCGGTCGCCCCCTGGTATGGCGTGGAGCATCCGAGCCAGCCCAACTACATCGACATCGTGAGCGGCGCCGACCAGGGATGCCACGCGGACTACTGCGCCGGGGCGCGCGCCTACTCGGCGCCCGACCTGGGTGGGCAGCTCAGCGCGGCCGGCATCCCCTGGGTGGCCTGGATGGAGTCGATGCCCTCGGCCTGTTACCCGGGCGAGCTTCACGGGAGCGACGCGACCGGGCTGTACGCGCTGAAGCACAACCCCTTCGTGGTGTTCCGCGACGACATGCCGCCCACCCCCTGTCACATCCAGCCCTACCCGGGTGCCGCGGGGATGGTGCGGGCCCTGGACGGTCCCGGGGCACCCGCCTTCGCCTGGATCACACCGAACCTCTGCGACGATGGGCACGACAACTGCGGTGCCGGCACCCTCCGCCAGGCCGACACGTGGCTCCGGGCCAACCTCGCGGGTGTCCTCACGTCCTCCTGGTTCGCCTCCGGCGGCACGATCATCGTCACCTTCGACGAGGGGACATCCCCGAACGGGGCGACGCTCGGCGAGCAGGGTGGCCAGGTGCCGATGCTGGTGATCTCGGCGAGGGCGCGGGGCCGGGGCCGCGTCCACCTCGCCGGCGACCACTTCGGGACGCTGCGGACCATCGAGGAGGCATACGGGCTGCCGCTGCTCGGCGCCGCGGCCGCCGCGCGCAACGGAGACCTGACCGCGCTCCTCGGATGACCGCCGTGCGCGCCGCCCGGGGACGCGCCGCTACGCTTGGCGACATGAAGCTCGGACTCCACATCTGCGACTTCACCTGGCCGGGAGGACCGGCCACCCTCGCACAGGACCTGGCCCGCATCGCCGAGACGGCCGACGCCGCCGGGTTCGACCGCATCAGCGTCATGGACCACCTCTTCCAGATCGGGCACCTGGGCCCTCCCGAGCACGAGATGCTGGAGGCGTACACGACGCTCGGCTACCTCGCGGCCCACACCAGCCGGGCCCGGCTGCTCACCCTGGTGACCGGGGTCGTGTATCGCCAGCCCGGGCTGCTGGCCAAGATCGTCACCACCCTCGACGTGCTCTCCGGCGGGCGGGCCATGCTGGGCATCGGGGCGGCCTGGAACGAGGAGGAGGCGCGAGGCCTGGGCCTCGCCTTCCCGCCGCTCGCCGAGCGCTTCGAGCACCTGGAGGATGCGCTGCGCGTCTGCCTCAGGATGTGGAGCGGCGACGAGGGGGAGCTGACCGGAAACCACGTCCTGCTGGGCCGCGCCCTGAACTCCCCGCAGGCGCTCTCCCGGCCCCATCCGCCGATCCTCATCGGCGGCTCCGGCGAGCGCAAGACCCTGCGCCTCGTGGCCCGCTACGCGCAGGCCTGCAACCTCTTCGCGAGCCCCGATCTGGAGCACAAGCTCGAGGTGCTGCGCGGCCACTGCGAGGCGGAGGGCCGCAACTACGATGAGATCGAGAAGACCGTCCTCTACAACTTCGACGTCGGCGACCACGGCGAGCGCGCCGCCCAGATCGTGGCCGATCTCCGCGATCTCCATCGGCGCGGGTTCCAGGTGGCCCACGGCCGGGTCAGGGACGTCTGGAAGGTCACCCCGCTGGACGTGATCGGTCGCGAGGTGATCCCCGCCGTCGCCGAGCTGTAGGCGGCGGCCGGCCGCCGGGGCACGCCGCGGGGGCTGCCGCAGCGGCCCGCCCGGCGTCGCCGGCCCATCGTGGTCGCGGTGCTCGCGTTCCCCCGGAGCGCACCGTACACTCAGCGGCGAGCCCACACCCGGAGGGACACGGCATGACGCTGGCCCTGGTGATGATCGGCACCCGCAAGGGGCTGGTGCTGGCCCGCAGCGACGGCAGCCGCCGAACCTGGAGCTGCGACGAGGTCCGCTTCCCCAACCAGGAGGCCTACGCGGTGGCCATCGACGAGCGGAGGGACCCCCCACGCCTCCTGGTCGCCGGGAGCACCGGCTGGTGGGGGCCCTTCTACGCCTACTCGGACGACGTGGGCGCGACCTGGGTGGAGCCCGAGACGGCGCCCATCGCCTTTCCCGCGGCGACCGAGACGGCTCTGAAGCGCGTCTGGCAGATCCAGCCCGCCCCGGCGAACCAGCCCGGGGTGGTGTTCGCCGGCGTGGAGCCGCACGCGCTCTTTCGCAGCGACGACGGCGGCGAGAGCTATGCCCTGGTGGAGGGCCTCTGGGCCCACCCCCACCGGCCGGAGTGGCGGCCGGGCAACGGAGGGGCGTGCCTGCACACGGTGCTCCCCCACCCCACCGATCCCCGGCGCTGCCTGGTCGCCATGTCCACGGGCGGCGTCTACCGCACCCGGGACGGCGGGGCCAGCTGGTCCCCGGCCAATCGCGGGATCGAGGTCAGCTTCGCTCCCGACGACCAGCGCTTCCCCGAATACGGGCAGTGCGTGCACAAGGTGGCGGCGCACCCCGACCTCCCCGACCGGCTCTTCGCGCAGAACCACGGCGGCGTGTATCGGAGCGAGGACGCCGGGGGTGCCTGGACCGCCGTCGAGACCGGCCTGCCCAGCAACTTCGGCTTTCCGATGGTCGTCCACCCCCGGCATCCCGACACCGTCTTCGCGGTCCCGCTCGGGGAGGGTCGCTTCCCGTCCTCGGAGCGCTGCCGCGTGTACCGGAGCACCGACGCGGGACAGAGCTGGGAGGGGCACGACCGCGGCCTGCCCGAGGACCCGTACCACGGGGCCGTGCTCCGCGACGCGATGTGCGCGGACCGGGGGGACCCCGCGGGGCTCTACTTCGGGACCCGCGTCGGAGAGGTCTACGCGAGCCTCGACGACGGCGAGTCCTGGATGCCGGTCGCCCGCCACCTCTCCGACGTCCTCACCGTGCGGGCCGCCGTGGTGCCGTGAGCCCGCGCCTGGTGCTGCCGGCCCCGCTCCGCCCCCTGGCGGAGGGCAGCGCCCAGCTCGAGGTCGAGGGGACCACCCTGCGCGAGGTCCTGGACAGGCTGGCCACGGCCCGGCCGCTCCTCGAGCGGCGGCTCCGCGACGAGCGCGGCGAGCTGCGCCCGCACGTTCTCGTCTTCGTCGACGGTGTGGCGGTGGACCGGGGCTCGGGCCTGGAGACAGCCGTGCACGACGGCTCCGAGGTCTTCGTGGCCCCCGCCGTCTCGGGAGGCCGGGCGGCTCCCGGCTGAGCCCGGGCGGCGCGGGGCGACGCGAGGCGCCCGCGGCTCCGCGCCGCCCGGCCCGGCTCAGCCCGCGGCGACCTCCGCGGGAAGCTGGCTCTCCATCCATGCCTGGAGGGCGTCACCGGACTCGAACGAGGTGATCAGGGCGTGGCGGGGGCGCGGGCCCGGGTTGTGGACGACGTGCCAGAGGCGCTCGGTGTCGATGACCAGCTGGCGACCCGGATGGAGCGGGATCCGGCTCTCGGTGCTGGGATCGTCCCTGCGCTCGCGGAGGATGAAGGTGGACCCGGCCGGCGCGTCCAGCTCGAGCCAGGCGCGCACCACCCAGCCCTCGCCGTCGGGATTGAGCCGGTTGTTGTCGTCGAGGTGGAGCTGGCGCAGCGCCGCCGCCTCGTCGCTCGGGTTGAGCTCGATGACCCGCACCCGCCCGAACCGCGCCCCGATCTCCTCGACGTAGCGGCAGAGGCTCGGCGCGATCTCGCGGTTGGCCGTCCACACGCCGTCCTTGTCCGGCTTGCCGTGATCCCAGAACCCATGGCACTCCATCTCACCCAGGGCGGAGGCGAGAGGGGCGAAGTTGGTGTCGCCGCCGGACTTCCAGTCGATGTACTCGAGGCGCTGCCACTCCTCGGGGGGAATGGCCGGCCCCTGACGGTCGCGGAGGATCACGAAACCGGTCGCGTCGAGCAGGGGGAGCTTGCGGTGGGGCATGCGCGGGAGGCCTCCTCGGGTGTGGGCTGGACGCCAAGAGGCTAGCAGCAACGCCCGGGGCACAGCTTCGGCCCGAACGGGTACCGTGCCCGTCATGCCCGCCAACCCCGATGCGGGGCGCGACGCCACCGGCCCCACCACCTCGAGCGACCTCGCCCTCGCCCACCGCCTCGCCGACGTGGCCGACGCCATCTCCATGTCGCTCTTCCGCAGCCTCGACCTCCGTGTCGAGCGCAAGGCCGACCTCACCGAGGTGACCCAGGCCGACCGCCGCGTGGAGGCGCGCATCCGCGAGGAGGTGGCCGGAGCGCGCCCCGGCGACCGGGTGATCGGCGAGGAGATGGGCGGCGACCAGGCTCACACGACGGGACGCCGATGGATCGTGGACCCGATCGACGGCACCCGCAGCTTCATACGCGGTTACGAGACCTGGGCCACCCTGATCGCCCTGCAGAGGGACGGGCGAACGGTGGTCTCGGTCGCCTCGGTGCCCGCCCTCACCCTGCGCTTCGCCGCCGTCCGCGGTGAGGGGGCGACCGTGAACGGGACCCGCATCCACGTCTCCGCGATCGACCGGGCGGAGGCCGCGATGCTCGCCCACACGAGCGTCACCGGCTTTGCCCGCGTCGGGGTGGACGAGCGGCTGCGCACCCTGGCCGCCCGATGCTGGGACAGCCGCAGCATGGGCAACGCCCTCTCCCACCTCTCGGTCGCCCGCGGTACCGCCGACATCGGCTGGTCCGCCCGGGCCAACCTCTGGGACTTCGCGGCGCTGGCGCTGATCGTCGAGGAGGCGGGCGGCCGTTTCACCGACCGCAGCGGCGACTCCCCGGTGGGGGGAGCCGGCATCTCCAGCAACGGCCTGCTCCACGAGGTGGCGCTGGAGGCCGCGGGACTGGCATGACGGGCCCGGGAGCCGGCCAGGACGCCACCGGCGCGGGCCCGACCGCCCCTACGCGCGCTCGACCCGGACCAGCCGGCGCACCGGCAGGCTCCCGTCCGCCTGGAGGCGGCGGATCACCTTCTTGTCCTGCTTGCCGACCGACGTCTTGGGGATCTGGTCGACGAAGGCCCACAGGTCCGGCAGCCAGAACCCGGGAACCCTGCCGCGAAGGTGCTCGCGCAGGTCCTCGGCCGTGGCGGACCTGCCGTCGCGCAGGGCCACCACCGCCAGGGGGCGCTCCTGCCAGTGCTCGTCGGCCACCCCCACCACGGCGGCGTCGAGCACGTCCGGGTGGGCCATCAGGTGGTTCTCGAGCTCAACCGAGCTGATCCACTCGCCCCCCGACTTGATGACATCCTTGGACCGATCCGTGATCTGCACGTAGCCGCGTTCGTCGACGGTGCCGACGTCCCCCGTGCGCAGCCAGCCATCGTGGAAGCGCTCCGGTGCGGGGTCGCCGTGGTAGCGGGCCGTGATCCAGGGTCCGCGCACCTCGATCTCCCCCACCGTCCTGCCGTCCCAGGGGAGCACCTCACCGCCGGCGCCCGTGATGCGCAGCTCGACGCCTGGCACGGGACGCCCGGTCATCGAGCGGTAGTGCCAGTAGCGGGGGTCCTCCTCCGCCATCCCCCGGGGCGGCTCGGCGATGGTTCCGATGGGGCTGGTCTCGGTCATGCCCCAGGCCTGCACCAGGGGGAACCAGCGTTGGTAGGCGCGCATCAGGCTCTCCGGCACCGCCGAGCCGCCGCCGATCCCCATGCGGACAAAGCCGAGGTCCGCCCCCGCCGCCTCGGCGGCGAGCAGGAGACCCTGGAAGATGGTCGGAACGCCGCCCAGGAAGGTGGGGCGCTCCTCCAGGACGAAGCTGAGGAGCGGCTGGGGCTGCATGTGGCGGTCAGGCATCAGCAGGTCGGCGCCGCGCGCCCAGGCCGCGTACGGTGTCCCCCAGGCCATCACATGGAACATCGGCACCGTGACGCAGATTCGATCGGCGTCGCTGAGCCCGAAGTTCGCGATCACGGCGAGTGAGTGCAGCCACAGGGAGCGGTGGCTGTACACGACGCCCTTGGGCTCCCCGGTCGTGCCCGTCGTGTGGCACATGGCGGCGGCCTGCCTCTCCTCCAGCTCGGGCCAGTCCTGGAGGGGCGATCCGCCGGCCAGCAGCTCCTCGTAGCCGATCACCTCGCCCAGGCCGGAGGGGTCGCCGCCCTCGCCCACCAGGATCACCCTCTCCAGCGAACCGAGCGTGGGCCGGATGGCGGCCAGCAGGGGCGCCAGGCTGCTGTCCGCGATGATCACGCGGTCGCCCCCGTCGTTGATGACGAAGCTCAGCTGCCGCGCGGAGAGACGGAGGTTCAGGGTGTGCAGCACGGCGCCCATGCAGGGGACGGCCAGGTAGGCCTCGAGGTGCTCCTGGTGGTTCCAGCAGAGCGTCCCCACGCGGTCGCCGGGGCCGATGCCGAGCCGGCGCAGCCCGGCGGCGAGCAGGGAGCTGCGGCGGGCGACCTCAGCGTACGTGGCGGTGCGCGAGCCCGCGCCCTGGAACGTGACGACCCGGCTGTCCGCGAACAGCGTCGCGCCCCGGCGGAGGACCTCCTGCAGGGTGAGCGGCCAGTCCTGCATCGTGCTCTGCATCGGCAATCTCCCAGACGGCCTCAGGGCCGCCTCACCTACCATCGCGCCCCATCATGCTCCAGGCTCCGGCGCCCGTCGACATGCTGGCGCGCCCGGGTCGTCACCGCCCCGGTGGAATCGACCGGCACGACCGGCGGGCGGCGCCACCTCGTCCACAATGGGCGGCACACGTCCATCGCGGAGGTTCGCGTCATGCCCGAGCCCGTCATCGTCGCTCTCGCCCGCTCCCCGATCGGCCGGGCCTTCAAGGGCTCCCTGGTGAGCTGGCGCCCGGACGACCTGGCCGCGCACGTGGTCGGCGCGGTCCTCGACACCCTGCCGCAGCTCGATCGCCGGAGCATCGACGACCTCATCTGCGGATGCGGGCTGCCCGGTGGAGAGCAGGGCTTCAACCTCGGACGGGTCGTCTCCATCCTCGCCCGCCTGGACGTGCCCGGGACCACCGTCACCCGCTACTGCTCCTCGTCGCTGCAGACCACGCGCATGGCGGCGCACGCCATCCGCTGCGATGAGGGCGACGTCTTCCTCTCGGTGGGGGTCGAGTCGATCAGCCGCTTCGGCAACGGGACCAGCGACATGCCCCAGTGCCGCAACCCGCGCCTGGAGCCGGGCGGCAGCGAGGGCTACCCGGACGTCTACATCGCGATGGGCGAGACCGCCGAGAACGTGGCCGAGCGGGAGGGGGTCTCCCGCGAGGAGATGGACCGCTACGCGCTGCGCTCCCAGGAGCGGGCGGTGGCGGCCCAGGACTCGGGGTTCTTTGCGCGGGAGATCGTCCCGGTGCCGCTTCCCGGCGGCGACGCCATGTCCCTCGATGACGGCCCGCGCCGCAACACCTCCCTGGAGAAGCTCGCGGCGCTGGAACCGGCCTTCCGGGCGGGAGGCAGGGTGACCGCCGGCAACGCCTGTCCGCTCAACGACGGGGCCGCCGCGGTGGTGGTGATGAGTGACCGCCGCGCCGCCCAGCTGGGGATCACGCCGCTCGCCCGCGTCGTGGCCACCGGGCTCTCCGCCCTGGAGCCGGAGCTGATGGGCCTGGGACCGATCGAGGCGTCGCGGCAGGCTCTCAGGCGGGCCGGGATGACGCTCGCCGATATGGACGTGATCGAGCTCAACGAGGCGTTCGCCGCCCAGGTCATCCCGTCCGCCCGCGGGCTGGGCATCGACCCCTTCGACGAGCGATTCAACCCCCATGGCGGTTCGATCGCGCTGGGGCACCCGTTCGGGATGACGGGCGCCCGGATGCTGTGCACCCTCCTCAACGGGCTGCGCGCGGCGGACGGCCACCTGGGGCTCGAGACCATGTGCGTCGGCGGCGGCATGGGGATGGCCATGGTCGTGGAGCGGCTGAGCTGATCGAGGTCCCCCCGGCGGGCGGCTGGCGGCCACCCCGGCCCCGAGCCGCGAGTAACGCCGCAGGCCCGAGGCGCGTTATTGTCGTGGCAGGACGGAAGGGGGCAGCCAGGAGTCCGGGAACCCACTCAGGATGTCAGGATCAGTTCGGCGGGGGTGGATCGTGATGGGGGCCGCGGCCGCGATGCTGGCCGCCGCCTGCAGCGCCGTGCCGCCCGCGACCACCGGGAGCGCTCCCGGCGCGCCGACGCCCGCCCCCACCCCGACGCCCGCGCCTCCCAGCGTCAGCGTCACCCCGGCCGACGGCTCCTCCGGCGTGGGGCTCGACCAGCCCATCACGGTCACCGCCACGAGCGGGACCATCTCCAGCGTCGCCGTCACCGAGGACGGCACGGGCACCCCGCTCCAGGGGACCATGTCCTCTCAGGGGAACGTCTGGAGCTACACGGGAGGCCTCGCCCTGGACGCCACCTACTCGGTGACGGCGGTCGCGGCCAACTCCGTCGGCTCCCAGGTCACCGCCAGCGCGACCTTCCACACGATCCCGGCCGCCAAGCGGCTGCTGACGACGCTCGAGTACATCTCCCCCGGGCAGACCGTCGGGGTGGGCATGCCCATCGACCTCAGCTTCAACACCCCGATCCCCGCGGCTCAGCGGGCGGGGATCATCGGGCACATCGCGGTGACCAGCACCCCGCCCCAGCCCGGCGGCTGGTACTGGGTGGACGCCCAGGACGTCCACTACCGGCCCGAGAACTACTGGCAGCCGGGGACCCAGGTGACCGTCGACGCCCAGCTCAACGGGGTCGACGCCGGCAACGGCTACTGGGGGCTCGGCAACTGGAGCGAGAGCTTCGTCGTCGGGGCGGCGCACTTCACCCTGGTCAACGTGACGACCCGCACCATGCAGGTGTACGACGGCAACCCGCAGAGCGGCGGCAAGCTCCTCTACACATGGGCCACCAACCTCGGCAAGCCCGGCTTCGACACCATCAACGGCACCCTCGTGGTCCTGTACCACGATCCGGTCGTGCGCATGGAGTCCTGCCCCACCTTCCACACGGCGTCGGCGTGCAGCCCGAGCGGCGCCAACTACTACAACGAGAACGTCTACGACGACACCGCGGTGTCCACGGACGGGTACTTCATCCACGCGGCGCCGTGGGTGTGCGGCACGAGCGACCTGACCTGCGACCTCTGGCCCTATGGGTCCACCAACAGCTCGCACGGCTGCATCAACCTGAGCGTCGACCACGCCCAGATCTACTACGGCTGGAGCCAGGTGGGCGACGTGGTCGAGGTGAGCGGCAGCCCCAAGGAGGCCTCGTACTCCGATGGCGAGGGCGATTGGCAGACCCCGTGGAGCTCCTACGTCCCGGGCGGCCAGGACGTGAGCCCGTCTTCGGCGGCACCCTCGCCCGGTGCCACGACCGCCGCGCCGGCCTCGAGCGCCTCACCCCCCGCCACCGCGGGCCGGCCCTGAGCGCCGTCAGCGACTGCGGCCCAGCGCCCGCCGGATGAGCCCGCGCTCCTGCGCGTCCACGGCCCGGAAGAGGACGAGGAGGGCCGCGTAGATGGCGCCGGCGACCAGCGTGATCAGCACGGTCGCCAGCCGCCCCCCGGGATGCACCAGGAGCAGGAAGCCGCCCATGAGCAGCGCGGCCGGAACGGTCCGCCAGACCAGCCGGACCACCGGGATCGCAACCCCGATACGGCGGAGCACGGTGAGGCCCGCCACCACCATGGCAATCTCCGTGACCGCGGTGTCGGCGCTGGCGACCAGGTACCCGCTCCCCGCGTGCACCCCCTCGAACACGGGGATGAGCGCCACGTTGAGCGCCACGTTGACGACGATCCCCGCACCCACCACCCACGCGAAGGTGCGCTGCCGATCCATCGCCAGGAGCGCGGTCACACAGGCGTTGTCCACGAACATGAACACGATGGTCGCGCCCAGCAGGCGCAGCGCCGGCGCCGACTGGGGATAGAGGCTGAGCAGGGACGTGTACCGGTCGGCAAGCACGACCACGCCCAGCGATGCGGGCAGCCCGAGAATGAAGAGGGCCTTGAAGAACATGCGGGTGGCGGCAACCAGCCGCTCGGGCGCCTCCCGGTGGTACACGGAGAGGAGGGGGAAGACGACCGAGCGCAGGGCGAAGGGGACCACGAGAAGCGCCTGGAAGGGACGGTACGCCGCCTGGTACCACCCCACCTCGCAGTAGCTGAGGGTGGTGAGCGTCGGGCAGTGGGCGGGCGTGGACGGGCCGAAGTGCTGCAGGATCGGCACGTCGATCTGCCAGTACAGCGTGGTGAAGACGTAGCTCACCGCGAGCGGTAGGGTCATGCGCAGCCATGGGCCGATCTGGCCCGTGTCGAAGCGAAGACGCGGACGCCACGCCCCGATGGCGAGCAGCACCGCGGAGTAGTAGAGGGCGGCGGCCGCGTAGCTCAGCGCGTACGCCCATATGAAGTAGGAGGCGCCCAGGTCCCGCAGCGCGCCCAGCACCACCAGGCCCAGGAGAAGGAGGGCCTCGGGGATGATCTCGGCGGCGACGAGGTGGGCCCGCTGCAGCGCGTAGAGAGCGTTGCGCAGGAGCACCTGGACCCCGGAGACGACCACCAGGGCGGCGCTCGCCACGATCAGGGAGTGCAGGCCGAGCAGCCAGAGCAGGGCGACGAGCACGAGGACCGCGGCCGCGGCCATGGGGATGCGCAGCGAGAGGAGGTTGTCCAGGTACCGGCCCAGCATCTCGGGACGCCGCGCGCCCTCGCGGGCGAGCAGCGTGCTCAGCCCCATGTCGGCGATCACGCCGACGATGGCCCCGTAGGTGATGGCGGTCTGCATCTGGCCGAACGCGCCGGCTCCCAGGGAGTGCAGGATGACGATCACGGTGCCCAGGGCCAGCAGGCGCGAGCCGAGCTGCGCCACCAGGACCAGGGCGGAGTTGCGGACTCCGCGAACGCCGGCCCCGGGGCCGAGCCCCCGCTCGCCCGCTGCCCCCTCCGGGAGGGCGGCCGCGGCGCCCGCCTCCCCAACCCCTCCCCGGCCATCCTGCGACACGGCGAAGCTCCACGGAGGGCGGGGGCGGGCCGGGCCCTCCCGGGAAGCGGCGGGGCCTTCCGCCATGCCCGCCTCCCCCCCG
>JAJZNI010000068.1 GCA_021847925.1 bacterium
CGCGGTGATCGCGGACCTGTACCTGGTGCGCGGGCTCTCCGCCGACGAGGTGGCGCGTCGCGTGGGCTCCTCGCGGCGGATCGTGCTGCGTCTCGCGCACGACCTGGGCTGGCCGGTCCGGACCGGCGGGCCACCCGCGCGGCGCGGCCCCGAGGTGATCGAGCTGATCCGCGCCCTGCACGCGGACCCATCCGTGCGCGCCGTGCTCACCGAGCACGGCATCGCCCCCGTGGAGCCCGGCGGGGCGATCTGGGAGCGATTTGCGCAGCCGGTGCCCCTGAGCCCCGGCCTGCTCCGGGAGCTCTATGACGGCTGCGGGCTGGCGCTCACCCATATCGAGCTCCTCACCGGGTGGCCGGCGGCGACGGTGCGGCACCGCCTGCTGCTCGCGGGCATCGACGTCCGGCCACCCGGAGGGCGCTCCCCGTTCATGCGCCGATGGCGCCGCGCATCCAGTGTCTGAGGCCAGACCGCGTCCGCTGGTGAGCTGGCCCGCCCCAGCGGAGGTATAATGAGCCGGAAGGCGATGAAGCCCGCCTGCAGCAGCGCCGTGTGGCTGATGGCTTCTACCCAGCTCGATGTGGTGGAAGCAGCGCGATGCGCGTTTTGGAGTTATCCGCCGGAGGGGTCGTGACGGCCGGCCGGCGGATCCTGGTCGTCCAGACCGCCGACGGCGCCTGGGTTCTGCCCAAGGGAAAGCTGCGTCCGGGCGAGGACCGTGAGCCTGCGGCGCTCCGCGAGGTCGCCGAGGAGAGCGGACTGCGGGCTCGCATCGTGCGTGACCTCGGCGACACCCGCTACAGCTTCGAGAGCCGTGGGAGCGTGGTGGAGAAGATTGTCTACTGGTTTCTCATGGAGCCCGAAGCCGCGACCGTGGTCCAGCCCACACCCGGCTTTCGAGAGGTGGCCTGGCTGAGCGTCGACGAGGCGGCGGCGAGGCTCACCTACACGCAGGAGCGGTCCCTGGTCGCAGGTCTCATCTCACCGCCCGAGACCACCTGCCCATGATCGACGCGCACGTCGCAGGCCTTCCGCCACCGCCCCTGTCCGAGGCGGACACGGGACTGCCGATGAGCTTTGTGGCCGACCTCGTGCTCAAGGTCGTTTACTTCAACGGGACGATGCTGGGGCATGACATCGCCGAGCAGGTCTGCCTTCCGTTCGCACTGCTGGAAAGGCCGCTCAAGTTCCTCGCCAACGAAGGGTACTGCGCCTGCGCCGGGATCCGGAAGGCCGTGCCGCAGGCCGAGGAACCCATCGGGGCGGGCATGGAGTACGCGATCACCAGCATGGGCAGGCAGCGTGCCCGTGAGCTCCTCGACATCAACCAGTACGCGGGGCCGGCCCCGGTTCCCATCTCCGAGTACTGCACGGTTGCGGCGCACCAGGCAGAGTGCGAGATCACCGTCAACCGGGCCAGTTTGCGGGAGGCATTTGCCCACCTGGTCCTCGGCGGGCGCCTCCTCGACCACCTGGGCCCGGCAATTGCGGCGCGTCACGCGTGCTTCCTCTACGGACCCTCCGGGAACGGCAAGACCAGCATCGCTGATGCCAGCGCTCGCCTCATGGGCCCCCCGATCTTCGTGCCGCGCGCTCTCCACGCACACGGCGAGGTCATCCGCTTCTTCGACCCTGCGTACCACACGCCGACCAACGCCGATCTGCCGGCGCACGACCGGCGCTGGCAGCTGGCTCAACGGCCCGCCGTCAAGGTGGGTGGAGAGCTCAACCCACGGATGCTGGAGCTGGCGTTCGACCCCACGCTGGGATTTTACGAGGCCCCACTCCAGCTCAAGGCCAACGGGGGGCTGCTGCTCATCGACGACTTCGGGAGGCAGCAGCAGATGAGCCCGCGCGAGTTGCTCAACCGTCTCATCGTCCCGCTTGAGAATCGCGTGGACTACGTCAACATCGCTCGAGCTGGGGCCAGCATCGGGGTGCCTTTCACCTCCCTGCTCATGCTGAGCACCAACCTCGATCCCGACGACCTCGTCGATGAGGCCTTCCTGCGCCGGGTGCGCTACAAGGTGCAGGTGCCGGACCCTACCCTCGAAGAGTACGTCGAGATCTGGCGGCGGACCTGCGCCGCGCGCGGAATCGCCATCTCGGACAAGGTGATCATGGGCCTCATCCAGCGTCAGTACGTGCGGAAGGGCCGTCATTTGCGTGGCTCACACGCCCGCGACCTAGTCGATCACGTCGTTCACCTGTGCCGCTATCTTGAGGTGCCTCCTCAGGTGACGCCAACCCTGCTGGACATGGCGTGCGAGACGTACTTCGTCGATCCGCGCCCGGGGTGGACGCGGATCCCAAGAGTGCGGACGGGTGGTGCGCTGCGGGGTGGAGGCCTCGCGGGAGTGGGATGAACACGAGAAGCGCCACCGCGCGGGTTGTACCGCCGTAGATCGCGGCGGCTATCCCCACGCCGGGCGGGTCTCGGTCACCGATCGACCCGCGAACCACGCATGAGCTCAGATCGCGGGGGTCAGGCCCACGAAGGAGCTGACGCCGATGACGGAACGAGGTTGCCGCTCGACCTGCTCACGGATGGCCCGCCCGGGTCGGGGGCGGCTGCCTCAGGCGTGAGAGCAGGGCATCCAGCTCCCTGCGCCGGCCGACTCGCAAGGTCACCTGCGAAGCCGTGCCGTCAACCACGGCCAGGAAGTCCAGAGACCATGAACCCCTGTGGCCGCGGATCAGAAGGGCATCATCCAGGCGGAGCAGCGGCAGGCCGCTGACCGTACTACCAATCCTCACCGCGCCGCCGCAACTGTGCACGCCCATCTGCATCGCGATATCACATCCATCCTAGCAGGGAGCCAGGCGCGGATTCACCAGGGCGAGGTGAGATCGGGGGCTGCGGCGGGGCGCCGGGGAGCAGGTGCGTACGGGCATCCCCGTTCGTGGCAGCGGTTCTCTTCCCGGAATCCCGTGGCCGCGGCCCCCGGGCGGCGGGGCACCTGCGGGGCCGGTGTGGATGAGGGGGGAGAGCCGGCCACCGGTGCGGTCGACGTCTGCACACGCCGTGGGCGGCCGGGGGGATCCGATCGCCGGGGCCCTGGTCCGCTGTGCGTGGCGGCTCCTGCCGATACGTGTAGGCCCGCCTCGGGGCGTGGATCGGTGATCCTTTCGGCTCCTCCCGGGCCGCTGCGAGGCGCAGCGGGGGTGGCATCCGGTATGATGCCGGGAGGCGATGAGGCCCGCCTCAGGAGCGCTCTTCGGCTGATGGCTTCTACCGGACGGCACACGGTGGAAGCGCGATGGCAGGATCGGAGATCGCAGAGCTCACACGGGATGCGGCACCGGCCGCCCCGTTCCGCAGCATCCTCTTCCCGGACGGCGCCGGCGGGCGGACCGAGGGGCTGCCCGCCTTCCTCGCGGACCTCAACCTGGACCAGGTCCTCACGGCCCTCGCCGGCGCCCGCCCCGCCCACGACCTGATCCCGCTCTTCGCCGAGGCGCTCACCGACCCCGACGCCATCGCCTTCCGCCACGAGGTGTTCCGCGATCTGGAGACCGAGGCGGTGCGTCAGGCGGTCGACGCGTTCGCCGCGCGGATGACGGGGATGCGGGAGCACCTCCGCCAGGCTGCGGCGTTCCACCACCGGCGCCAGGGCGAGAGCGCGGTGCTCGATGCGGTCGGTGTCTACTGCATGGCGGTGCGGGAGCTGGCCGAGCGGCTGTCGAGCATCGAGCTGCGCTCGCGCGGCCTCCGCGGACTGCGCGACCACCTCCAGGCCCACTCGGTCTCCGAGGAGTTCCGCGTCCTGGCGTCGGAGGCCGCCGATCTCCGCCAGCGCCTCGCCGGCGTCACGTACTCGCTGCGCATCCGGGGCAATCGCGTGATCGTGAACAACCATGCGGGGGAGCCGGACCTGAGCCGGGAGGTGGAGGCCGTCTTCGACCGGTTCCAGCAGGGCGCCACCAAGGACTACCGGGTGACGTTTGCCAACCCCGTGGAGATGAACCACGTGGAGGCGATGATCCTGGACCGGGTGGCACAGCTCAACGCCGAGCTCTTTGCGCAGCTGAGCGCGTTCTGCTCGACCCACGCCGCTTTCGTGGACCCGGTGGTCGGTCGCTTCGAACGTGAGGTGCACTTCTACCTCTCCTACCTCGACCTGATGGGCACGCTTCGCACCGCGGGTCTGGAGCTCTGCTACCCGGAGGTCTCCGCCTCGTCGCGCCACCTCCTGGCGCGGGACACCTTCGACATCGCGCTGGCGGCCAAGCTGGTGGCTGCCGGCAGGCCGGTCGTCTGCAACGACGTCGAGCTCGGCGACGGGGAGAGCGTCTTCGTGGTCACGGGGCCGAACCAGGGAGGCAAGACCACCTTCGCGCGCACGCTCGGGCAGCTCCATCACCTGGCGCGCCTGGGCGTCCCGGTGCCGGGCCGGAGCGCCCGGCTCCTCCTCTGCGACCGCGTCTTCACGCACTTCCAGCGCGAGGAGCGGGTCACCGACCTGCGCAGCAATCTCCAGGACGAGCTGATCCGGGTTCGCGAGATCCTCTCGCGCGCCACCTCCCGCAGCGTGGTGATCATGAACGAGAGCCTGGCCTCGACCACCGCCGACGACGCTCTGTTCCTGGGTCGCGAGGTGATCCGCCGCCTGCTCGAGCGCGGGGTGATCGGCGTCTATGTGACGTTCATCGACGAGCTGACCACCGCCTTCCCGGGTCTGGTCAGCATGGTGAGCACCGTCTTTCCCGACGACCCGGTGCGACGCACCTTCAAGGTGGTGCGCAGGGAGGCGGACGGTCGCGCCTACGCGCTGGCCATCGCCGAGAAGTACCGGCTGACCTACGACCAGCTCCGCGAGAGGGTGGGGCAGTGAGGGTCTTCCTGCTCCACCGCGACCGCGACTTCGAGGCGGAGTGGTCGCTGCCCGACCACGCGGACGACCTCGTCGCCGACCTCGGCCTGGAGACCCTGCTCAACGCGATGGCGGCCGGCGACGCCCTGCTGCTGCAGGTGGCGCGGCGGGCGCTGCTGGCCAGCCTCTCCGACCCCGAGGAGATCCGCTACCGGCAGGGGATCCTGCGCGACGCCATCGCGCACCCCGACCTGATCAGGCAGATCCACGATCTGGCCCGCCAGGCGGTGGAGGCGGAGAAGAAGATCTGGGGATTCTTCTTCACGTCCCCCGACATCATCCTGCGCCGCTCGGTCGACGTGATGGAGACCTTCATCGGCTTTCTGCGCCGGCTTCGCCAGCTCGCCGACGAGCACGGGTCCGAGTTCCGCTCCGAGGGGATGGCGCGCTTCGTCACCATGGTGAAGAGCGAGCTCGACGACGCGTACTTCACGACCCTCGAGGAGCAGCTGCGGCGGCTGCACTTCCGCCGAGGGGTGCTCATCAGCGCCCGGCTGGGCAGGGCGCTCAAGGCCACTGGCTACGTGCTGCGCCGGGGCGTGGAGGAGCCCCAGGGGTGGTTGGACAGGCTGCTGGGGCCGCGCGACCACGGGCTGAGCTTCGAGATCCCTCCGCGCGACGAGGCGGGAGCGCGGGCTCTCGGCGATCTGCGTGGCCGCGGTGTCGCCCTGGTCGCGGAGGCGCTGGGCCACTCCGCCGACCACATCCTGAGCTTCTTCCATCAGCTCCGCGCCGAGACCGGCTTCTACGTGGCGTGCCTCAACCTCCGCGACTCTCTGACCCGCAAGGAGGAGCCCACCTGCATACCGGAGTGCCTTGACGTCAGGGATCCGGTGCTCCGGGCAAGCGGCCTCTACGACGCCGGTCTCACGCTGCTCCAGGCGGAGCGCGTGGTCGGCAACGACATCGCCGCCGAGGCGGCGCGCCTGGTGGTCGTCACCGGGGCCAACCAGGGCGGCAAGTCGACATTTCTGCGCAGCGTCGGGCAGGCGTACCTCATGAGCCAGTGCGGGATGTTCGCCGCGGCCGAGGAGCTGACCCTGGGGGTTTGCACCGGCCTGTACACGCACTTCGCGCGTGAGGAGGACGCGACCATGGAGAGCGGCAGGCTCGACGAGGAGCTGAGCCGTCTGAGCCGGATCGCGGATCGCATCCGGCCCGGGTCGCTGCTGCTCTGCAACGAGTCCTTCGCGTCCACCAACGAGTGGGAGGGCTCGGAGATCGGACGCCAGGTGATCGGGGCGCTGCTCCAGGCGGACGTGCGGGTGTTCCTGGTGACCCACCTGTACAACCTCGCGGGGAGCTACCGGGGCGACGGCCCGGAGCACGCCGTCCTCCTCCGTGCGGAGAGGCGTCCGGACGGAGCGCGGACCTTCCGCATCCTCCCCGGGGATCCGCTCCCCACCAGCTACGGCCGTGACCTCTACGAGCGGATCTTCGCCGAGAAGGGTGGGGCGCTGGCGACTCCCCCCGGGCCGCGGCGGTGAGCGCCGGCGCCGCCGGGGTGGGCGGGGGTGCGG
>JAJZNI010000158.1 GCA_021847925.1 bacterium
CAAGACCTTCACCGTCGCCAACGTCATCCAGGAGGTTCAGCGCCCCACCCTGGTCCTCTCGCCCAACAAGACCCTGGCCGCCCAGCTCTGGGCCGAGTTCCGGGAGTTCTTCCCCCACAACGCGGTGGAGTACTTCGTGTCCTACTACGACTACTACCAGCCGGAGGCCTACATCGCCCGCACCGACACCTACATCGAGAAGGACTCGTCGCGCAACGAGGAGATCGACCGGTTGCGCAACAGCGCCACCCGGGCCCTGCTCACCCGCCGAGACGTCATCGTGGTCGCGTCCGTCTCCTGCATCTACGGCATCGGGTCGCCCGAGAACTACCTCGGTGAGTCCATCCAGATCAAGGTCGGTGAGAGCTGGCGCCGCGACATCCTGCTGCGCAAGCTTGCCGACCTCCAGTACGCCCGCAACGACACCGATTTCGGACGTTCGCGCTTCCGGGTCCGAGGGGACACCCTCGACATCCAGCCGGCCTACGAGGAGGTGGCGGTGCGGGTCTCCCTCTTCGGCGATCAGATCGAGTCCATCCGCGAGTTCGACCCCCTGACCGGGGAGATCCTGACCCTGCGCGAGGCGATCACGATCTTCCCCGCCTCCCACTACGTCACGCCGGCGGAGCAGATGGAGGAGGCGCTGCGCCGGATCGAGGCCGAGCTGGAGGAGCGGGGGCGCGAGCTGGAGGAGCGGGGCCGGCTCCTGGAGGCGCAGCGGCTGCGCCAGCGCACCACGTTCGACATGGAGATGATGCGCGAGACCGGCACCTGCGCCGGGATCGAGAACTACTCCCGCCATCTGACGGGGCGCGGCGAGGGTGAGCGCCCGTACTGCCTGCTGGACTTCCTGCCCGACGACGCGCTGGTGGTGGTCGACGAGTCCCACGTGGCCGTGCCCCAGATCGAGGGGATGAGCCGGGGTGACCGGGCCCGCAAGATCCCTCTCGTGGAGTACGGGTTCCGGCTGCCCTCCGCGCTGGACAACCGGCCCCTCACCTTTGCCGAGTGGGACCGGATGGTGGGGCAGATCCTCTATGTGAGCGCGACCCCCGGAGCGCACGAGGAACGGCGCTCGAGCCGCATCGTCGAGCAGATCAACAGGCCCACGGGGCTCGTGGATCCCACCATCGAGGTCAAGTCCAGCGAGGGACAGATCGACGACCTGCTCGCCCAGGTGCGGCGGTGCACCGAGGCCAAGCAGAGGGCGCTCGTCACCACCCTCACCAAGAAGATGGCCGAGGACCTCACGGACTACCTCCGCGAGGCAGGCGTGCGCGCTCGCTATCTGCACAGTGACATCGAAACCCTGGAGAGGGTGGAGATCCTTCGCGACCTTCGGCTCGGCGTGTTCGATGTGCTGGTGGGGGTCAACCTGCTCCGCGAGGGCCTCGACCTCCCCGAGGTCGCCCACGTGGCGATCCTCGACGCCGACAAGGAGGGATACCTCCGAGGCTTCCGCTCCCTCATCCAGACGATCGGCCGGGCCTCGCGCAACGTCGACGGCCACGTGGACATGTACGCCGACGGCATGAGCGACGCCATGCGCCAGGCCATCGCCGAGACCGATCGCCGGCGGGCCATCCAGGTGCGGTTCAACGCGGATCACGGCATCACACCCCAATCGATCGTCAAGGCCGTCTACCAGCTCGAGACGCATCGCCGCGAGCTCAGCGCCAGCGCCGCCTCCTTCCAGGAGGCCGCCGGTCTGCCCCCGGACGAGCTGCTCCGGCTCGCCAGGGAGGTGGAGAAGGAGATGAAGCGGGCGGCTCGGGACCTGGAGTTCGAGCGCGCGGCCGAGCTCCGCGACCGCCTCACCGACATCCGCCGGCGCCTGGACGAGGGCAATGGCAGCGAGGAGGCCGCGGTCACCGGCACGGGGGGAACGCGACCCCACGGCGGCCGCCGCCCGGCGCGCGGCGGCGCGCCGGGGAGCCGCGGGCGCGCCCCGCGGTGATTTGCAACTGAATCGTGACGGCGGCTCCGTTGCGGGCCGCCTCCGAGCGTCACCACTTCGTCATCCACGCTGCGAATCCGTGACTAGACTGAGACCACGGTCCGCAGACCGCCGTGACGGTTCGGTGAAGGAGACAGCGTGAGACTGCTGAGGCGCTCGGCGACCCTCAAGGGGGCACCGATCCCGGTGGCGGTCCCGATCGTGGACCCGGCGACGGCCACGGCATCGCCGCTGGTCACGGCGCGCGGCGACCAGTACTGCTCCGCACGGGGCTGCGCGCACAGGACGGGGCTCGCCTGCAGCTACATCGATCGCAGGGAGCGTCCCTGCCCCACCGCCTGGTGTCCGGAGCACCGCCACGTCACCCACGGCGCGGTGTTCTGCCCCGCGCACGCGCGTCTTCTCGACAGCACCGGCGACGAGTTCCACCCACCGGCGCGCGTGGACCTGGGAAACGCGGCGCCGGCGGTGCTCGCGTGGGCGGTGCAGGAGGTGGACGCGGAGGTCTCCTCGGCGATGCTCCAGGTCGCCATGGAGTGGCACCAGGCGCTGGTCCTCGACCCCGTCCACTTCGGGCTCGCCGGCGCGCAGAGGGTCCGCACCTGGGAGCGGGCCTGGAAGGTCTGCGACAACGTCGGCCCCACGCTCAGGGTCTCCGTCACCATGCAGGAGGCGCGCCCGGGCGTGGTGGAGGGCAGGATCAATGCCCAGCCGGTCGTGCTGCTCTCCGCCCCCTGGCACGAGAGCCACGGCGTCGGCCAGCCTCCGGCCACCCGCGCCGAGGCGCGTGCCCAGGCGCTGGAGTTCCGCGAGCGGCTGCTGGTCGCGCTGATTCGCGGCATCGCCGAGTGGCGCCGGGACAACCTGGGGAGCCGCGAGCCGTTGGAGACGAGCCTGCGCGGGACCGCCCGGGGCGGGGCCCGCGCCGCCGGTGGAGCCGGATCGCCCTGAGGCGGTCCCGCGTGGCCGCGGCGCGGCGGTGATGACCGGAGGGGAGGACGCGCGGCGCCCATCGCCCGGCATCGCCGGCACGCGCCCGCGCCAGGACTGCAACCGTCCCGTGACGAGGAGCACGCCGCGCCGGCCCGGGCTCGGCTCCTGTGCTTCAATCCAGCCGATGGATCTCGCTCAGACCCGCCGCGTGAGGCGGGCGCGCACGTTCGCGCGTCTGGTCGGGGCGCTGGTCGGCATGGTCAGCGGAGTCGTCTACGGCTCGTACGTTGCCCGCCAGTCCGGCGGGCTCCTGCACGTCCAGTCCAGCGTGGGCCTGGCCGTGGTGCTCGGCACCGGGGTGGCGGGCGCGGCGGCGCTCGCCCTGGCCGCGCCGCTGCTCTCCGTCGACCCCTTCCTGTGGATGGAGCAGATGCTCGACGAGGCGCCGGTGGGCGAGCTGATCGGCGCCGTGACGGGGCTCATCGTCGGGCTCCTCATCGCGACCCTGGTGGCGGTGCTGCTCAGCCCGCTTCCGTGGGGCCTCGGCCTGCTCATCTCCCTGGCCGTGGCGTGCACCCTGGTATACGCCGGGGTGCACACGGGCACCCGCCGGCGCGACGCCTTCGCCGAGGCCTTCCGCCGCCGTGCCGGGTCCTCGCCGCTCGTGGAGGACCCGGCACCCCAGGACGGCGTGCCGATCGTGCTCGACACCTCCGTGCTCATCGACGGGCGGATCACGGACGTGGCGGCCACGGGTTTCATCCAGGGGCGCCTTCTGATCCCGGCGTTCGTCCTGGAGGAGCTGCAGCGCGTCGCCGACGCGGGGGACCCGCTGCGCCGCTCCAAGGGGCGGCGCGGGCTCGCCGCCGTCGACGAGCTGAAGCGCCAGGAGCACGTGGTGTGCGAGGTGATCGACCTCGACTTCCCCGGCACGCCCGAGGTCGACGCGCGGCTGCTGAAGGTCGCCCGCGCCCGGCATGCCGCCCTCATGACCAACGACTTCAACCTCAACAGGCTGGCGACGGTGGAGGGGGTGCGCGTGCTCAACCTCAACGAGCTCGCCAACGCGCTGAAGCCCATCGTGAGCTCGGGCGAGGGGCTCGAGCTCACCATCATCAAGGAGGGGCGCGAGCCCCACCAGGGCGTGGGCTACCTCGACGACGGCACCATGGTGGTGGTCGAGGGCGGCCGCGAGCACCTCGACCGTGCCGTGCACGTGACGGTGACCTCCGTGCTGCAGACCGCGGCGGGGAGGATGATCTTCGCGACCGTGGCGAGCGAGGAGCGCAGGGCGGCCGAGACGCGGCCGCGCGGCGGGTCGAGGCCGACCCAGGCGGGCGCGCGCTGAGCGTCGCCTGCATCCTTCCGGCGGCGGGCCGCGGCGAGAGGGCCGGGGTCGACAAGCTCTGGGTCGAGGTGGCCGGGCGGCCCCTCATCGCCCACACGCTCGCCCGGGTCGCCGCGGCCCCCTCCATCGCGAGCGTGATCGTGGTCTGCCCCGAGGCACGCCACACCGACGTCCTGGCGCTCGGCGCGGAGGCGGGGGTCGCCGACCTTCGCTGCGTCCCCGGGGGAGCGCGCCGCCGGGACTCGGTGTCGGCCGGCCTCGCCGCCGCCGGGGACGCCGAGATCGTGGTGGTGCACGACGCTGCCCGGCCCCTCGCCTCCCCCGGGCTCATCGAGGCGCTGATCGACGCGGCACGGCGGGAGGGGGCGGCGACCGCCGCCATCCCGTGCGT
Source organism: bacterium (assembly GCA_021847925.1). Lineage (GTDB taxonomy): Bacteria > Chloroflexota > Dormibacteria > Aeolococcales > Aeolococcaceae > JAJZNI01. The sequence goes on from JAJZNI010000158.1 coordinate 4,630, forward strand.
GGACACCATCAAGCGGGTGGCGGGCGGCCACGTCGTCGAGACCCTTCCCCGCGAGCAGCTCGTCGCGGTGCAGACGCCCCAGGCGTTCCGGATCGACCTGCTCCGCCGCGCGCACGCCGCCGAGCCCGAGCTGGACGCCTCCGACGACTGCCTCCTGGTCGAGCGCCTGGGGGTCCCGGTCGCCGTCGTCGCCGGTGAGCCCTCGAACCGGAAGATCACCCTGAGCGACGACGTCGAATGGCTGCGGCGCCGGATGCAGGTGGAGGAGCGTGCGTGACGCTGCGCGTCGGCCACGCCCTCGACAGCCATCGCCTGGTGGCGGGGCGGCCGCTCATGCTCGGGTGCGTGGAGATTCCCTGGGAACGCGGGCTCGCCGGGCACTCGGACGGGGACGCGGCCGCCCACGCCCTCTGCGACGCGTGCCTGGGGGCGGCCGGCCTCGGCACCATGGGCGACCACTTCCCCTCCTCGGATGAGCGCTGGAGGGGGGTCTCAGGACGCGAGCTCCTGGCGCTGGTCGCGGCCAGGCTGGACACGATGGGCGCCCGGGTGGTCAGCGCCGAGGTGGCCCTGGTCTGCGCCGCCCCCCGGCTCGGCGCGCACCTCGCGGCGATGAGAGCTGCGATGTCCGCCGCCCTGGGCGGGAAGGCGGGGACGGTCGCCGTCACCGCCACGAGCGGCGACGGGCTGGGCGCCGCCGGCCGGGGTGAGGGGATCGCCGCGTCGGCGGTCGTGCTGATCGAGGTCGGCGGCTGAGGCGCGCCGCGGCCGGCCCGCACCCGTTCAGTCCGCGGGCGCGGTCGACACCACCGCGGAGGCGTGCAGCCCGCGGTCGCTGACCAGCCAGACCCGCAGGATCCCGCCGGCGATCTCGGAGGCGATGGTCACCGCATCGCCGAGGTCGACCGGGAGCCGGTACTCGCACTCGGCCGTGACCGGGACCCGGTCCCTCAACGTGCGTGCCAGCACATCCTCGATGGCCTCCCAGTGCCCGGCGTTGTTGACGTGGCCGAGGACGTCGAGGTCCGTCGCGCGCAGCTCCCAGGGCCGGCGTGGCGCGGCGGGCGGAGGCGGGGGGTGCAGCAGCCGCGCGGAGACCGGGCGGTACCCCTCGGGCAGGCCCCAGAGGGAGGGAAAGCCGGGCGGGATCGGCGCCGGCCGGCCGGTGCGGGAGTCCAGGGAGGCCCAGAGGACGGCCGTCTCCACGCGCCCGCCGCCGTACCCCGCCGCGCTGGTGCGGCGCTCCGCCCACTGCGGGCCGAGGCCGTTGCAGAAGGTCGCGTACTCCACCCGCTCGAGGTAGCGCGGCCACCGGGTCGCCCGGACGGCGGCCCGGCGAACCACCCAGACGACGGGGCCGTCGGCCAGCCCCGCGTCCGCGTAGTCGTCGGTGGCCACGTCCTGGAGGTGCCGCGCGAGCGCGTCGAGGCGGAGCCGGCCGTACCGGTCGGCATCGCCGAGGCGCACCGGGCGCGCCGCCCGGAAGACCCGGGCACCGGCGGCGGGGGGATGGTCGGTGGAGCCGAGGACCCCGCCGGGCTGGGTGGCGCGCACCCCCCGAACGTAGCACCCGGCGGCCCGGCCGCGGGAGCGGCGGCCGCCTCCCGGCCGCCCCCCGGCGGCGCGCCGGTGACCCCCCGAGCGCATATCCTTGACC
>JAJZNI010000160.1 GCA_021847925.1 bacterium
GACAGCTCCATCCCGCGTCCCGCAGCGGCGGAGCCGGCGCGGCCCTGGGCCGGGGCCCCGGAGCCCCGCGTGCGGGGGCCGGTGGCCGCTCCCGTCCCGGGGGCCGGCCCACCCGACATCGCCCGGCCCCCCGGACCGGTTCTCCACCCCCGTCGCGAGGCGTCGCCGCCCGGCTCCACCCCTGGCGGCCCGGCCGGCACGCTCAGCGAGCCCCCGAGCGACCGCGCCGCCCTCCCTCCCCGGCCGGTCCGCCCCGGGCTTCTCTCGCGCATGCGCGACCAGATGGCGCTGCGCCTGGCCCTCGCGCGCCCGGCCGAGGCCGGCGAGGCCGCGAGCGCGGGCCTGGGACCCGGCGGCCAGGATTCGGTGGGCGCCGCGTCCGGCCCGTGGTCGTGGAGCGGCCCGAGCACCCCCACCGCTGCCGCACCCGCGCATCCCGACACCGCCCGGACGCCGTCGCGGCTTCCGCTCCGCCCCGGCGGGACGACCGCCGCGCCGCCCGCGTGGCGATCCGCGGGCGAGACGGACGGCGGCGTGCCCTCCATCGAGGTCGCCCCCCGCCGGGCCACGTTCGCCGAGGAGATCCCCTCGGCGGGGCCGGCGGTCGGCGCCGGCGAGACGGCCGCCCCCGCCGGTGCCGCGGGCGGAGGACCCGGCCGGCACACCAGGGGTCTGGGGCGGCACTCCGCGGGGCTGGACCTGCGAGGACGCTCCCGCCGGCTCGCCGCCCGCCTGGGACGGGCGCCCGGGAGCCTCGGAACGGCCGGGCTCAGCCCGCGCTGGCTGGCGGTGGCGGCGGCGGTGCTGCTGGTGGCGGTCCTGCTCCTGGTGGTCGCGCTGACGGGTCGCACGTCGTCGCTTGGCACGGCTCCCTCTGCGGTGTCCACGGCGGCCGCCTCCTCCGCGCCGGCCACGGCGCCCGCGACCGCCCGGCCCACCACCGCCCCCACCGCCGCCCCGACGGCCGCGCCCACCGCGGCGTCCACCCCGGCGCCGGCGGCGCAGGCCGCGAGCTGGCAGCTCACGGGGGTCACCTGCTGCTACGTGCAGACGGGTACGGGCTACACCCGGGTTGTGTTCTACCTGAGCGGGAGCGGGTCCTCGGAGCCCGCCGTCGCGGTGACCCAGCCGAGCGCGACCTCGGTGCTGATCACCTTCACCGGGGTCGCTCTCTCCGGCAACCCCACGCTGGGGTCCGGCGGGCTGGTCACGGCGATGACCCGGGCCTCCGGGTCGAACCTCGCCTTCCAGCTCACCCTCTCGCGGGCCGCGACCGTCAAGGGGTCGGACTACCTCCCCCACGGCGACGGCACCACGCCGACCGCGCTCCTCTACTACGACCTGGGGTAGCCCGCCGGGTGGCCCGGTGGCCCCGGGTCCGGTGGAGCCTCGGTGCGATGCCGCGCGGGGCGCTCCGGAGGTCGGTTTCACCGTGTCGCAACCGTGACGCGGAGCGTCCAGGTCGGGGCCGCCGCGCGTACCGTGAGGGGGTGCCTGCGAGGGGGAGGATGGGCAGGAGGGATGAGGTGCGAACGAGCCCGCGCTCGCGGAGCGCGGCGGCATCCGCCGGGACGGCGGAGGAGCCGGGCGGGCCCCCCCTGGGGGTGTGGACGGGCGCGCGCGGGGATCCCCGCCACGCCGACCGGCCGCCCACGCCGGACGAGGCGAGGGCGGTTCTGGCGGCCTCGCTCGGTCTCGATCCGGGCGAGCTGGGCAGCCTCACCCCGGCGGGTGCGGCCCGGGCGCTGGCGCGCCTCAACGAGCTGGTGCGCCGCCTGGCCGAGCAGGCCGCCACCGACGAGCTGACCGGCACCCTGCGCCGCGGCGCGGGCTACGCCGCGGCCCGCGCCGAGATCGAACGGTCCCGGCGGACCGAGACGCCCCTGACCCTCGTGGTCGTCGATGTCGACGGGCTGAAGCGGGTCAACGACCGCCGCGGGCATCTCACCGGCGACCGGATGCTCCGTGACGTGGCCCAGGGGCTGGCGGCGGCGATGCGGCCGTACGACGTCCTCGTCCGCTTCGGGGGCGACGAGTTCGTCTGCGTCCTCGGCGGGGTGAGCAGGAACCAGGGACGCCGCCGCATGGCCGCCGTCCAGGCGAGGCTGCGGTCGCGCGACGTCTCGATCAGCGTCGGGCTGGCCGAACTCCGCGCCGGTGACGACCTCGACGCGCTGATCAGCCGCGCCGACTCCGCCCTCTACGCCGGGCGCGCCCGCCGCCGAGGGCGTCCCGCCGCCGTCTCCGAGGGCCTGGCCTAGGCCGCCTTGCAGTTCTTGGTGTGCTTGACGATGCGCTCGCGCTTGGGCTCCCCGGGCCTGCGGGCGTGGCGGAACGCGATCTCCACACCGATCTCGTTCTGACGCATGAGCTGGTGGCAGACGGGGCAGCGGAGGCTGGTCAGCGCGTCCTTCTGAGAGAGGACACCCTTGGATTCCTTGATCGTGTTGGCCATGCGGACGCTCCTGCGGTGGTGTGGGTCAGCCGGATTCCATCCGGCGATCCGATCGCTGTGGTACCCCGTGGCGGATTCGAACCGCCGATCTCCGCCTTGAGAGGGCGGTGTCCTGGGCCACTAGACGAACGGGGCACGCCGGCACGCCGAATTATACGAGGCCCCTCGCTCCCCTCCCGCCGTCCGGCCCGGTGGAGGTCCGCTCAGACGCGGTCGGGAGCGGCCATGCCCAGGCAGGAGAGGCAATCCGCCAGGGTGGCCCGGGTGGCGGCGACCAGGGAGCGGCGGAAGTCCCGGCGCACCGGGTCGGGCTCCCGCACGATCGCCTCGGTGTGCTCGTAGAAGTCCGTGAGCGCCGAGGCGAGGCCGAAGGCGTAGGTGCAGAGGGTGGACGGCGACAGACCCCGCCCCGCCTCCGCCAGGGCGTGCCGGTAGCCGTCCAGGGCGTGCAGCAGCGCCCGCTCGACCGGCTCCAGCCCCGGGACCCGCAGCGGTTCGGTGGGTGGCGCCACCCGGCGCAGGATCCCGGCGGCGCGTGCGTGGCTGTACATCAGATAGACGCCGCTGTCCCCGCTCACCCGGAGCGCCTCATCGAAATCGAAGGCGATCACCTGGTTCAGGGAGAACTTCTGGAGGTAGTAGCGGATGGCTCCGGCGGCGAGCCGGGCGGCCGTGTCCGGGTCGGCCGCCTTCCCGGCCACCCTCTCCATGGCCCGGTCCAGAAGGTCGTCGGCGCGCACCTCGATGCCGCGCCTGCCCGAGAAGGCGTAGATGTTCTTGCCATCCTCGACGTCAACGCCGAGGGCCGCGGCGGCCGGCGGCGAGAGGGCCACCACCTCATAGGCGAGGTGGACCGAGCGCTCGGCCTCGTCGGGGTGCCCGGTGCGCGCGAGCCCCTGCTTCACGACCTGCTGGGGATAGGCCTGGCGCGCGTCGATCACGTTGATCACCCGATGCGCGCGGCCAAAGCCCGCCGCCGGCAGGGTCCCCTCCCCGGAGGTGGTGGTGGCCGGGGAGGCGGGATCCTCCGGGTGCCAGCGGCGGTAGTGGAAGTCGCGACCCAGGAGCCCGAACTTCCAGAGCTGATAGGCGATGTCCTTGGCGGTGTAGGTGGCGACGCCGTCCGACTTCACCAGCACCTTGGCGTCCTCGTCGTCCCCCGTCTCGCCGCCGGCGGGCATCACCCAGCACCCGGCGTGGCGCCCGCCGGCGGCGAGGACGATGGCCCCGGAGTAGCGCAGGAGCTCGAACGCCCGCTGCCAGAAGCCCAGGGCGATGATGTCCGACTCCCACGTCAGCAGGTCGTAGCCGATGCCGAAGCGGCCCATGGTGGCCAGGTGGCGATCGACCACCCGGCCGGCGAGGTCCTTGACGAACCGTGCGGTGTCGTTGCCGCCGGCCTCGACCTCGCGCAGGGTGCGGGCCCGCAGCTCGAGCAGGGAGGGCTCGGCCTCGTAGCGGCGCCCCACCTCGACGTACACCCGGGAGCAGAAGTGGTCGAAGGGCTCCCCCGGCTCGGCCTCGAGGCCCAGGTGGCGCATCCCCACCGCGACGTCGGCCACCTGCACCCCCGTGTCATCGATGTAGTTCTGGACCTCGACCTCCTCGCCGGCCCGGCGCAGGATCCGCGCCACGCTGTCGCCGATGCAGGCGTTGCGGAGGTGGCCCACGTGGGCGGCCTTGTTGGGGTTGGTCGCGGTGTGCTCCACGAGGGTCCGGCCCGCCGGGGCGGGATCCGCGAGGGGTCGCAGGGGGACGGCCGGGTCGAGGGCCAGCGCCTGTCCGATGACGGCGGGAGCCCACACCGCGTCGTCCAGCCGGCAGTTCACGTACCCGGGCGGGCTCACCGTCCACTCCCTCACGAAGGGCAGGTGGCGCGCGGCAAGCCCCTCGCGCAGCTCACCCGCGATCTGGAGCGGGGCTCGGCGCAGGACGGGGGCGCAGCGCAGGGCGGCCGGCGTGGAGAGGTCCCCGAACTCGGGGCGGGCCGAGGGCTCCACCGGGACCTCGACGCGATCGGCCACCCCCCACGCGGCCAGCACCTCGCGCACGGCGGAGGCCAGCTCGCTGCGGACGTCAAGGGCCGGCGGATCGGGCGGTGGGGAGGGCCGCATGGGCTCGGATCGTAGCCCGCGGCCCCCGGGCCGGGGCGCCGCGGGCCCTCCGCCAGTCGGAAACGAGCGCGCTGGGGCCGGAAATGGCGACAATGCCGGGCCGATGGACACGATCCGCCACTGCGTCATCCCCGCGGCGGGGCTGGGGACGCGCTTCCTGCCCGCGACCAAGGTCCTCCCCAAGGAGATGCTCCCCGTCGTCGACCGTCCCCTGATCGAGTGGGCGATCGAGGAGGCGATGGCCGCGGGAGCCGCTGAGATCGCCCTGGTCATCGCCAGCGGGAAGGAGCTGATCCAGGCTCACTTCGAGCGGCAGCCGGCGCTGGAGGCCGTGCTCGAGGCTCGTGGCAAGCGGGCCGAGCTCGCGGCGGTCCGCCACTCCCAGGAGCTGGCCCACATCACCTACTGCCGGCAGGAGGAGCCACGGGGGCTGGGCCACGCCGTCCTGTGCGCCGCCGAGGTGGTGGGCGACAATCCCTTCCTCTGCATGCTTCCCGACGACCTCTCCCACGCCCCCACCCCCATCCTGGCGCAGCTTCGCCGAGCGTGGGACGAGGTGCACGCTCCGGTGCTCGCCCTCATGCGGGTGACCCCGGACCAGATCTCCCGCTACGGTTGCGCGACGGTGAGCCAGGCTCGGGGGCGCCTCCACCGCGTCACCGAGGTGGTCGAGAAGCCACGGCCCGAGGACGCGCGCTCCGACCTGGCGATCATGGGCAGGTACGTCCTTCCGGGCTCCATCTTCGAGGCTCTGCGCCGCACCCCGACGGGCGTGGGCGGTGAGCTCCAGCTCACCGACGGCATCTCCGCCCTGATCGCCCAGGGGCCGGTCTGGGGCCTGGAGTTCGACGGTGAGCTGCTCGACGTCGGCACCCCCGACGGGTGGCTCACGACCAACGTGCGCCTCGCCCGCGAGCTGGGCCGCGGCGCCGCGGTGGAGGCCGGGCTCGCATGAACCTGCTCCGGCGCGAGTGGGGTGCTCTCGCGTTCGTGGCCACCGTGCTGATCGGCGCGATCGCGGTCGCGGTCTCGTTCGCCGTCGCCTCCGGCCACGGCGGGCCGTCGGCGACCCCGCCCCCCTGCCCCAGCTACACGCCCTACGTGACCCCCAGCGCCGGGCAGAGCCCCGCCACGCCCGCGTCGCTCCTGCCGTACTGCCCGACGCCGCCGACGGCCCCGCTCCCGACCGCCAGCCCCACCCCGACGACCTCCCCGAGCGCGTCGGCGTCCGCATCCGCAAGGCCGCCGGCCACCCCCACCCCCAAGGCTGGGCCCAGCGCTCCCTCGGGCGCTTCCCCATCGGCCACCGCCACCCCCTGAGCGCGCCGGCGTCCGGCTACGAGCCGCTCCCCCAGAGGACGAGATCGCCGTTCACGGGGACGATGCTCTGCCGGCGCACCTCGAGGTCGACCACGGGCGGTCGCCCGGGATCGATGACCATCGCGATCCGCTCGGCAAGCCGCAGCCCGCCGATGCGGACGCAGTCGCGCAGGAACGTGAAGGCGAGCGGGCGCACGAGGTTCCAGATGTAGCCGCGCACGGCGGGCGTCCGCTCGCTGCGAAGGGCCAGGCTGCGATCGCGGAAGGCGAGGATGCAGACCTCGTCGCTGAGCTGCACCGGCGGGGTCCACGTGTAGGCCTCGTCGTCGCCGCTCATGTCCACGAGCCGGTCCCGCTCGGGGAACAGGGCCAGCCTTCCGACCAGCACCTCCATGGGGCGGGCCGGCCCCTCGACCACGATCGGCACGTCGTGCAGCCGCTCCCCCCAGCCCTGGGCGGGGTAGCGAGCGGTGAAGCCCAGGTCTTCGATGCCGGGGAAGGGGGCCGGGACCTTGAGCACCAGTTCGTCCATGAGGCTCACCCTCCATCAATCATGGCACGGAAGCTGGGAGCGGATCGCCGCGCCCGCCGGACCCGGGCCGGTGAGCCTCCCGTCCGCGCCCTGGCGCGGGAAGTCAGCCGGCCGCGTCGCGCCACCACCGCTCGACCGCGGCGGCGGTCTCCGCCGGCGTGCCCCGGTTGTCGATCACCCAGGTGGCGCGTGCCAGCTTGGTGTCGATGGGAAGCTGCGCGGCGAGGCGCTGCTCGGCCGCGGCACGGTCCAGGCGGTCCCGCGCCTCCAGCCTGCGCACCTGCGTCTGCGCATCCGCGTAGACGAGCAGCACCCCGTCCGGGTAGTCGCCCGCCCCGTCCACCTCGAAGAGCAGGGGCACGTCGACCGCCACCAGCGGCGGATGGCGCGCCAGGGCCTCGGCCACCAGCTCCGCGGTGCGGGCTCGGATCAGGGGGTGCGTGATCGCCTCCAGCCGCCGCCGCCGCTGCGCGTCGGCGAACACGCTCGCGCCCAGGCGCCCCCGGTCCAGCCGTCCGTCGGAGGTGAGGACCTCCTCGCCGAAGGCGGCCACCACCGCCGCGAGGCCGGGCGAACCGGGCTCCACGACCTCGCGCGCGACCCTGTCGGCGTCCACGACGACGGCACCGTGACCGGCGAGCAGTGCCGCGACCGTGGACTTGCCCGTCGCGATCCCGCCGGTCAGGCCGATGACGCGGGTGCGGCCCCGGCCCCTAGCGGGTGACGGGCTCCTGGGCGCTCGGGGCGTAGGCCTGTCCCACCAGATCGATGCGTCCCAGCGACCGTGCGAACTCCAGGCACGCGGACCGGGTGAACCGGAGGTGCTTGCCAGGGGTGTGCCACGCCTGAAGGTGACCCTGGGCCACCGCACGGCGCAGGGTGGACCGCGAGACCCCGCAGAGCGCGGCGGCCTCCCCCGTCGTCAAGATGGGGTCCTCGGTCTGAGCCATTGACGTTCCTCCCATTCCGCCAGCCCAGCGCTGGCCCCGACGGCTTGGCCGCGTCGGGCATTTACCAGTGTACAGGGACTTTGATGCGCTTGTCTCGGTCGCTGCGGCTCGAAGCCATCGCCGGCCTCGGAGCCGGGCTCCGCCGCGCCGCCCTCGGTGGTGCGTGAGGGGCGTCCGTATACTGGCCTTCGGCGGAATGTGAGCCCCGGCTCGGGGCACCCCCTGTGTGGAGGAAGGCCGGAGTGTCAGGCCGAGTCCGTGACCTTGTCAGCCGGCTCGTCGAGAGCGTCGGCACGGTCATCGTCGGCAAGGACGCCGAGGTCGAGCTCTGCGTGCTGGCCATCCTCTGCCGCGGGCACGTCCTCATCGAGGATGTGCCGGGAGTGGGGAAGACCATGCTCGCCAAGGCGCTGGCTCGAGCCAGCGGCTGCTCCTTCGAGCGCATCCAGTTCACCCCCGACCTCCTTCCCGGGGACGTCACCGGCGTGTCGGTGTTCGATCCCCGCTCCACGGCGTTCGAGTTCCGCCGCGGGCCGGTCTTCGCGCAGGTGCTCCTGGCCGACGAGATCAACCGGGCCACCCCGAAGACCCAATCGGCCCTCCTCGAGGCCATGGAGGAGGCCCAGGTGACGGTGGACGGGCAGACCCATCACCTGCCCGAGCCGTTCGTCGTCCTCGCGACCCAGAACCCGATCGAGCTGGGCGGGACCTTTCCCCTCCCGGAGGCGCAGGTGGACCGGTTCCTCTTCAAGGTCGACCTCGGCTACCTGCCCGTGGACGGCGAGGTGGCCATGCTCGACCGCTTCCAGGCGGCGTCGCCCCTGGACGACATGCTCCCGGTCACGAGCCCCGAGGAGCTGGTGGAGAGCCAGCGCGTCAGCGCCGCCACCTATTGCGACCCCGGCCTCAAGGAGTACTGCGTCCGGCTCGTGCAGCGCACCCGGGAGCACCCCGACGTCGCGCTCGGCGCCTCCCCGCGGGGCAGCCTGGGGCTCATGCACGCGGCCCAGGCCCGGGCGGCGGCCCAGGGACGCGACTTCGTGCTCCCCGACGACCTCAAGGAGCTCGCTCCCGGGGTGCTGACGCACCGGGTCATCCTCAGGCCCAATGCCGAGCTCCGCGGCCTCACCGCGGCGGCCGTGGTGGACGAGATCCTCGCCTCGGAGGCCGTGCCGACGGCCTCGCGGCGGCTGGCATGACGTCGCGGCGGGCGGTGGAGCCGGGCCCATGAGCACTCGGGCGCCGCTGCTCGCGATCATCATCGTCCTCGCCTTCTTCGCCGGCCTGACCGGGGTCCGCCTCGCCTACACCCTGGCCTACGCGCTGCTCCTGCTGCTCCTCGTCGCGGCAGCGTGGTCCTGGCGCCTCGCCCGCCGGGTCGAGATCCGGCGCGAGTCCCCCCGCGGAGCGCACATGGTGGGTGAGGCGTTCACGGAGCGCTTCACCGTCCGCAACCGCAGCATGCTCTCGCTCCCCTACTGCGAGGTTCGCGACCTCACCCGGCTGCCCGGGTACGCGCCGGGGCGGGCCTGCTCGCTGAACCCGGGAGGCGGGGTCACGTGGACCACGCGGGGGACCTTCACCCGCCGGGGGAAGTTCGCCTTCGGCCCGCTCGAGGTCCGCCTCGGCGACCCCTTCGGCCTGTTCCCCCGCACCCTGAGGTTCCGGGAGACGGGGTCGGTGACCGTCTACCCGGCGATCCACGCGGTGGATGCCGCGCTCGGCCCCGCGTGGCTCGGCGGCTCGCTCAGCGACCTCCAGCGGGGCCGGGCGCTCGACGTCCCGCCCGACATCTCCTCCGTTCGCGAGTACTCGCCCGACGACGGGCTCGCTCGCATCCACTGGCTCTCCACGGCGCGGGCGGGCCGGCTGATCAGCCGCCTCTACGAGACGCCCCAGAGCGTCGACCTGCTGGTGCTGCTCGACCTCTGCGCCGGCATCCACCACGGCGAGGCTCCCGACTCCACCCTGGAGTACGCGGTCTCCCTCGCCGCCTCCATCTGCCACACGGCGCTGTCGCGCGGGCAGGCGGTCGGGCTGGTCGCCAACGACCGTGCCGGCACTGCCATCGGCCCCGGCCGCGGTGAGGGGCAGCGCCTGCGCCTTCTCGAGTTCCTCGCCGTGGCCCAGGACACCGGGCGCCAGCCCATCGCCGGCACCATCGGCCGGCACGGCCGGGGGTGGCGGGGACAGGGGGGGTTGATCGTGATCACGAGCGACCGCGACCCGAGCTGGGTCGAGGCCCTCGTCGAGGCCGGCGCGAGGGGCCGGCGGCACCTCGCGGTGTTCATCGAGCCCACCACGTTCGGCGCCCCCGGGCCGGCGCTGCGGGTCGCCGCCGCCTGGCGGCTGGCTCTCGACTGGTGGGTGATCCGACGCGGCGACGCGCTCTCCGTCCCCCGCCACCGCCGCGCCGCCGGCCTGTGACCGGAGGGACGCGCGGTTGCTCAGGTCGGAGCGGCCATCGACGTCTCCCGCGAGGGTCTCCGGGGGCCGCTGGCTGAGCCTGCCCGGCGTGATGGCCGGGGCGGTGGCGCTGCTCCTCATCCTCGCCACGGCGACGGCGATCACCTCCGGGGGCTGGGTCGGAGCCGGGGTGCCGACCCAGGTCGCCGGCGCGGTGGGGGTGCTCGAGGCCCTGGCTCTGGGGCGTGCTCGCGCGCGCCGGCCCGCCGCCCTGCTGCTCGCGCTGCCGCTCTGCGGGGCCGCCGTGGTCCCGGCGACGCTCGGCCTCCTCCCCCCGCCGGCGGGCCACGCCGGGGCGGCTTCCCTGGCCGCCTCCTATCTGGTCGCGGCCTTCACGGGCCTGCTCGCCTCCCCCGTCCCGGCCGCGCACTTTGCCTGGGCCTTCCAGGTGGGCCTGGCCGCACCCCTGTGGCTGTGCGGGTACTGGCTGGGATGGGTCGGGCTGCGGGAGCACCGCGGCGTCCTGGGCGTGCTGCCCGCGCTGGGGGTCCTGGGGGTCAACACGCTGAGCGCCCCGGTGATGAGCCAGGGACCCGGTCCGGGCTCACCCACGGGCCTCGCCACCCTGGTCGCGGTGCTCGCCGCCCTCCTCGTGATGGGCCTCGCGGAGCTGGGTGACCTCGCCTCCCGTCTGCGCCGGCTCAGGATGCCGGCGATGGCCGGGCTGCGCTCCCGGTACGCCCGGTCGCTCGTCGCCGTGAGCGTGGGCGTGGTCGGCGCCGGCATTCTCGTGCCGCCGCTCACCGGCGCGGACGTCACGTTCGGTGGAGGCCTGGGCGTGAGGGGTGCGGCCGCCTCGAACTGGGGGGTGGCGCCCCAGCCGGTGGGATTCAGCCCCCTGGTCACCCCGGGTGGTCCCCTGATCGACAGGCCCCGGCCGGTGCTCACCTACTGGACCAGCGATGGCAGGGCCGCCTACCTGGGGGCCGTGGAGGAGAGCGAGTTCAGCCAGGGCAACTGGTCGCCCGACTTCCCGGGAGCGACCCCCACGCCGAGATACGGGGTGACCAGCGACGTGCTCTCGGCCGGGGCCATCCCCCGCGACCCGGCGGCGCTGGGTGGGACGCGCTCCACGGTGATCGCCCACCTGAGCTTCGCCGGCCGGTCCGGCGGCTCCGCCGGCTCGCGCGGTGCCGCGACGGCGGTCGTGCCGGGCTTCTTCCCCGGCGACCCCGTGTCCGCCGGCGCGCCGTCCGAGAGCCTCGGGCTCGCCAGCTCCGCCTCGATCGGGAGCGCGGCCGGGTGCGCGGGGGCGGCCGCCACCTGCCTCCCGGCGGTCCCCTACCTCGACGTCATCGACGTCAACGAGATCGGCGGCAGCGTCAGCGTTCCCTCGGTGCTCAGCTCGCAGGTGAACGGTGGCTCGGTGAGCGACGCGAGCGTCGCCCAGCTCGAGGCTGCCGGGACCGCCTATCCCGCCTGGGTGGTGAGCGAGGATGCCGCCCCCCTCGTCGGTGCCGCGGCGCCGGCGTCGCAGGCGCGCCAGGCCGCCCTCATCCACCGGCTGGCCCTGAGCTGGACCGCCGGCCTCTCCGATCCCTACGCCCAGGCCACGGCCATCGAGACCCACCTGCGCGACTCCTTCCTCTACACGCTGACCCCGCCCCGGCCCCCCGCGGGGGAGTGGCCGATCGTCTACTTCCTGACGGCCGGTCACCGCGGCTACTGCCAGTACTTCGCGAGCGCGATGGGGGCGATGCTGCGCAGCCTGGGCATCCCCGCGATGCTGGTGAGCGGCTACGGGCCGGGGATACCCACGCGGTCCAGGTCGGCGTCCGGCCAGACCATCTACAGCGTGAGCACCCAGGACGCCCACGTGTGGGTGGAGGCGTACTTCCCCGCCTACGGCTGGGTCCCCTTCGAGCCCACCCCGTTCTCGATCTACGGCGACTACTCGCCCCTCCTGCGCCAGGGCGAGGTTCCCCCGCCCGCCCCCCCGACGTCCACGCCGCCCGCGGCCGTGCCGGCGACGCCGTCGCGGCCCGTCACGCGGTCGCGCCCCTCCCCGTCCGGCGCCGCGGTCGCCACCCCCGGGTGGGGGCTGGCCCTCGCCGCGCTGCCGGTACTCGCGCTCCTCGCCCTCCTCGCCCTCCTCGCCCTGCGGTGGTGGCGGCGCCCCCGCTCCCTCGCCGGGGTGTGGCGCCGGCTGGCGCTTGCCGGCCGCCTCGCCGGGGTGGTGCGCGGACCGGCGGAGACGCGACCCGCCTATGCGCACCGGCTGGCGCGCCGCCTCGGCGGGCGGGGCGGGGTGCTGCTCGCCCCTCAGCTGGCCGCGGTCGCGGCGGTGAGCGGCAAGGCCGAGTTCGCCGCCTCCGGCCTCGACGCCGTCGACCGTGCGCTCTGGACGGGCGCGTGGACCGTGATCGCCGCCGAGCTGGCGCGGAGCCTCCCCCGCCGCCTCCTCGCCCTCGCCCGGCCCGGTCGGTCGGGCGGTGGCCCCACGGGGCGGGTGGCGGGCTGAGGTCTCGTCCATGTGGTCGACGCGCTCCCTGCCCCGTCCCGTGAGCCTCCCGCCGTCCGCCCCGGGCGCCGCGGCCTCGCCGCCACGTGCCTCGCCCGCGCGCGCTCTGGCCGGGGCGGGGCTGGGCGGCTACGCGATCGCCGTGGTCCTGATGCTGGCCACGACCGCCTCCATCCTCGCCGGCGGGTGGGCCGGCGCCACCGGGTCGGCGCTCCTCGTCGGAGTGGTCGCCGTGCTCGAGGCGGCACTCATGGGGCGCCTCGGCGCAACCCGCCTGGCCGCGCTCCTCCTGGTGCTGCCCCTCTGCGCGGCGATCGTCGTCCCCACCACCATCGGCCGGCTTCCCCCCTCGGTCAGCCACCTGGGCTGGTATCACGTGGTCGGCGAATACGCCCTCCAGGCCGTCGGCGGGCTTCTCGCCGGAGGGGCTCCCCGCTTCTTCGACTGGGCCTTCGCGGTCGGGCTGGCCTCCGCCATCTGGGCCTGCGGCTACTGGCTCGGGTGGGTGGCCTTCCGGGAGCGTCGCGGCGTGCTGGCGGTGCTGCCGGTCATGGTGGTGCTCGCCGTCAACGCGCTCAACGCCCCCTCCCTCCGGCCGGACTCGGGTCCCGGCTCCTCGGTGGGCATCGCCGACACCCTCGCCGTCCTGGCGGCGCTGATCCTGATCGGCCTCGCCGAGCTGGCTCAGCTCGCCGCGGCGTGGCGCCGCCGCCGGATCCCGGCCATGGCGGGCCTGAGCTCACGCTTCACCACGGCGCTCGTCGTGGCCAGCGGGCTGATCCTGGTGGCGAGCCTGCTCCTCCCTCCTCTCACCACCTCCAGCATCGCCAACATCTTCCAGGGCCTCGGCGGGCAGAGCGGCCGCGGGGTCGTGCAGGTGTCGGGAGGAGGCATCATCGGCTTCAGCCCCGCGGTGGCGCCCGGAGGACCGCTGCTCAGCCGCCCGCAGCCCGTGCTCACCTACTACACGGACAGCGGCCAGGACGCCTACCTCGCCGCGGTCGAGGACAGCGTCTTCAACGCCGGGATGTGGTTCCCGGCGTCGACATCGGCGCTCCCCGACATGACCGACCAGGGTGAGCCGGCGGGCACGATCCCGCGCGACCCCACGGCGCTCGGCGACTCCCGCTCGACGGAGACCCTGCACGTGACCTACGCGGGCCGGAGCGGGGAGCGCGCGACCGATGGGCTGGGCCTCTTTCCGGGCGACCCGACCTCGGTGGGCCGCAGCGCCGTGGTCCTCGGACAGCAGACGCCGGCCGCCTCCGCGACACCGTTCTCGAGCGGCGCCGGCCCGACGCCGGGGGGCGCCGGCCCCACCCCGGGCACCCCGCTCGCGACACCGGGCGGCTGCGCGCCCGCCCCGTGCTCCGCGCCGTTCCTGAGCGTGGAGGAGGTCAGCCTGTCGCCGCCCGGTGGGTACGGCGGGTTCGTGAGCGGGGGATCGACCTCGGTCGCGACGGTGCAGCAGCTGGAGGCCGCCGGCACGGTGTATCCGAGCTGGGTGGTGAGCGGTTACACCGGCCCCCTGGTCCAGGTGCCCACGTCGGCCACCGCGGTCAGGGAGGCCGGCGCCATCCACGCGCTCGCGCTCCGGTGGACGCAGGGGGACACCAACCCCTACGACATGGCCGCGGCCATCGCGCAGCACCTCACCAACCCCGGGGCGTTCAGCTACACGCTCACCCCCCCCGCGGCGCCGGCCGGGACCTGGCCGATCGTCTACTTCCTGCAGACGAGCCACGCCGGGTACTGCCAGTACTTCGCGAGCGCGATGGGGGCGATGCTGCGCAGCCTGGGCATCCCGAGCATGCTGGTGAGCGGCTTCGGCCCGGGCACGCCCACCGGGCGCAGCACCTCCACCGGCCAGCCCATCTACAGCGTCTCCACCACCGACGCCCATGCCTGGGTGGAGGTGTACTTCCCCGGCTACGGCTGGGTGCCCTTCGAGCCGACCCCGCCGTCGAGCTACGGCTCCTACCTCCCCTTCGTCCGTGGCGGCGCCACCCCGCCCCCTCCGACCTCCCCCGCCTCGGCCCCGGCGTCCGCGGCTCCCCGCCCCACGCCGCGCCCCCTTCCGGCGTCCGGCCCGGGCTCGGCGGGTCCCGGTCCGTCGTGGTGGGTGCTGACGGCCTCGGCCCTCGGCGGGGTGCTGGCGCTGGCGCTGGCCGCCGGCGCCCTCTCGCTGCTCTGGTGGCGGCGGCCCGGCTCCCTGGCCGGGGCGTGGCGGCGCCTCGGTGTCGCGGGCCGGCTTGCGGGTGAGCCGCGCCGGGCCGCGGAGACCAGGGCGGCCTTCGCCGTGAGCCTCCCGGCGGCCCTCGGCGGCAGCGGTCCCCCCCGCCTCAGCGCCGAGCTGGCGACGATGGCGGCCGTCACCGGCAAGGCCGAGTTCTCCTCCGCCGGGCTGGGACCGGACGACCGAACCTCCTGGATGGGGGCCTGGCCGGCCATCTCCCGGGGCGTCCCCCGGGCCCTGCGACGCCGCCTGGTCCGCCGCCGGCGGGAGCGCCGCGCCGGCCGGAGCGGGAGCTGAGCCGCGGCAGCCTCGCGGCCGGAGCCCCCGCCGGGGTGGGCCTCAGGCCGAGAGCTCGAGGGTGAGGAGGTCGTGGGCCACCAGCGCGCCGGGCACCTCTCCCCGTCCCCCCAGGTGGTTGAGGACGAAGCGGCAGCCGGGATTGTCCCGGATCAGCTCCTCGGCCTCCTCCCGGCACAGGTGACCGCCCGGCACCGGGCCGTTCATGCCGGTGCACTCGCAGACCAGCACGTCCACCTCGGCCGCGAGGCGCCGGATCCCGGCACAGAGGCTCGTGTCGCCGCTGAAGCCGACGCGGATGCCGTCCCGCGTCACCGAGTACGCGAGCGAGGGTCCCGTGCTGTGCACCACCGCGTGGCTGCGCACCCGGGTGTCGCCGATGCGCACGTCGTCACCGTCCTGGAGGACCCGGTAGCGGGGGGCCACCACCGTGTCGATGCGGCGCAGGATGGCACTGCCGAAGCCGGCCAGGATCAGCCGCCGCATCACCTCGCGCGCGCCGGCCGGCCCGGCGATGGTCAGCCGGCCGGGCTCCGGCGGGTCGTCGGCATGGGCCAGGGCGCCGAGGAGGAGCGGCAGCATGCCGCTGTGGTCGAGGTGGAAGTGGGTGAGCAGGACCATCTCGATGTCCTGCGGATGCAGCCCGATGCGGGGCAGGAGGACGTGGGGTGGGGAGCCGACGTCGACCATCAGCCGCCCGTCCAGCACCGAGCAGGCGTTGCCGCCGCACCCGCTGAAGGCGCTGCCGCTGCCCAGGATGGAGAGCCTCATCAGCGGCAATCGTAGTGCGGCGCTCCCGGCCGCGCCGGTGCCGCACGCCCCCTCGGGGCCGGCCCGCGCCGCGGCGGGGTTGGCCCGCGTCCCGGCGTGGTATGCAGATCCCATGCCCCGCAGCGACGACGCCCGCCCCGGTGACGTCCCCGCTCCGGCGGGCCACCGGACCGGACCACCCGCCGTGCACGCCCGAGAGGGCGCCACCGGGTGACGGCGCCCCGAGCTTCACCGACCCAGAGGTAGAGATCCCCGATGCGACTGGACCGATTCACCGAACGCTCGCAGGAGGCCATCCAGGCCGCCCAGACCGCGGCCGAGACCCTGCAGCACCCGACCGTCGAGCCCGAGCACCTGCTGCTGGCCCTGCTGAACCAGGAGGAGGGCCTGGTCCCCGCCCTGCTGCGCCGCCTCGAGGTGCAGCCGGAGCCTCTCGCCGCCCGCCTCCAGTCCGCTCTCGAGGCCCGGCCCAAGCAGCTCGGGACCGCCCAGCCCCCGGTCGGTGCCGCGCTCCGCACCGTGCTGATGGCCGCCTTCGACGAGATGGCGCGGCTCAAGGACGAGTACGTCTCGACGGAGCACCTCCTGCTCGCCGTGGTCCGCCAGCAGCAGGGGGAGGCGGCGCGGATGCTCCAGCAGGCCGGCGTCACCCCCGAGAAGGTCTACGCCACCCTGGAGGCGGTGCGGGGCGCCCAGCGGGTCACCGATCCCAACCCCGAGGCGAAGTACGACGCGCTCGCCAAGTACGGGCGCGACCTCACCGATGCGGCGCGCCGCGGCAAGCTCGATCCCGTGATCGGGCGGGACGACGAGATCCGCCGGGTGATCCAGGTCCTCTCGCGGCGCACCAAGAACAACCCGGTGCTGATCGGCGAGCCCGGGGTGGGCAAGACCGCCATCGCCGAGGGGCTCGCCCAGCGCATCGCCTCCGGCGACGTTCCCGAGGGGCTCAGGGATCGCCGTGTGGTGGCCCTCGACCTGGGTGCGATGGTGGCGGGGTCCAAGTACCGCGGTGAGTTCGAGGACCGGCTCAAGGCGGTGCTCAGGGAGGTGACGTCCTCCGAGGGCCGCGTGATCCTCTTCATCGACGAGCTGCACACCCTGGTCGGAGCGGGCGCTGCCGAGGGGGCGATGGACGCCGGCAACATGCTGAAGCCGGCGCTGGCTCGTGGCGAGCTGCGCTGCATCGGGGCCACGACCCTCGACGAGTATCGCAAGCACATCGAGAAGGACGCGGCCCTGGAGCGGCGCTTCCAGCCGGTCGTGGTGGACCAGCCGTCCGTCGCCGACACGATCTCGATCCTGCGCGGGCTCAAGGAGCGCTACGAGGTGCACCACGGGGTGCGCATCACCGACTCGGCGATCGTCGCCGCGGCCACGCTCTCGCAGCGCTACATCACCGACCGCTTCCTTCCCGACAAGGCCATCGACCTCATCGACGAGGCCGCGTCGCGGCTGCGCATCGAGATCGACTCGCTGCCCACCGAGCTGGACGTCGTGGAGCGCGAGATCCGCCAGCTGGAGATCGAGCGTGAGGCGCTGCGCAGGGAGTCCGACCCCGCATCGGCGGAGCGGTTGCGCGCGCTGGAGAAGGAGCTCGCCGATCTGCAGGAGACGGCGCGCGGGCTGCGCGAGCGCTGGGAGCAGGAGAAGGGCGCCATGAACACGATCCGCGACGTCAAGGAGCGGATCGAGCAGGTGAAGCACGAGGCGGAACGGGCCGAGCGCGCCGCCGACTTCGGTCGCGCCGCGGAGCTCCGCTACGGTCAGCTAGGCGACCTGCAGCGCTCGCTGGAGGCGGAGGAGCGGCGGCTCCGCGACGCACGCGGCGACCACCCGCTTCTCAAGGAGGAGGTGGACGCCGAGGACGTGGCCGAGGTGGTCTCCAAGTGGACCGGGGTGCCGGTGACCCGGATGCTGGAGGGCGAGGTGCAGAAGCTGCTCCACATCGAGGAGCGCCTCCACGACCGGGTGGTCGGCCAGGACGACGCCATCGACGCCGTGGCCAGCGCGGTGCGCCGCGGCCGCGCCGGTCTCGCCGACCCCCACCGGCCGATCGGCTCCTTCATCTTCCTGGGGCCCACCGGAGTGGGCAAGACCGAGCTGGCGCGGGCGCTCGCGCAGTTCCTCTTCGACGACGAGCAGGCGATGGTCCGCCTCGACATGTCCGAGTACATGGAGAAGCACACCGTCTCCCGGCTGGTGGGGGCTCCCCCCGGCTACGTCGGCTACGAGGAGGGCGGCCAGCTCACCGAGGCGGTGCGCCGCCGGCCCTACTGCGTGCTGCTGCTGGACGAGATCGAGAAGGCGCACCCCGACGTCTTCAACGTCCTGCTCCAGCTCCTCGAGGACGGGCGCCTCACCGACGGCCAGGGCCGCACCGTGGACTTCACCAACGCGGTGGTGATCATGACCAGCAACATCGGCTCGGACCTCATCGCCGAGCTGCCCCACGACGCCTCGGCGGAGGCGCTGGATCGGCTGCGCGCGCGGGTGATGGAGGCGGTGCGGCAGAGCTTCCGGCCCGAGTTCCTCAACCGGGTGGACGAGATCATCCTCTTCTCCCGGCTGGACCAGGCGCAGCTCCGCCGGATCGTGGAGATCCAGCTCCGCGGGCTGCGCGACCGGCTGGCAGCGCGGCATCTCGACCTGCACGTCTCCGAGGCGGCCCTCGACCTGATCGCCGCCGAGGGCTACGACCCCACCTACGGGGCCCGGCCCCTCAAGCGCGTGATCCAGCGCCGCGTCCAGGACCCCATCGCCATGGCCATCCTGGAGGGTCGGGTCGCCGAGGGGGACACCGTGGACGTGGACGCCGTGGACGGGCGCATCAGCGTCGGCCGCGGCGCGCCGGCCGCGGTGGCCGCCGCCACCCCCTGACGCGGCCCCGCCCGCGCGGCTCCGCGCTCTCAGGAGAGGCGGGCCACGCCCGTGGCGGCGCGGAGCCCGGCGAGGCGCTCGTCGCCGTCCTGTCCCGGCCCCAGCCGGAGGACCAGGTCGTCGCCGCTCAGCTCCAGCGTGCCACCGAGCTCGGCCGCGAGGTACGCGCAGATGCGGGGATCGAGTGCCCCGAGCCCGGTGAAGCAGGGCGGTGCCGCGAGCCTCAGCGCCGGGGCGAGCATGGCCATCCGCCGGTTCCAGACGCCCGCAGGGACCCGGGGAAGGGGCGCGCCCAATCGCGACCCGAGCAGCGAGGCGAGCGCGAACACCCGGGTCGGGTGGGGCTCGGGCACCCCGTCCCACAGCGCGCGCTCATGCGCTGTGCCGTCGATCACGTCGCGGGCGCGCTCCATGACCCCGTCGGGGGGGATGGCGACCCAGCACCGCCCCGCGGCCAGCCGCGCGGACCAGCCGTCGCGGCTCACCACCGCCCCGGGATCCGCAGCCGCGGCCTCGACGCATGCGGAGAGCCGCGACCCGGCCCGGACCACGGAGCGGGGGAGGCAGCCGGTCTCCTCGTCCCACGTCCTGGTGGCCCTTTCGATGCGCTGTCCCTGCACCGCCGCGAGCGGAAGGGCGAGGTCGCGCAGCCCGAGCTCCAGGGTCGCGGCGACGGTGCCGTCAGGGCGGCTCACGGGACCGTGGAGGGCGGCCCCCACGGTATCGGCGGCGATGCGCGAGAAGCCCAGCCCCCAGCCCCGGCGGTCCTGCCACCGGCGCGAGGTGGGCAGCTCCGGCCGCCCCGCGGTGCCGGGCCAGAGGACGTGGAACGCGCCGTCCGTCGGGGCGAGGGTGAGGTGGGTGGTGCGCGCATGGCGCTCGGCGTTGACGGCGAGCTGGACCAGGCAGAGGGCGACGACCTCGGGCGCGTCCACGGGGAACGCCGGCCGCCCCTCGACGCACACCTCGAGACCGGTCCGCGCCCTGATCCCGGCCAGCGCCATGTCCACCACGTCGTGCGAGCTGCCGCGGGTGGTCACCTCGCGACCCGCGACGAGCCGCAGCGACGCCGCCAGCATGGCGATGCGCAGCCGCCGCGCTCCCTGCAGGGCTTCCGACGCGCCGGAGATGGCCGTGAGCAGCCGGTCGAGGAGCGCCGCCGAGGCGGGTTCCGCAGGGGAGGCGGCGACCGCCAGGCGGCTGGCGCGAAGGCGGTAGAGGACCGTGCCCGGTCCGGCCCCGCGCCACTCCGGCGTCGCGGCGATCGGCGCTCCCTCGGCGTCCGTCAGCAGGGCGGCGAGGGGAAGGTCGCAGACCTCGGCGATGGTGAGGTTCATGGGAGATGGTGAGGAGGAGCCGGCTCAGCGGTCCCGGCCGCACCGCTCTCGGGGAGCGCGCCGGGCGCCGGCCCCTCCTGCACCGCGAGCCGGTAACGGCGCCGGCCCTGGCTCACCACCCGGACCGGCGAGCCCCGCCGCTCCAGCCAGTCGCCGAAGCGGCGCACCGCGCGCGTGGCGGAATCCGAGGGCAGCGTGACGGCGCCGGGGTGGTGCACCAGCAGGCGCACCGCCTCGCGATGCCGGTACTGCGCCAGGGTGGGCAGGTGGACCACCCTGCTTCCCTCCTCGACGCGCAGGTCCGCGACGCCCCGATCGAGCATGCGATCGATGCGCGCGAGCAGGGAGGGATCGCCGTCCCGCTTGTCGTGCAGCCATGCCCGCGGGTGGGCTCGCTGGATGTCGCTGCGCACCGGGAAGGAGTCGGCATTGGCCGTGTACACGATCGTCAGGCAGTCGGCGGCCTCCCGAGCGAGCACGCAGAGCAGGTCGGTGGCGCTCACGGACCGGTCCGGGGAGAGGCGGAGATCCCAATCCACGATGGCCGCCAGGGGGCGGCTCCACCCGCCTCCCTCGCGCAGCCAGGTCGCGGCCCGCGCGGCGCTCCGCATCGCGACCACCTGGAAGCCCCTGGCATCCATGGCGCGGCGCAGCTCCTCGAGCTGCTCGGGCTCGTCCTCGACGAGGAGGATCGTCGCGCCGGACCTCACCCCGGCGGTCCCAGACGGACCATGCCGGTGCGGGGATCGCGCAGGGGGCGCGCGGCCACGCCGCAGGCGGCCAGCGACCGTGCCGCGGCGCGGAACGTCCCGAGCGGGAGGTCGAATCCCCTGTCGCCCGCGGAGACGAGGGCCTGCAGTGCCGCGCCCGCGATGTGGCGGCCCCCGGGGAGCTGAACGCCGGCCCCGGCCCCGAGCCGCATGCCGGCGTGCTCGCCGTCCAGCGCCTGCTGCACCGCGGCGGCGAGATCGGCGAAGCGGGCAAAGGCGCGCGCGTGACGTGGGAGCTCCGGCGGGCGGCACCCGTACCAGAGGGCGAGCACCGGCCGCCTCAGCGCCGCGACCACCGCCGGTCCCGCCTCGGGGACCGCCCCCACCACCATCCATGGCCAGGGCCGGCACGAACGGATGACCGCCTCCGCCTCCTCGGGGCGCGCATCCTTGACCACGACCAGGCTGCGGTCCGACCGGTCGCGCAGTGCGACCGCGAGCTCGCCGTCCGCAGCCAGCACGACCAGGGTGCGGTCGGCCTCGGGTGCCAGGAGGCCCAGTCCGGGGCCCTCGCCCACCATGTGAACGTCCCTCGCGATCGTCGCCGCCCTGCCGTCGCGGCGTCCATCTCGGCGCCCGCAGCCCCCGGGCGGCGCCATGATACCTGGCTCAGCTGGGGTGGACGGAACCCCCGCGGCATTAGCTACCCTATGCGTCCGCGAATCCACCACCAGGGGGAGGGCCCAGGTGAACCGGCGCCGGCTCGTCGCAGCCGTCTTCTTCAGCGTGGTCATCCTGGCGGTCCTGGCGGTCATCGTCGGAGCCGAGGTCGTGAGCGGCGGCCAGACGGTGAGCGTGCTCCGCCTGCGCGTGAGCGTTCAGCAGGGTGCCCCGTTCTCCTCCGGCGACGTTGACGTCGTCCCCCTGCGCCTCGCCCCCGGCCAGCTGAACTACGAGAGCGCCGCAGCGGTGCCGCCCGGTGCGCGCTACGCGGTCGCGCTCCAACGGGGTGACCTGCTCCAGCCCGACGACCTGGTGAGCGGAGCGTCTCAGGTCCCCATCACCCTCGATCTCACCGACCCTCCCCCGCTGCAGGTGGGGGAGGCCCTCGACCTCTTCACCGCCGCCCCGGGGACCGGCGCCGAGCTGCTCCTGGGCCACGCGCTGCCGGTGCAGGACGTGAGCGGCAGCCTGGTCACCCTCCTCGTGCCCACGCGGGACGAGCTCGCCTGGCTCGAGATCGAGGCTGACAACGCGAACCTCAGGATCTACGCGCTCGCCTCGGTGGGCCCCGCGCCCTCCGCGCTGGCCCCCGCCGGCGTCGATCAGGCGCTGTGCGAGCTGGCCCCCGCGGCCTGCTCGCAGCTCGCCGTGCCCACACCGTTGGTCCCACCCACCTCGACCGCGACCCCCGGCGCCTCGCCGTCCCCGGCCGCCTCACCCACCCCATGAGCCTGCTCGTCGGGGTCCACACCACACGCGCCGGTCAGACCTCGACCTACTGGGCGGTGTCGCTCGCCTGGAGCCTCTCGGAGCGCCGCAGCGTGATGCTGGTGGACTGCGACATGGAGGGCGGGACCATCGCCGACCTCCTCTACCTGCGCACCGCGGACCGAAGCCTGGGCAACTGCTTCGGAGATCGTTCCGCGCGCCCCGACGAGCTGGAGGCGCAGGCGGTCGCGGTGCCCGGCCGCGCCGGACTGCGGGTGGTCCCCGGGCTGCGCGGAGGCTATGGCTTCGAGGTCTCGGAGTGCCTGCGCCGAGTGGGGCCGGCACTCACCGGCCTGGGGGCCGACGTGGTGATCGCCGATCTGGGCCATCCCCTCGCGCATCCGGGGCTGCGCTCTCCGCGGAGCAGCGCCGAGGCCATCTGCGCACTCTTCCAGCGCGTCTTCGTCGTGCTCCGCGACGAGCCGGCGCTGGTGTCCCGCAGCATCACCGTGCTCCGCGCCGCCCGCCCGCCCCACGGCGAGATCGTGTTCTGCCGCCAGCGGTCGCGGTCGCTCCATCGGCGGATCACCGAGACGATGGAGCGCGAGCTGCCCGACCTGCCCATCCGCGACGTCATGTGGCGCTGGGACGACCGCGCCGCGGCGCGGGTGGGTGACGGCGGAGCTCCCCTCCCGCTCGACGGCGCCGTCCGGGAGCTGCGCCTGTGATGTCGCGCGACCCCGCCCGCGGGGCCGCCCCGGTGGTGCGCGAGTGGCCTGCCATCCCCGCCGAGGACCGCGAGATCGCGCAGGTCATCGCCGCCCGGGTGGCGATGATGCGCGGGTCCGATCCGCCCTCGGTGGTCCAGGAGGAGAGGCTGGCGGCGGAGGTGGACGCCGTGGTGCGGCGGGCCATCGAGAGCCCGCAGTCGAGCGGGCTGCCCCTCGCCGTCGTGGCCGCCCTTTCCGGCGATCCCGAGTACCGAGCCCTGACGGTGCGCAACGCGATGATCCTCGCGTCCCATCTGTGGCCACTCTCGATCCTCGTGTACGGTGCCGACCTCGAGAACATCGCCTGTCTGGGCCACGACCACTGGATGGTGTCGACGGTCGGGCGCAAGGCGGTGCTGAGGGGGGGCTCGCCGTTCGCCGACGATGACGAGGTCATCGAGTACTTCCGCCGCGTGGTGCGCCTCCTCGGCGTCACCGGCGACCAGACGATCACCGACGCCATGCCCATCTGCGAGGCCAACGTTGGCTCCGTGATCCGGCTGGTGGTGGCCAAGCGGCCGGCGGTCTCGGGACGCTCCGGGGTCAAGGCGTCGGTGCGCATCCCCGCTCGTTCCAAGGTGCGCGACCTCGCCGACTATGTTCAGCAGCAGGTGATGCCGCCCGGAATGGCGGAGTTCATCGAGGCGCTGGTGCTGGGTCGGGCCAACATCCTCATCGCGGGGGGCACCGGCACCGGGAAGACCACGCTGATGCGCGTGCTCTGCGGGATGGTTTCCACGTCCGATCACATCGTGGTGGTCGAGGACGGAGCCGAGCTGCACCTCGACCAGGACCGGGGCGGCGGTGAAGCCTGGCACGCTCTGACGTCGGCGGTCTCCACCATCCCCTCCATCCGCGCGGACGCGGAGGCCCGCCAGCTCACCATGTTCGACCTCGTCCGGCACGCGCTCCGCTTCCAGCCTGACCGTCTGGTCCTCGGGGAGTCCCGCGGCGAGGAGATGGCCGCGGTGTGCAAGGCGCTGATGACCGGGCACGATGGCTCGATGACCACGATCCACGCCGAGGACGCCGAGCTGGCCGTGGACCAGGCGGTGCAGTACGTGATGGAGAACCCGCGCTTCGCCGGCAACGAGAGGATGGCCCGCCGCGTCGTGGAGCAGGCGATCCATGTCGTGGTCCACCTGGCCAACCAGGACGGCCGCCGCGTGGTCACCGGGATCCTCACGGTGGAGCGGGGTGGCAATCACAAGTGGGTGTACCGTCAGGGCCCCAGCGGCGGGTGGGAGCGGATGACCGAGATGGTCGGCAACCTCAGCCGCCTGGCGGGGCGCCTCCGCCCCCACCTCGCGGGTGAGGAGGTGCCGCGCCCGTGAGCGCGCCCGCGGTCGCGCCCCCCCTCTCCGCGGTGCTGGTGGTCGGGGTCATCGTCGTCATCGCGTGTGCCTGCGGAGCGGTGGCCGCCATCTGCGACCTCGACCTGCGCCGCATCGGCCCGCGGGGGCGGCGCCCCCGTCTGCTGGAGCGCCAGAAGGACATCGCCGCGGGGCTCGGCTGGCCGTGGGGGAGATGGATCACGCTGCGTCTCGCCTGCGTCGCGCTGGGCCTCGGCATCGCCGCCATCACGGGCATCACGCTCCTCTACGTGGTGGGCCCGATCGCCGGCTGGGAGGCCACCGGGTTTGCCCTCTCCGGCGTCGCCGCCGGCCGGCGGCTGCGGATGGAGCGTGCCTTCCTGGGCCAGCTCCGCACCCTCCGCGACCGCATGGCGGTCTCCAACCAGTCCCTCGACACCGCGCTCCAGGAGATCGCACGCTCTCCGAGCGCCGAGCTGGCCCACATCCTGGAGCCGCTGGGTCGCGGCGGCTCCACCGTCGCCGGCTGTGTGGAGATGGGATTGCGGGCGAGGTCGCCCCTGGTCGAGCAGGCCGCGGCGGTCCTCATATGGGCGCGCTCCCGGAGCTCGGACTTCCTCATCCACACCATCGACGGCGTGCTCGTGCCCGTCGGCGAGGCGCAGCTCGCCGTGCAGGAGGAGCACATGGCCATCCTCACCCAGCAGCGTGCGGTGACCGTGGCCATGTCGGCGCTCCTGGTCGCGATGCTCGCCGTGGTGCTGCGGGTCGGCAGCCTGCGCGCCTACTACCAGACGCTGGTGGGTCAGATCATCCTGCTCCTCGTCTTTGCCCTCTTTGCGGTGCTGGTGTCGCTCCTCGGATGGATCGTCCGCGTCCGGCCGTGGACGCGCTGGGACCTCCCGCGCCTGGCCGAGGAGCAGGAGCGCCTGGGTGGCTAGCGGGATGCTGACCGGCCGGCGGCCTCGCGGCTCCCTGCACCGGTGCCGCGGCCCGCGCCGGCCGCTCCCGCGTCGCCGGGTCGTGCAGCGGTGAGCCAGGTGGCACGGCTCGCGCCGTTCGTGGGGGCGGTGGTGGTCCTGGTCGGGCTGTGGGCAGCCGGTCTCGCCCGCCTTGACCTCTTCACCCCGCCGGACGTGCGCGCGTGGCGCCGGCTGGCCGGTCTGCGCGGCTATGCGGCGCCGCGCGGGCGGGTCGAACGGGCGGTGAGCCGCCTGCCCGCGGTGCGCCGTGCACAGGAGGAGCTGGACCTGCACCGGTTGCTCGCGATCGCCGGGTGGCCGCAGACACCCCTGGGCTTCCTGCTGCGCACGGTCCTGATCGCGCTCCTCGCCGCCGCTCTGTTCCTCGCCGTTCTGGTCGTGAGCCTCGTCGAGGACGGGGGCTGGGCGCTGCCGCCGGCGGCGGCCCTGCTCGTCGGGGCGCTCGTCTTCCTGCTCCAGATGGCGGTGCTGCACGGCCGCGCCGAGGCCCGCCGGCAGGAGGCGGCGGAGGCGCTCGGCGACATGATGATGCTGGTCGCGATCATGACCGACGATCGTGGGCTGCAGCTTGAGGATGCGGTGCGGATCCTCTCGCGGTGTGTGGGGCACAGCTCGCTCGAGGCGATCGTGGCCGGCCGCGGCTGGCAGCGCCTGGTGCGGGAGCCGCAGCACACCACCATCGAGCTGTACCGCGCCATCGCCGCCGAGTACCGCATCCCGCTCTTCGCCACCCTCGCCGAGGCCGCCCTCAGCGCCAATGCGGGGCTTGGCGAACGCGAGACCTACAGCCGGGTGGCCCTCGCCGTTCACACCCAGCGGCTGGCGGCGGCTCGGTTCCGCGCCGCGCGCGCCAGGACGCTGGTCACCCTGCCCGTCGCCGGGATGCTGATCCCGCTCCTCGTCCTGATCGGCGCCCCCGTCTTCGCCGCCATCGCGGGGGGGCTGGGCGTTGGCTGAGCGCCCGCGCGGCCGGCGCCTCCGGCCTCCGGCCGCGCATCATGATGTCCGACGATGACGCAGAGACGCCGCGCCGCGAGCGGGGCGATCGCCGGGATCGCCATGATCGTGCCGGTGGTCGCGGCGTCGGTGGTGACCCTCGGGGCACCCGACCTCGGGCTCGCGGGCGGCTTCCTGGAGGGCTCGTACCCCTCGGTCGCCTCGGCCGTCGCGCTCTGCTCGGTGATCTGCTACGCGGTGGTCGCCGTCGTGGCCACGGCGACCCTCGTCGAGGCCCTCCGCTCGGGAGCCGCCATGCCCGGGCGGGGGCGGTCGCTGCGGGCCGCCGCGCTCATCGTGGTGGGGGCCGTGCTCCTCGCCGTCAGCCTGGTGGCCCGAGCCCAGGCCGGAGCCGGGATCTGCTGCGGAGGCGGGCCCCGGCAGATCCATGAGGCGGCCACCCTTGTCCGGTGAGCTGGCCCTCCTGATCCTCCTCGCCGACGAGCGCGATGCGCTCGCCTTCGCCCGCCTTCTCGCCGGTGTCCGGTCGGCCGGCGGTGCCGGCGCGCGTTTCCTGGTCCCACCGGTGCGCGGCCTCGCCTTCTTCGCCGACGAGGACGGCCAGCCGGAGCTCGACGCGTGGTGGTCGGCGGAGGTGCCCCGGTCGGCCCGTCCCGTCTACGTGCTCATGGATGAGGAGGACCTCGAGGGGTGGGTGGACGGGGTCGACGGCGACGTGTACGTCGGCGTCCGCGACCCCGCGCGTCTTCCCGTCTACGCGCGCGCGGCGGCCGCAAGCCGCAGGGCCCGCATCCGGGCCATGCAGTGCGCCGGCCCGCTGGACCTCGCGGCGGCGCTGATGCAGGACCTGAGCGGCGGCCGGGCCGGGGACCTGGCGGTCTTCGACGCGGCCGAGGCGCTCAGGATGGCGGCCCTCTCCCCGCGCTTCCCGCTCCGACCGGAGCCCCCCGCGGAGGTGGGGATGCGTGACGGTGACGGGCTCGCCGCCCCGCCCGTGCCCGCCGGCGTCGCCGCCGCCCAGCCTCCCGGCCCTCCCGTGCCGGCCCCGTTCGAGGCCGGGCCCGGCGGCGTGGCGCCACCCCGCCCCCTGAGCCGCATCCTCCCCGACCTGCTCTCCGGCCTGCTGGGGCGCCATCCCTACCGCCCCCGTTCCGACGCGGAGGTGGCCGCGCTCCTCGTCAACCGGGGACCGACGATCGTGGTCACGGGATCTCGCAAGGGTGGGGTGGGAAAGACCAGCTTCGCAGCCGGGATCGCGATCGTCGCCGGCACCGTCCTCGACCAGGTCGGTCACCGGGCCTGCATCCTCGACGCCAACATCGCCAATCCGGACGCGTGGGGTGAGCTGCGGCTCCCACCGGAGGCGGCGACCGTGCGCGACACGGTCGCCGCGCTGCTCGCCAATCAGGAGCCCCCCCCACCCATTCACGCCGCCACCCCGGCGCTCGCCTGCTACCCGGAGGCGCGGGACGCGACCGAGTACTCGCGCACCGCCGTCCGGCTCCTCGCCGACCACCTCCGGCGGCGCTACACGCTGATCGTGGTCGACATGTCCAACCGGCTCCCCGACCCCACCTCCGGACCGGACGCCGCGGTCGCGGCCTACTGGCTGGAGGTCGCCGACGTGCTGGTCCTTCCCACCACGTCGGCGCGCGCCGACTTCAACGGCGCCCTCGACTACCTGGAGGTGAGGGGACTGCCTCCGACGCTCGTCCCGTACATCGTCCCGGGCTCGCGGCGCCTGCGCGACAACCCCACGACGCGTGAGTACCTGAGGGTGATCCGCCGCCGCGCGCACGCGCTCATAGAGGTGCCGGACGAGGCCAACGCCGTGCGTCTCGCGGGGCTGGAGGGCGTCCCCGTCGAGCAGCTCTCGGCGGGCCTGGGCCTCGCCTACCGCCGGCTCACCGAGACCATCGCCGCCATGCCGCGGCGACCCGGTCGCTGACGCTCACGCCCAAGCGTCCATGACGCGGTCGCCGGGCCCCGGCGCGCGGATCGAGCGCGATCCCCAGCACCTGCTCGTCCCGCTCGGGGCGCTGGCCCCGATGCGCCGGCGGCGCCGCCCCTCCGCAGGGGCGCGCGCGTGGCGCCGGCGCGGGCCGGAGCTGGTCGCTGCCCTCGGCCTCCTCCTCGCCTGCGCCGCGGTCCTCGTCACGCTGACGCGGCCCCCTCTCTCCGTCTACCTCGAGGGCGACACCGTCCACGTCGCGGGTGCCCTCCTCTCCCACCCCGCCGGCAACGGCGGGCTGAGCAGCGGCCGCCTCTACGCGGGAGCCGCAACCCTGCTCCTGGCGCCCGCCCCCCACGGTGGTCTGATGGCTTCGGCGATCACCTACCTGAGGGGCGAGAGGGTCACCGGCGTCTGCCGCTTCGGCCCGCCCACCGCCGCCGCCCTCACCGAGAGGTGCACCCTGCGCATCGGCCGGGACCAGGTGACCTGCGACGACACGCTGCGCTTCGCCGTCCCCGGAACCTGGGAGCGGCACTGCAGCGATGGGCAGGCGCTGAGGGTCGAGGTCCCGTCCGGGACGGTCGCGATCCCGATGCCGTTTCCCCTCGGTCGCTGACCGGGAGCGCCGGCGAGCCCCACCTCGCGGCGGAGGACGGCTGGGCGCCGGCGATGGACGGGTCACACGCCCGCGGTCGGCCCCGTGATGGTGCGTCGGGCCGCGCGGATATCAGCCGGGGGGCAGGGGCGAGGCGAGCGCAGCCATCTCGTCGGCCATGTCGTCGAGGGTGGACTGCATCACCCCTCGGATCACCAGCCCCCGAACCTCGGCGAGGAACGAGCGCAGCGGCAGGTCGCGGGCGACCGCCTCGTCGATCATCGTCTCGATGCGCGGCGAGGAGCGCTGAAGATGGTTCCGCGCCACCTGCTTGAGATCGACCGCGACCTCGGCGACCGAGGGGTCCGCGTAGGCGGGGAGCGGGCCCCCGTGGGCGGCGTCGGCCGGGGCCGTGCCCCAGCCGGCCTGCTCCGCCCGCGGCGCGGCGAAGCGGGCGAAGGGGCCCTCGTCCGCGTTTACCGGGGGGCCCGTGGGCGAGGGCGGCAGCTCGTCGCTCAGCGCCGGGGACAGCTCCTCGACGGACTGCGCCGGCCACCCTCCCTGCGCGGCCCATCCCGCCGTCTCCGGGTACCCGGCGGCCTCGGCGGCGGCCGTGTCCACGAAACCGCCCCCCTGCGCCGCGGCGCCGGACTCGATGTTCGCGGCGGCGGAGGGCTCCAGCTCCCGAGACGGCTCGCGCCGCACCCAGATGCTCCCGCGCCGCGTCTCGGCCAGCGGGTCGAGCAGGGTCTCGGGACCCAGGTCGGTGTGGCTCTCCGTGTAGGTGGCAACCTGCCTGCCGTCGACGATCAGCGTGACCCCGCGACCGGCCGGGGTGTCCAGCTCGACCACGAAGGAGCCATCGCGGCTGCACAGGTCGGCGAGCAGCCCCCGCCAGTCCGTCCACTCCAGGCGGAGGTCCGAGTAGCAGGGGGAGCCGCGGAAGAGGGAGGGGATCACGGCGACCACCAGTGGGTCCAGACGGTAGGCGGCGACGCTGGCGTCCGCCCAGGTCGCGATGGCCTGCCGAGCGGGCTCGCCCTGGAGGCCGGTGCCGGACTCGAACGCGTACTCCTCGAAGACGCCTCCATCCTTGACCAGCACCACCCCGACGCAGTCCGCGGCCCGGACCACGACGGTGCCCTGCCCGATCGCGGGACAGAGCGCGTCGAGCACCAGCGCGTTGGCGGGAATCCCCTCGAACAGCGCGGTGCCGCGGGGCAGCAGGGGGATGAGGTCGTGCTCCCCGGGAGACCAGTCGCCGACGGGCTCGGCCTCGTCCCGCTCCTCGCCGCCGCCCTGCGCCTCCACGCCGCGACGCGTCCCCCCCGCCGGAGAGCTCGATTCGACCGGCTGCTCCGCGGGCTCCGGCCCGGAGGCCAGCTCGTCGTCCATCGCTCGTGTCCTCGCGTGCTCATCGGATGGTGCGCCTCAGGCGAAGGCCCGGCGAACCCCGCGGCCCTCGTCTCGCCGCTCGTAATCCTAGACGCGGTGTCCCCTCCGTGACCGCCCGCCGGGACGGGGCGTCCGCCACCGGGCGACCGACCCGGGGGCGCGGCGCAGCCCTCAGGTGCCGCGGTCGAGCAGGCCGAACAGGTGCCCGCCACCCCCGCGAGCCCGGGGCGGCGCGGCCCTCGCGGGCGTCCGATCCGTACCCTGGCCGGCGGTGGCGGGTTCGGGCATCGGGACGAGCCGGGCGGCGACCGAGCGCAGCTTCCGGCTCACCTGGGCCGCGGGATGCTCCCGGACGAACAGGGTGCCTCGATTCATGCAGCTCGCGACGACCACGGGGTCGTAGGGCAGATGCACGCTCTCCTCCCCGCCCAGGGCCCCCCGGAGGGGGGCGGCGTCGATCTCGGAGTTGGCCTCCGTGCGGTTGAGGACGGGGATCACCCGGGTCACCCCGCGCTTTGCCAGGGTGGCCATGAGGCCGAGGCTGGAGTGGACGCCCAGGTCCGTCAGCGCGACGACCAGCAGGACGGCGTCGGCGCGCCGGATCACCGCCGCCTCGGCGGGTCCGACGCGATGACCGAGATCGACGACCACCGCATCGGTGACGCCGGCCAAACCCTGGACCAGGTCGGTCGCCCGCCCGGACCCGATCTCCCGGCTCTCCGGCGGATGGCTGGGCGCGGCGATGACGCTCACCTGGCCCGGCCGCGGGCTCACCTGGCGCTCCAGCACCTCAGGGGTGAGCGTCGCCTCGCCCTCCAGCACGGCAAGGAGCGGCGGCTCGGTGAGGCGGAACAGCCGGTGCAGCTGTCCCGCCCTCACGTCGAGCTCGACCAGCGCCACCCGCGACCCGGCCTCGCCCGCGATCACCTGGGCCAGGTTGGCCGCGACCATGGTGGTGCCCGCCCCTCCCTTGGAGGAGATCACGCCGATGACCGGGCCGCCCACCCGGTCGTGCGGTGCGGCGCCGTCCGACCATCCCGTGCTCATGGGCGGCAGTGTAGGCGCCTGCCGGAAGCGGCAGGGGCGGCACCGCGGACGCACCACGGGGCCGCCCCCAGGCCTCAGCTCGCCACGGGAAGCGTCACGTTCTCCGACCCCCCGCCCTCGTCGGTCATGAGCTCCGGGTCCGTGCGCCGGGCGGTGAGCAGCTTCACGGTCTGGGCCACAACCTCGGTGCTGTAGCGGCGCAGCCCGTCAGCGCCCACGTACTCGTGGGTGCGCAGACGCCCCTCGACGTAGATGCGGCGCCCGCGGTGGCAGTAGAGGGCGCAGACCTCGGCAAGCCGGCCGAAGGCGACGATCGAGTGATACTCCGCCTCCTCCTGGCGGTTCCCCTCGGCATCGCGCCAGGCGCTGTTGGTGGCGAGGCGCAGCCGCGTCATGGGCTTGCCGCTGGAGGGAAGGCTCTCGCCGTCGCGGGTGAGGTTGCCGATGAGGATGACCCGGTTGATCATGTGCGTTCTCCTCTGCTGGTTGCTGCGTCGCGGCGTTTCTGGACGCCGCCGGCTGCGTGCTCACAGTCCCCGCGCTGTCGAGGGGACGGGAAGGCGGCGGGTCTGGAGCGCGGCCTCGCGGATCAGGGCCGCCGGCGACCCGTGCGGTGAGAAGGCGTGAGCCAGGAAGGCCGGCACCTTGAGCGTCACCCAGATCGCCGCCAGGGCGTAGACGTCGGCCGCCAGCCCGCTGCCGGCGGCGAGCCCGGTCGCGGCGGCCACCGTCAGCACCAGGAGCTGGCCGGCCTGCATGAAGAGGACGGTCGCGAAGAGCCGCGCCCACATCAGCGCGAGCCCGCGCGTTGCGGGCAGGATCAGCGCGAGGGCCGCCAGGGGCGCGGCGACGAGGAGAACCTCCAGCACCGCCATGCGCGCGACGTAGAGGAACCCGAGCAGGGCGACCACCACCACCAGCGCGAGCACCACCAGGACCCGGAAGAGATCGCCGGCGAGGCTCGAGCTGCCGAGAGCGGCCGCCGAGAGGGGGTGGCTCCACAGCGTGGCGCCGCCCCCCAGCCCCGAGAAGAACGCGGAGAGGGCGTTGTTCAGGTCGATGGCCATCTGGGCCAGCGTCAGCGACGCGTGCATGAGGACGACGGCGACCAGCACCCGCGGCAGCGCCGAGCGGAGGTCGAGGCGGGAGACGACGCTGCGGTCCAGCACTCCGCGCAGGGCGAGGGCGACCACCACCAGCACCAGGAGCGCGTCGGCCGCCTTGCAGACCCCGTGGTTGAGCAAGACCAGGGTGGGGTCCGACGTCAGCGGATGGCTCCCGGGTCGGGCGGTGTCGATGGTGGTGAGCAGGTAGCGGTCGAGCAGTCCCGTCACGTCCCGGCTGCCGCTCCTGACCAGCTCGCCGAAGAGCTGGACGAGCAGGCCGGCGAGCCCCGAGGGGGCGCTGCCGAGAAGCGCGGGTGCCATGGCCCGGGCGCCTCAGTGCATCCCGCTCGGGATGGTGGAGAGGAGGACGTGCGTGAGCGTCCCGGCGATCTCCGCCCCCACCGTGCTGACCAGGATCCTGCCGATCCAGCGTCGCGCCTCGGAGGCGCTGCGCGGATCGGCGGCGACCATCCGCCAGACGAAGGCGCTGAGCAGCGCGAGCGCCCCGAGGCTGCCGACGATACCCTGCGCCAGCGACACCCACGTGGTGACGAGCGCGGTGAGCTGGTTCATCGGAGAGGCCTCCCGAGTGCAGCGGCGGATCGGTTGGCCGCCCCTCCGGCCCCGGCCAGAGCCGGCCGGCGGAGCCGATGGTACACAGATGCGTGGTTCTGTGTCAACAAATGGCGGGCGAGACCCGGCGCCCGTTGGGTTCGCCGAGGCGGTGCCTCGGCGTCCCGGTTCCCGGTTGCCCTCGGGGCGCCCGGCCGCCTAGGGCCGGAAGCTCTCCGCCGCCCGCCGCTGGGCGGCGCTCAGCGGCAGGGGCAGGCGCACGTCCACCTCGGCGATCAGGTCACCCGCCCCCGCGCCCCGCAGCTTCGGCATCCCGAGGCCGCGCAGGCGCAGCTGGGACCCGTTCTGCGTCTCGGCCGGCACCGTGAGGGAGACCCGCTTGCCGGAGAGGGTGGGAACCTCCACGGCGCCCCCGAGGAGGGCGACGTGCAGCGGCACGGGGACGGTGACCCGGAGGTTGTCACCCTCGCGGGTTAACGTGGGGTGCGGGCGCAGCCGGACCTTCACCAGGAGGTCGCCCGCGGACGCTCCGGCCGCACCCGGGCTGCCCTGGCCCGCGGCGCGCACCCGGGCGCCGTCGGCGATCCCGGCGGGGATGCGCACCTCCACCCGGCGCGTGCCCGACGGCCCGCTGAGCTCGAGGGTGCGGGTGGTGCCTCGGAAGGCCTCCTCCAGGCTGATCTCAGCCTCGCCCTCGACG
>JAJZNI010000043.1 GCA_021847925.1 bacterium
TCCCGGGCTCAGCCCCCGGCGACGGGAGCGCGCGGCGGAGCCGCCGCCGCGGCGACGGCCTCGGTTCCCGCCCCGGCGGCGGCACGAGCCCCGATCCCGGCCTGACGGCAGACCGCGGCCATGAACTCCCGGAAGAGGGGGTGGGGCCGGCCCGGCCGGGAGCGAAACTCCGGGTGGAACTGGGAGGCGACGAAGAAGGGGTGGTCGCGCAGCTCGATGATCTCGACCAGCCGCCCGTTGGGCGAGGTGCCGCTGAACACGACCCCCGCATCGGCAAGGCGATCGCGGTACTGGTTGTTGAACTCGAAACGGTGGCGGTGGCGTTCGTACACCACCGACTCGTCGTAGGCTGCGGCCGCCCTGCTGCCGGGCAGCAGCTTGCAGGGGTAGACGCCGAGGCGCATGGTCCCCCCCTTGTTCTCGATGTCGCGCTGCTCGGGCAGCAGGTCGATCACGGGGTGGGCGGTGAAGGCGTTGAACTCGGTGGAGTTGGCGTCGTCGGTGCCCAGCGCCTCGCGCGCGATGTCGATGGTGGCGCACTGCATCCCCAGGCAGAGACCCAGGTAGGGGATGCGATGCTGCCGCGCGTGGCGGGAGGCGAGCACCTTGCCCTCGATCCCGCGATGGCCGAAACCCCCGGGAACGACCACGCCGTCCACCTCGGCGAGCCGCTCGGTCTCCGTCCCCATCTCCTCGGAGTTGACCCACTCCAGATGGAGATCGGCACCGCAGTGCACGGCGGCGTGGCGCAGCGCCTCGGTGACGCTGATGTAGGCGTCCGGCATGGCCACGTACTTGCCCACCAGCGCAACGCGCACCGCCGGCTTGGGGGCCTCGATACGGGCCACCATGCCCCGCCAGGCGTCGAGGTCGGGCGAGCCGGCGTGCAGGCCCAGGAGCTCGGTGACGTACGCTCCCAGCCCGGCCTCCTCGAGCATCAGCGGGACCTCGTAGATCGACCGGGCGTCGGGGACGTTGATGACGGCACGCTGCGGCACGTCGCCGAAGAGCGCGATCTTCTCCTTCTGCGCATCTCCGATGGGGGTCTGGCTGCGGGCGATGATCACGTCGGGCTGGATGCCGATGGAACGCAGCGTGTTCACCGAATGCTGTGTCGGCTTGCTCTTGAACTCCTCGCTCGCCGCGATGTAGGGAACCAGCGTGAGGTGGACGTAGCACACGTTGCTGCGACCGATGTCGTTCTTGAGCTGGCGAATCGCCTCCAGGAAGGGCAGCGACTCGATGTCGCCGACGGTGCCGCCCACCTCGACGATCACCACCTCGGGCTCGGGCAGCTCGTTCTCGGCGACCCGCAGCACCCTCTGCTTGATCTCGTTGGTGATGTGGGGGATCACCTGCACGGTGCCGCCGAGGTAGTCGCCGCGGCGCTCCTTGGCGATGACGCTGGCGTAGATCCTGCCGGTCGTGACGTTGCTCGCCTGCGAGAGCGAGATGTCCACGAAGCGCTCGTAGTGTCCGAGATCGAGGTCGGTCTCGGCCCCGTCGTCGGTGACGAACACCTCCCCGTGCTGGTACGGCGACATGGTCCCGGGGTCGACGTTGAGGTAGGGGTCCAGCTTCTGCATCCCCACGCGCACGCCGCGAGCTTTGAGAATGGTGCCGATGGAGGCGGCGGTGATCCCCTTCCCCAGTGAGGAGACCACTCCCCCGGTCACGAATACGAACTTCGCCATCGTCGGGGGGAGCCTCCCAGGGAGGTTGGTTTGGGTGATGGTAGCAAAGGAACCGACGTTCGGGGGGTCACGAGAGGCCGCGTGGCTCGAGGATCACCACCCTGGTCTCCTCCACGGACGCCACCGCCCCGGTGAGCGTGAGCTTGGGCTGAGCGAGGAGAGCCCCCTCGCCGAGACCCATCTCCTTGGCGAACCTGTCCAGGGGCTCGTAGTCGCCGCTCCCGGCGACGAGGGCCGAGCGGTGCCGCACCGGCACGACGATCGCCGGCTCGATGGCGCTCACCACCTTGGCGGCCGCAACCGGTCCCAGGGCGTCCACCCCACCCACCGGCACGGCGAGGACGTCGACGCGGCCGAGCGCGTCCACCTCCTCCTCGGTGAGCTGCCGGTCGAGCCTCCCGAGCGCCACCACCCGGACGTCGTCGATCTCGACGCGCATGATGGTCACGGTGCCGGCGGCGATTCCGCGCACCGTGACGCCCCGCACCTCGAACTCGCCGGGACCGCTCACCTCCTGGGCGCGTCCGTCGGCGGGTCGCAGCCTCTCCGGGATGGTCGGCCCGTCCGTCCGCACCAGCAGGTCGGGCTGGGCTCGCGCGAGGCCCGGCAGCGTCGCCTCGGGTGGGTCGATCAGCACCTGGACCTCACGGCCACGCAGGCGCAGACACGACAGCCCGAGATAGATGACCTCCACGCGCGAGCGATGTTAGCGAAGACAGGGGGTGCTGTGACCGGCTAGTCGGTGCCGACCCTGAGGGTCAGGGTTTGGGTGGTGCCGGCTCGCACCACGGTCACCGCCACGCTGTCGCCGGCGGCGAGCCCGAGGCTGGCGGCCTCGAAGGGGTGCGCGGGGTCGACGGGCGTCCCGTCGACGCTCGTCACGATGTCCCCGGCGAGGATGCCCGCCTGGGCGGCCGGCCCGCCCGGGGTCACGGCGGTGACCAGGGCCCCCGCCGTGAGGTCCTCGGCGGCGGCGTGGGCGGGGTCGAGGTAGACGGACTCCGCCCCGAAGCTGGGCTGCGGCTGCGCGGTCCCCCCGGTGACCTGGGCGATCAGGCTGCGGGCGGCGGAGATCGAGAGCGCGGTCACACCGGGCGGCACCGCCGGTCCGCTGACCGTCGCGACGATGCCGACGAGCTTGCCCTCGCTGTCGAGGACCAGGCCGCCGTCGGCGGCGGGCTGCGGGATCGCGTCGATGCTGATCGCCCCGCTCAGGATGGCGCCGCTGCCGGTACCGGTCCCCGTGCCGCCGCCGGTGGTGACCGTCTCGCCCACGGAGCTCACCGTGCCCACCTCCACACCGAGCCCGCTCCCCGGTGGGCTGTAGACGATGATCGCGGTGTCCCCCACGCTGGGGGCGGTCGACGCGATGGGGATGGGGGTGAGGCCCTGCGCCCCCACCGCGCGGAGGAGCACGAGGCCGTGGCGCGGGTCGGTTCCCGCGATCACGGCGTCGAACGCCTGGCCGGTGCTCAGCCCCACCCGGAGCTGGCTTGCGCCCTGCACCGCATGGGCGCTGGTGAGGATCAGGCCGTCGGCGCTCACCACCGCGCCGTTGGCGAAGCCGCCGCCGCCGTTGGCGATCCCGGTCGCGGTGGCGGGACGCGTGGCGACCGCCGCCACCGAGGCGCCCGCTGCGGTGGCGAGCTGTCCCACGGTCTCGCCCTGCCCACCCTTCGGCCCGGGCACGAGCTGCTCGATGGTCTTCTGAGCCGGCCCGAGGTGAAGGTAGATCCCCCAGGCGGCGAGCCCGCCGCCCACCACCCCGATCAGCGCCGCCAGCACGACGGCGGCCAGGAGGCGCAGACCCGGGCTCGGGCGGAGCAGCGGCGGAACGGGGGCGGCGGCCCCCGCGGCGGACGGCGGCTCCCCCGGGGGAGGGACCGGCTCGGGGGAGGGCATGGCGCGGCGGGCGCGGCCGCCGGACGCGCGTGCCGGCTGCGGCGACCGCCCGACCGCCTCAGCCCTCTCCCCCCCGCCGCCTCCGACCGCCGTCACTCCGTACCCCGCTTCTCAGCTCGCCCGGCCAGGTAGCGGAGGATCCCCGCGGCGTTGCTGTGGATGCCGTTGAGGATCTCGAGGCGCCGATCCGCCGGCCCGCCGGCCGGTGCCGGCTCGGCGAAGGCGGCGGCCAGGGCGCCCGCGGCCTCCTCGACGCCGGCGCCGGGGTCGGCGCGCGTGACGCCCTCGACGACGCCCACCCAGCGACGCAGCTCCTCCTCGGCCTCGGCGAGGGTGCCACCCGCGTCCTCCACCGGCCCGTAGTGGGTGAGCACCAGGCGGGTGGGAGCGAGCGCGCCAAAGCGTCGCAGGCTCGCGACCGCCAGCTCGAGGTCGAAGTCGGGAGGCGGCGTGGCCGGCCGCAGCGGGCCGGCGCCGGGGAGCCGGACCCCGACGGCGTCGCCCGTCAGCAGCGTCCCGGTGCCCTCCTCCAGCACCGCCACGTGATGCTTGGCGTGCCCCGGGGAATCGACGATGCGCAGCCGCCGCCCCGCTCCCACGTCCAGGGTCAGGCCGTCCTCCGCGGCCACGATCCGCTCCTGCGGGACGGGCAGCATCCGCCCGTAGAGGCCGTCCAGAAGGGGGCCGTAGACGCGCGCCGCCGAGGCGACCAGACGGGAGGGATCCACGAGGTGGCGGGCACCCTGCGGGTGGACCACCACCTGGGCTCGCGGGTAGGCGGCGGCGACATCGCCGACCGCTCCGGCGTGATCCAGGTGAATGTGGGTGACGACCACCCAGCGGAGGTCGTCGCGCCCCATCCCCGCGGCGGCGAGGGCGGCCTCCACGGCCGCGGCCGAGGTCCGCGCCCCCGTCTCGACCAGGGCCGGCCGCGGACCGGTGACGAGAAACCCCGCCGTGAGCTGCTCCATCCCGCCGAGCAGCGTGTCGAGCTGGTGGACGCCGGGCGCGATCTCTTCCATGGGCCGTCGTTCGAGAGGGTACCCCAGCCCCCGGGGGAACCGCTCCACAGCGAGGCGGTGAGGCGCCCGGTGCCGCCGCCCCCGCCAGGCGCCGACCGGCGACCGTCAGCGGCGCTGGAGGAGGAGCCGGACGTCAAACGGGTCCCGCCGCCGCCGGATCCGCCGTGACACCTCGGGACGGACCTGGACCATGTAGGGCTCCTGCTCGCGGAGCACCTCCTCGATGGCGTCGGCGATGAGCATGCCCGCGCGAACGGAGGGAACCCGAGCGGAGATGGCGGCGGCCATGGCGTCGGTGACCACCGTCAGCTCCAGCTCGTGAGCCTGCTCGAGGAGCGTGAGACAGTCGTCAAGGCGGCGCAGGCGCTGGCGCCGGTCGTCGCCCCCGCCCAACTCGATCATGCCGGACAAAATAGCGCAATGCATCCAAACCGGGAAGTACCGCCTCTCCCATGCCGGCCCCCGGCGGTGCGAGCGCGCCCCGACGCCTCCGGGGGCGCCTCGGGCTGGGGTCTCAGCGGACCAGGGCGGCCGCGGCCCCGGGGGGGCGCACGGGCCCACGGCGGGCGCGGTTCCGGGAGGGCGCACCGCGCCCGCCGCCGCCGGACGTCCGCGCGATGAGCGCCCGCAGATACTCGCCGGTCGCGCTGCTCGGCTCCCCCGCCACGATCTCCGGGGTGCCGGCCACCACCACCTCCCCCCCGGCGTCGCCGCCCGCGGGCCCCAGGTCGATGATCCAGTCGGCCGTCTTCACGACATCGAGGTTGTGCTCGATGACGATCACCGTGTTGCCCGCGTCCACCAGCCGGTGGAGCACGTTCAGCAGCTTCTCGACGTCGGCGAAGTGCAGCCCCGTGGTCGGCTCGTCCAGGATGTAGAGGGTCCGGCCGGTGTCGCGCCGGGAGAGCTCGGTGGACAGCTTGACCCGCTGAGCCTCACCGCCGGAGAGCTGCGTCGCCGGCTGCCCGAGGCGGATGTACCCGAGCCCGACATCCTGCAGGGTGCGGAGCCGGCGCAGGATGCGCGGCTGGTTGGCGAACAGCTCCGCGGCCTCGTCCACCGTCATCTCCAGGACGTCGGCGATGGAGCGTCCGCGGAAGCGCACCTCCAGCGCCTCGCGCGTGTAGCGCCGTCCCTTGCAGACGTCGCAGGCGACGTAGATGTCGGGGAGGAAGTGCATCTCGATCTTGATCATCCCGTCGCCGGCGCAGGCCTCGCAGCGCCCCCCAGGGACGTTGAACGAGAAGCGCCCCGGCTTGTAGCCGCGGATCCGCGCCTCGGGAAGCTTGGCGAACAGGTCGCGGATGTCCGTGAAGACGCCGACATAGGTGGCGGGGTTGCTCCGCGGCGTCCTCCCGATCGGCGACTGGTCCACGTCGATCACCTTGTCGACGTGCTGCATCCCCTCCAGCTTGTCGTGCGCCCCGGGGCGCTCCTTGGCCCGGTACAGCGCCTGGGCCAGACGGCGGTAGAGGATGTCGTTCACGAGCGTGGACTTGCCGCTGCCGCTCACCCCGGTGACGCAGATGAAGGTGCCGAGGGGGAACTCCACGGTGAGGTCCTTGAGGTTGTTCTCACGCGCGCCGCGCAGGACGAGGGC
>JAJZNI010000073.1 GCA_021847925.1 bacterium
CGGTGGTCGACGTAGCACTAGGGGAAGTGGCTCTCCGCGATCGCCCAGAGGGTCTGGCCGGGACGCACCACCGCCGTCCCGGCCCCGACGGGCCGCGTCGCACCGGTCCCACCGACCACCCCCCATACCGCGACACCGATCGCGACCAGCACCGCCAGCATGAGCAGACGGCGGCCGAACTGGGGGCGGCGGGCCCGAAGTGGGGGGGCGAGATCGGCGATCATGCGCGGGCTCCTCCTGCGCGGCGGCACCCCCCTCCTGTGCGGAGGGGGCGGTGGGAACATCCGTTCCCTGGAGACGATAGCGCAAACGGGTGTTCGGCGTCAAGCCGGGGAATGCCCGGCCCGGGCGGGCCCCCGGAGCTCGGAGGGTGCGCGGGGGACGTTGCAAGGCGCGAGAATCCGCGCTCATGGAACCTCGGGTGCGCGTGGCCTGCTGCGTCACGTCGGGCGACCGGATGCTCGTGGTCGCGCACCGCAGGCGGGGCGCCCGTCGCTGGCTCCTCCCCGGGGGTGGGGTGGAGCGGGGTGAGACGCTGGTCGAGGCGGCGCGCCGGGAGCTGCTCGAGGAGACCGGGCTCGGGGTCGAGATCGGGCGGCTGGTGATCCTCTGCGAGGCCATCGAGCCGGCGGGCCGCCACCTGGTCAACCTCGTCTTCGCGGCGCGGCTCTCAGCGCGCGTGGAGGGCGGAGCGCCTCCGCCGGTCGCGTCCCCGCGGGATCCCGTGATCGCCGAGGCCCGGTGGGTCACGCGCTCTGAGCTGAGCTCCCTGAGGCTCCACCCCCCCATCGGGGCGGCGGTGCTGGATGCGTGGGCGGCGGGCTTCGCCGACCGGGTTCGCGTCCTCGGCAACGTCTGGGAACCGGAGCTCTGAGAAGCGCGCGCGGCCTCCCCACCGGGCGCGGTCGCCACCGCGCCGCGGCGGCGGGGACTCGGAGGTGGGGCCCGCGGCGAGCCGCGTAGCATCGAGCGCATGCGGTCGGTGACGCTGGAGCTGCCCGGCCCCGTCCACGTGGCCGAGTGGGGGGAGGGGCCGGTGGCGTTCGTCCTGGTCCACGGGCTGGGCGGCTCTCACCTCAACTGGATGGAGGTGGCCCCCCGGCTCGCCCTTCGCGGTCGCGTGCTCGCCCCCGACCTCCCCGGCTTCGGTCTCACTCCGCGGGCCGGCCGGGCCGCGACGCTCGGGTCCGAGCGCCGCCTGCTGCACCGCGTCCTGCGGCGCACGGTCACGGGGGCGGTGGTCCTGGTAGGCAACTCCATGGGGGGGCTCCTCGCCCTGGCCGAGGCGGCGGCGCATCCGGAGCTGGTCTGCGGCCTGGTGCTCGTCGACCCGGCCCTGCCCGGCCACTGGGGCGGCCGGACCGCCCGCGGTGTGACCGCCGCCTTCGCCACCTACTCGATCCCCATGCTCGGGCGGCGCGTCGTGCAGCGGCACCTCGACCGCCACCGGCCCGCGGAGGTGGTGGACGGGGCCTTCGCCTTCTGCGCGGCCCATCCGGAGCGGATATCGGGGTCCGCGCGGGACGCGCACGTCGCGCTGGAGAGGGAGCGGCACACCGAGAGCGCGGAGAACGCCCGGGCGTTCGTCGAGGCGGCGCGCTCCATCGCCGCCGTCCACCTGGCCGCCGGTGGGCTGCGCCCGCTGCTGAGCCGGGTGAGCTCGCCGACCCTGGTTCTGCACGGGGCCCAGGACCGGCTGGTGAGCGCCGGCGTGGCGCGGCACCTGGCGGCGCTGCGGCCCGATTGGCAGGTGGAGATCCTGGAGGAGGCGGGCCACATCCCCATGCTGGAGGCACCGGGACGGGTGCTCAGCGTGATCCTCTCCTGGCTCGACGACCGCTCCCTGGCGATCACCTCGCCGGCCAGCGCCCGGGCCTCGTGAGGCTCGCGCCCGCCCTTCCGCGTCAGCTTCGCCCGGCCCCGCCCCCGACCTCGCGGAGGTAGTCGCCGAGACGGGCATAGGCGGCGCGCTTGCGCCGGTCGGTGATCTCCGTGTAGACGCGCAGGGTCTCGAGGGTGGCGTGGCCGAGCACCTCCTGGACCAGGCGCACGTCGCCATCGGTGGCCTCGAGCAGGGTGGTGGCCGCCGT
Source organism: bacterium (assembly GCA_021847925.1). Classification (GTDB taxonomy): domain Bacteria; phylum Chloroflexota; class Dormibacteria; order Aeolococcales; family Aeolococcaceae; genus JAJZNI01. The sequence continues at coordinate 2,091 of JAJZNI010000073.1, forward strand.
GTGCCGGGCGCTGTGGGGACTGCGCAGGCCCTCGATCAGCCGGTATCCGCCGGGATCGGCGGAGAAACGGCGACGCAGCGCGGCGAGAGCCCGGCGAGCGCCGTCGGGGGTGAGCCGGTTGCCGGGCAGCGCCCGGCCGTGCGGGTTCTCCGCCCGGGCGACGCTGATGAAGAGAGCGGGGGAGGGGTCGGGCCCGCGCACCCCGAGGTAATCCTGCACCGCGCTCCACGCGTCCTCGGTCAGGAACACCGTGCGGTGCTTGCCGCCCTTGCCCAGGACGCGGAAGCCGTCGGGATGCAGGTCGTCGCGGTCGAGCGAGCATGCCTCGCCGATGCGGCAACCGCTGGCGATGAGGAAATGGACCAGGGCTCGGTCTCTGAGGTCGCGGAGCCCCTCACGGGGAAGCGCGGCGAGAAGGCGCGGGACGAGTTCGGTGGCGATGGGATGGGGGTCACCGATGATGTAGCGGGGCACCACGACCTGGCGCGACAGCTCCACCTCGATCCACCCCTCGTCGTAGGCGTAGCGGAGGAACTGGCGCAGCGCCACCAGCGCGCGCGCGCGGCTGCGCGGGTGGGGGAGGACGTCGGCCAGCTCGATCTGGTAGCGGCGCAGGGCGGAGCGGTCGATCCCGGCGAGGAGCCCGCCGCCGCCGGCCCCGCGCGCCCTGGCGAAAGCGACGAACTTGGCCAGATCGTAGCGGTAGGCGCGCACCGTGGTGGCGGGGCGGTTGCGCTGCACCCGCAGGTGGTCGAGGAACTGCTGGACCTCGGCGGGCATCGCGTCCTCGGGCGCGGGGAGCCGCCCCGCCCAGGCGGGGAGGCGGCCGCGGTGCGGCGCGTTGGGACGGTGCGCTGCGCTGGTGCGTGCCGGCATCGGCGCAATGATGCGGGCATCGGGGCGAATGCGCGCACCTATGATGGGGTCGCCATGGATGAGGGCAGCCGCCGCATGGGCCGGCGCATGGCGGTCGCCTCCGGCGCGGTCACCTCCGGGGCGGCGGCCATGGCCATCGTGGGCGCCTTCACACAGGGAACCACGCGCGTCGCCCTCATCGGCGCCGGCATCGCCCTGGGCGTCGGCGCGAGCGCCTTCGGGGGGGTGCTGATCGCCCTGATGGTGCGCGCCCGAAGCCCCGTGGACGGCTCCGCCGGGGCGGCCGGCGACAACACGCGCCCGCCACCACCGGGGACCGTCCCCTGACCCCCCGGGGCCGCCCGTGGTCAGGGTCGCGGCGGGTCGCACGCGGATGGGTGAGCCCGGCCGGCCTGGACCTCGCGGACGGTGACCCATGCGACCCTCCCCGGGCTCTAATTCCTGATAACAGACATTATCAGGAGTTACGAGCCCAGCCCGGAGCCAGCGGTGACCTCTCGGCGGCGGCGATGCGATCCCGGTCGGAGCTCCGGCCTCGCGCGGGGCGGCATCTTGCGATAATCAGCGGCCATGGACGGGGTGCTGTCGGACACGGAACGGGCCCTGCTCGCCATCGACCCCGTCATGCGGGCGGTGACGCCCGATGACATCGCCAGGCCGTCACCGTGCGAGGGCTGGACGGTGGGAGACGTCGTTACGCACCTGCTGGACGGTCTCAACCGGCGAGCCGCCGTCACGCCGCCGGAGCCCTCCGGCATCGGCGAGGCGGTCCCGCTGAGCGACGTCCCGGCGGCATGGCGAGCGACCAAGGAGCGTCTCCTGGCGGCTCTGCAGCGTCCGGGTGCGCTGGACCGCGAGGTGCCCGGACCCGGCGGGCGCGCCGTGCCCATGCGCACGCTCCTGCGCATCCTGCCGGTCGAGGTGATGCTGCACGGGTGGGACATCGCCCGGGGCAGCGGCATGCCGACCGACCTGGACCCGCAGCTTGCCGAGCGGCTGCTGGACGCGGGCCGGCCGCTCATCGAGCAGTTCGGGCGGGGCACTGCCTTCGGCCCTGAGCAGCCGGCGCCCGCCGGCGCTCCCGCCGCGGACCGCCTGGCCGCCTTCTACGGCCGGCGTGTGGAGTTGAGCGGCCCCCAGCCCTGATCGGACCGTGCGGCGCGATCGTCGAAGCGCCGCCACCACGATCCCGGCACGGGGTGGTGGGGGCCCCTCCCCCGCTCCACCGAGACCCGGGAATCCCCGGACGGGCACAATGGAGGGAGAGGGGGTCCCGGCAACCCGGCGACGAGGCACCATGAAACAGCACCTCCGCTCAGGCGGGGTCCCGGCGAGGCTCGGGGCCGGGCACCGGCGCACCCTGGACGTTCCGCGGTGAGCCGGCGCATCACGCCGGCTCGGGTGCTCATGGCGATCGGCGTCGCCCTGATCGTGGCCGGCGCGGCCATCGTGGTCCCGGCGCTCTCCTCGCGCTGGAGCAGCTCCCAGCAGGTCTCGGCGCGCCAGGGCAACGATGAGAGTGCCCTCCATGCCTGGAGGAGCGGCGGAAGCGACGCTCTGGCCGGAGCCGCCTCCGGCGCCTCGCCGGCCGTGGCGACGCCGGCGGCGGGGGCCTGCGCGGGCGGGAGCGGCGGCTATGCCCTGGTGGAGTTCTCGGGGCTCGCCGCCTACGGCTACGCGGGCGTGGCGGTGGATGGCAACTGGACCGCACTCGACGACCACTCCATGGTGCACTGGTACGGCAGCCCGGCCCCGGGGGGAGCGGGCAACGTGATCATCGCCTTCCATCGCGAGCCCGACTTCCAGCACGTCGACCTGCTCGCTCCCGGCGAGACGGTGACGGTCCAGAGCGCGGACTGCGCCCGCTACGTGTACACGATCACCCGGCGCTGGGTCCTCACTCCCGGGGCGGTCACCCAGCTGGCGCCCACCCCGGGGCACGACCTCACCCTGATCACCTGCACCCCCTGGTGGCAGGACTACGACAGGTTGGTGTGGAGGGCGGACCTGACGGCCGTCGAGGGCCCGGCCCCCGGCGGCACGCCGGGCCCCTGAACGCAGGCCCACCGTGACCCGGGGACTCGCCGGCCTGGCGCTCATCGCGCTCATCGCGGGCTGCGGGAGCGCCACCGCCACCACCAGCACCACCAGCACCGCCACCCCCTCCTCCCCCTCCTCCCCCGCTCGATCCCCCTCCGTGCCGGCGAGCAGCACCCCGGTGCCGTCCGCCGGCACGGAGGAGGTGGAGGTGATCACGACCGGGGTCGGCGCCTATGACCTTCAGGTGGTACCGGTCGCGCTCCTCCGGAACCGCGCCGCGCGCCACGACGCCACGGCGGTGGTGGTCACGTTCACGGTGCGCTGGCCCGGCGGGGCACACCTGCTGGCGGTCTCCCCGGTGTCGCTCGGGCCGGGCGAGACCCTGGCCGTCGCCGCCCTCTGCACCGACGCCTGCCAGGGCGCCACCACCGCCTCCGCATCCGTGCAGGTGGGCGGGTGGAGCTCGGCGCCGCTGACGCAGCTTCCCCCTGCGCCCGCGACCTTCGTCTGCGGCTCGCCCTGCGCCGGCCGTGGCGGCTTCGAGGGAGCCGCGACGGCGAGCCTTCGAGGAAGCCTCGCTCCCGGCACCGTCGTGAACCTCTTCGCCTCCTGCACCTCGGCGGGGGGGAGGATCGTCGGCGGGGGTGTGACCACCGTCGTGTGGGGCTCCGGCGCCAGCCCCGCGAACGCGCCGGCCACCTCCCGGTCGGCATCGGTGCCGGTGCTGACGGCCGCGCGACCATCCGCGTGCCAGGTGGACGGGTCCCCGGCCGGCTGAGCCGGCGAGCCCCGCGGCCGCCGTGGTGGATCAGGGGCCGTCGACTGCCGGGGGCGGGGACCTGCGACCGTTGCGCCGGTCTCCCCGGTCCGGGCCGAGGGCGGCGCTCCTCCCCGCGACGGCGACCTGCGGCGTGCGCGGTCCGCTCCTGCCCGACGGTGTGCGGCGTTGCGCGACCGTCACGGGTCGCCCGTCGGCGGAACCCCAGGAGCCGCCACGATTGTCCGCACCGGCTGCGCTGCCGTTGTGGCGCGAGCCGGTGCGGCCGTTCATGAACGCCCCGTCCATCCCGGGGGCGGACCGCAGCGTGAGGGCGATCACGGTCCCCCCCTCCCCCGTCTCCTCCACCCAGATGCGCCCGCCGTGCCGCTCGGCGATCCGCCGGCAGGTGGCCAGCCCGAGACCGCTGCCCCGCTCGTCCGCGCCA
>JAJZNI010000168.1 GCA_021847925.1 bacterium
GATCCGGCTACGAAGCGGTCACGGAGGGGAGGCGGCCCGCGCGGCCGCCGTACCGTGCGGCCATGGGCTTCGGTCGACAGCGCCCGCCGAGCCGGCTCCTCGTGGCCCGCTCCATGGTGTACCTGGAGGCGGGCGTGCTCCTCATCTGGGACGGCCTGAGCCTGCTGATCGCGGTGAGCGGCGGCGTGGCCCAGGCGGGGCTCCACCTCAGCGGGCTCCTGGACCAGCAGGAGATCGGCGGCGGCGGCCTGGCCCTGCTGGCCGTCCTGCAGCTCGTGATCGCGGCGGCCCTCGTGTACCTCGACCGCGAGGCGGCCGCCGCGCCGGACACGCACCGCGGGAGGATGACCGCGCTGCAGGTTGCGTACGCCGTCTACATGGTGGGGCTCATCAGCAGCGGCGTCGGTGACTGGCTCTTCGGCCCGCTCTTCGCCGCCGTCGTGATCGCTCTGCACTGGTGGCCGGAGCTGGATCGGGCCCTTCTGGGCTCCTATCCGGCGGGCGCGGCGCCCGGCGACGCGGCGGCCGGCGTGGAGGGGGCGGTGACGTCGGCGGCGCCGGGACCGTCTGCCCAGGGACCCCTCGCGGTCGCGGCCGGGGCACCGCCGGCCAGCGCGGGACCGGACCCGCTCGCCGGGCCGGCGCCCACCGCGCAGAGCTCCGCCCCGCCGGGGGTGCCCAGCCCCTCGGAGCGCCGGACGGGAGACGCGGCCGCCGGCTGAGCGCGGTGGCGGCGCGGCCCCTCCCGCCGGCGGCGCATGCCCTGGGGCTTCCCCTACAGTTCCCGCGGAGCGGCCCGTGGGCGGCGCGCGTCCGACCCGGCCGTGCACAGGAGCAGCACCATGGAGACACCACCGGTTCCCCGCCGCGTCACGGTGGGTCGCATCCTGCTCGTCGTCGAGAGCGCGCTCTGGCTCGCCGCCGGCATCGCGCTGGCGGTGGTGGTCGCCCTGATCGCGACCGGGGTGTTGCACCCGCACGGTCTCCGCAACGGCCACGGCGGGGTCTTCAGCGGCTCCGCCGGCGTGGCGATCGCCGCCGGCATCGGCGGCGTCATCGTCCTCGCCCTGGCCGGCACCGGTCTGTGGGCGGGGATCGCCATGGACCGTCTGAACCCCCGCGCCCGCACCGTGGCCATCGTCCTCGCCTGGGTCGGGCTCGCGGTCGGTCTCCTCACCCTGGTCAGCGCACGGCCGGCGAGCAGGACGGCCGGGCCCGCCATCCGGGGCAGCTCCATCCTGGGGGCGGCGGAGATCGTGCTCAACGCGGCCATCCTCTGGGCCCTGGGGCTCTCGGGGAGCGCGCGGCGCGCCTTCCGCTGGCTGCCGGCGGGAGCCGGCCCGGGGCCGGAACCGATCCCTCCGGAGTACCGGGCCTGGGCCCAGGGCCCGCCGCCGGACTCCCCTCCGGCCGCCGGCTACTCGCCCCCACCGCCACCTCCTCCGCCCGAGCCACCGGCGGCACCCTAGCCCGGGCGATGCCCACGCCGTCGCCTCCCGATCGCGGCCGCCTCCCCACGGGCACCGTGGACGGCATCGACGGTGAGAGCGCCCTCCGCGCTCTGGGTGAGACCTACCGGGCGGTGAGCGCCGCGGTCACGGGGCTGCCCGACGAGGGCTTCGCCCGGCCGAGCCGATGCGCGGGCTGGACGGTGCGCGACGTTCTCTTCCATCTCCTGCTCGATCCCCAGCGGGCACTCGTCGCCCTTGCCAGCCCCACCGGCGACGGCTCCACCACCGATTTCGTCGCGTACTGGCGCCCGTACCGGCCAGGCCGCGTGGGAGCGGAGCGGCACGCTGCGCATCGTCCGCACGACCCTCGACGGCCTCCTGGGGGTGGAGGTGCCCCTGGCCTGGGACGACCGGACCTACGCGCTCGCGGGGACCGGCCGGCAGGACCTGACCGGTGAGGACCGGACGCGGCTGGGCCCTCTGCTGGAGCGCTTCCCGCTCCTCGCCTGATCCGGGCGCGGCCCGGGGTCCCGGTCAGAGCCGCGAGCGGCGCTTGAGCTCCAGGTAGCGGTTGACCAGGGTCGGAGAGAGCGTGCGCGCGTCGGCGTCGAGCGTCTCCACCCCGCTGCGACGGAGCAGGTCCAGGGTCGCCTCCCGGTCGGCGATCAGGCGGCCGGCCACCGCCCGCGCGTAGGTGGTCGCGGCGTCCACCGGCCGGGCCCGCGCCGTGTCCTCCAGGGCGGGGTCGCGGACCGTGATGACGAGCGGCAGGTGGCGGCGCCGCAGCCGGATGCACTGGCGGACCAATGCCCGTCCCTGGTCGGGGTCGAGCACGTCGGTGAAGATCGCGACCAGCGCCCGGCGCCGCTGCCAGCGGCTGAGCTCGACCAGCGCCTCGTCATAGTCGGACTCCACCTCACCCGCCCGGAGGGGACGGACCGCATCGAGGAAGCGGCGCAGCTGGAGACGGCCGGGCCGGGGAGGGAGGGTGGCCGTGACCCGGTCCGAGAACGCGAAGAGGCCGACCCGGTCCCCCGACGAGAGCGCGACGTGAATGAGCAGGAGCGCGGCGTTGATGGCATGGTCCAGCTTGGTGAGCGTGCCCGCGCCGACCCCCATGAGCCGCCCGTGGTCGAGGCAGACCACGACCGGCTGCGCGCGCTCGGGGATGAGCTCGGTGGCCATGAGCCGGCCGGTGCGGGCCGTGGCCCGCCAGTTGATGCGACGTTGTGGGTCGTCGGGGACGGCATCGCGAATGCGTTCAAACTCCGTGCCCTCGCCCGGGCGGCGCTGGGTCCTGACCCCGAGCTCGGCGAGCTGTCCGCGGCGCGCCAGGGCCTCATAGGCGCGGATGGCGGCGAGGTCCGCGTCCACCTTGACGGTCTCGCCCTCCCCGAGGGCGGTCTGGCGCAGACCGAGACGCCAGGGCCCGGGGACCCGGACCACCGTGCGGCCGAAGCTCTCCTCGCCGCGGACCGCGGGGGTCAGCGTGTAGCGGAGGGCGCCGGGGAGGCGGAGGCGCGCCACGGCCGGGCCGGCCGGGACCCGCACCGGGTGCTCGTCGCGCACCACAGCGGGGAGCGGAGCGCGGGCGCCCAGAACATCGATGCGCACGGTCACCGCGTTGGCGCGGCCCACGGAGAGCAGCTCGTCGTGCTCGCGCACCGCCGTGAGGCGGCCGCGACCCGGCGCGCGGCGGGAGTCGAGGACGACCAGCAGGGCAGCGATCACCGGCAGAGCGAGCCCGGGGACCAGGAGCTGCGGGGCGGCGGCGGCGGCACCGAGGGGGGTGAGCGAGAGGAGGAGGAGAGCGGCGCCCCAGCGGGTCACCGCGGCACGGGCACGCGGTTGATGGCCCGCTCCACCGCCGCCACCTCACTGACCCCCTGGATCTCCGCCTCCGGACGGCGGATGAGGCGGTGGCGCAGGGCCGGGACGCAGGCGTCCTTGACGTCCTCGGGAACGACGTGGGCCCTCCCGCGGACCGCCGCCAGCGCCTTGCCGCAGAGCAGCAGCGCGATCGAGCCCCGGGGGCTCGCTCCCATGGCCAGGTCGGGGCTCATCCGGGTCGCGGTCACGAGCTGCCCGATGTAGGCGAGGATGACGTCGCTCACCTGGACGGCGGCGACCTCGGCGCGCGCCGCCGCCAGCCGCTCGCGATCGATCACCACCCGGATCCCGGCCCGCTCCAGGTCGTGGGGGTCAAAACCGCGGTCAAACCGGCGCAGCATCTCGGCCTCGGCCTGCCCGGGAGGGAGCGGAACCTCCAGCTTGAGCAGGAAGCGGTCGAGCTGAGCCTCGGGGAGCGGGTAGGTGCCCTCGTACTCGATCGGGTTCTGGGTCGCCACGACCAGGAAGCGCTCCCCCAGCGGCATCCGCCTCCCGTCGTTGGTCACCTGATGCTCCTCCATCGCCTCGAGCAGCGCGGCCTGGGTCTTGGCGGGCGCCCGGTTGATCTCGTCGGCGAGGAGGGTGTCGGTGAAGATGGGGCCGGGTCGGAACTCGAAGCTCGCGCTGTCGGCGCGGTAGACGCTGGTCCCGATGATGTCCGAGGGGAGCAGGTCCGGGGTGAACTGGACGCGGGTGAACCGCGCGTCCAGCGCCGCGGCGAGGCAGCGTGCCATCAGCGTCTTGGCCGTGCCGGGAACGCCCTCGAGGAGGACGTGCCCGCCGACCAGGACGGCGAGGAGGAGCCCGTCGATCACCTGCTGCTGCCCGACGACGGCGCGACCGATCGTCTCCTGGAGCGCGTTGCGAAGCTCGGCTGCGGTCGCCATCGGTCGGGCAATTGTGCCCGACCGATCCGCCGCGTGGCCGCCCGGCGCGGCACAGTCAGCGCAGGGCCGCCGCCCCGAAGCTCGCCTCCAGGGCGTCCACCTCGCGTGCCAGGGCGAGCAGCGCCTCCTCCCCCGGGTGGGCGGCGGCCAGTCGCCGCGCCCTGCCGAGGAGGGAGGCGGTCTGCCGGGCGCGATCCTCGTCGAAACCCGAGAGCGCCGCGGCGAAGTCGGGGTCGGGCAGGCGTGGGTCCACACCGGTGGCCCGTCCCACGCGAAGCTTCAGCTCCTCCGCGTAGCGCCCGGCGAGGTCGCCCCGGTCGCGACTGCGCGCCAGAAGGTGACCCACCGCCCCGATGTGCTCGAGGACCGAGGGGACCCGGGAGGGGTCGCGCCGGGGGAGGGGCCGCCCCAGCCTCCGCCCCCCGGTGAGCAGCAGCCCCAGGACCACGAGCACCGCGAGGAGCGCGGCGCCGAGCAGCGGCCCCTGGAAGACGGCGCTCAGCCCGTAGTCCCCCGATCCGACGGGTGGCTGGTGATGGACCTCGTCGAACCCCACGCTCCGGCCCCGCGCTCCGCGGAGGAGGCTCGCCACCAGGGGCGCGGAGCCTCCCCGGCGCAGGCCCTCGTTGCTCAGCGGGTACTCGCTGCCGAGCAGGTACAGGCGCCCGGCACCGACCCGGATGACGGCCACGACCGGAGCCCCGGGTCCTCCGAGGAGCGGCACCAGACGGCCGCGCCCACCGCTGAAGGACCAGGCCGGGCCGGTCTGACCCGAGGAGCCGAGTGGGACCGGCCCCACGCCCGAGCTGCCGGGGAAGGGCTGGCTCGGGCTCACGCTCGAGGCCCCGGTGGGGGAGGCTGACACCCCCAGGGGCTGGAGGACGGCCTGGACCGTGGCGGGGTCGGAGACCGCGAGGATGGCCTCCCCACCGCCGGCCAGGAAGGCGCGCAGGGTCGTGAAGTCCGCGGCGCTGTAGGGGTTGACGGCGAGGGGATCCGCCGAGATCAGGACGTCGGTCCCGGAGAGGTCGAATCCGGTGTCGATGCGATGCACCCCGTACCCGAGGTCGGCCAGCCAGTCGTAGAGGGCGAGCGTGCCGGCCCTTCCGCTGGCGGTGCTGGAGGGGTCCTGGTCGCTGCCGCCCGCAGGACCGGCGATGAGGGCGACGGCGGTGAGGACGGCGAGCACCGCCACCACGATGGCGATCGGGGTCAGCAGGGGGCGGCGCATCCGGGTCTCAGGCCACGCCCGCGGGGGGGCGGGGCAGGGCACGGATCGCCTGACACTGGGCGCGGGCCGCCTGCCACTCCGCCTCACCGACGGGCAGCGGCGAGTACCAGGCGAGATCGAACACGGCGGAGGCGGGGGCGAGGGGGGCGAGGAGCTCGGGATCCCCCCGCGCGTGGGCGAGCAGCTCGGTGGTGGTCCACTCGGAGCGCACCGCGAGGCGCCGGCGGGTGGCGAGGCTCAGGAGGGCGCTGCGGTAGGCACGGCGCACCGCCTCGCGGAAGTCGCGCGCGTCCGCCGCGGCGAGCGCGCACGCCCACTCGGCATCGGGGTCGGTGCGCACCGCCACGGCCGGAGCCGAGGCGCGCGCTCCGCTCCGCTCCGCGGCGACCTGGCGCAGCCGCCAGACCACGAACGCGCCCACCCCACCGAGCACGAGGGCCGCGACGACACCCGCGGGGACGGGGCCGATGGCGCGGAGCGCCCGGCTCAGGGCACCCGCGACGGCGTCGAGGAGCTGCTGCGCCCAGCTCGGCGAGCGGGGCTGGTCGAGGCCGGACAGCGCGGGCTCGCGGTACACGCCCGCGAGGTCGCGGCGGGCCGCCGCCCCGAGGGCCGTGCCGCACCCGCTGCCGGAGGCGGGCCGAACGGCCGCGGCGTAGGAGCGGAGCTGCGCCGCCACACCGGCGGTCCCGCCGCCCTCGAGCTCG
>JAJZNI010000116.1 GCA_021847925.1 bacterium
CCGGCGCCTGGTGATCCTGGCGGCCGAGGACGTCGGGCTCGCCGATCCCCAGGCCCTGCCCGTCGCGGTGGCCGCCCAGCAGGCGGCGCACTTCGTGGGCATGCCCGAGGGGCACCTTCCCCTCGCGGAGGCCACCCTCTACCTGGCGATGGCCCCGAAGAGCAACTCCGCCCTTCGTGCATATGGCGCCGCCCGGGATGACGTCGCGGCGACCCTCAGCCAGCCCGTCCCCCTCCACCTGCGCAACGCCGTCACCGGGCTCGGCCGCGCCATGGGCTTCGGAGCCGCCTACCGGTACGCCCACGACGAGCCCTCCGGGGTGGCGGCCCAGCAGCACCTCCCCGACGCGCTGGCGGGGCGCGAGTACTACCGCCCCGGCGAGCGGGGCTTCGAGGTGGAGCTCTCCCACCGGCTCCGGGAGCTCCGGGCGCGGTTGAGGGGGGAGGCGGGTCCGGCCTCCGCGGGCGCGGCCGCCGGGGCGCCCTGACCGGCATCCCCTCGAGCCTCCCTCCGCCCCATCCGGGGCGATGGATCCGCTCGGTTCGATGGAGGCGACGGTGGGAATCGAACCCACGATCAGGGTTTTGCAGACCCGTGCCTTACCACTTGGCTACGTCGCCGTATGAGGGATTTTTCGCTCGAAGGTGTCGGGGCTGACACCCTTCTGACACCTTCGGGGTACCGCGTTGGGGTTGTGAGGCCCCCGGCGCTCGGGCGAGCCCGGGGCACCGCCAGCCCTGCTGAAGAGGACCGACATGGCCGAGGATAGCGGGAACGGGGACCCCGGGGACCGGCCCCCGAGCGTCGAGGGTGTCAGCGAAGGTGTCCCGGCCGCGCCGGACCCGGCGCCGGGCGGGGCAGGGAGCCGTCATCCGGCGTGGCGACGGGCGCTGGGCTGGGCGCCTCCCGATGCCGGACGGGTCCGTCCGGCGGCTCTATGGGCGGGACCGGCTCGGCTCCCCCCCCCGAAAGGGGGGCGCCCGCCACTGACGGTCTGTTACAGACGAGGGTCCACCGGCTCGCTCTCCAGCGCCAGCACACCGAAGACGCACTCGTGGACGCGGTGCAGGCCTTCGGATCGGACGAACCGCTCGACCGCCTCGACTCCCAGAGCGAACTCGCGAACCGCCAACGAACGCTTGAGCCCCAGCGAGCGTTCGCGAAGCCGGCTGAGGTTGGCGGGGAGCGTGTACTCCGGGCCGTAGATGATGCGGAGGTACTCTGGCCCCCGGCACTTCACGGCCGGTTGGAGCAGCCCTCGGCGGCCTGCAGCCACGAAGGGCACGGGCTTGACGACCATGCCCTCGCCGCCCCGCCGCACCAGCTCCTCCCACCAGCTGATCGCCGTCTTCTCGCTGACCGGTTCGGTGAGGTCAACCGAGACGTTGGCAGTCGCCACGATGACGGGATCGGCGTCTGACGCGAGCCGTGCCACGGTCTCCATGTGCCAGGTGTGGTCTCGGTCGGCGTGCACCATCGAGCCGCTGGCAAGGAGGTGGAACGGCGCGATCCGCAGGTCCTCGACGGACTGCACGTCCCAGCAGTAGCGGCGGTAGGCGTCCCGGTAGCCGCTGACGAGGTCGGCTCTGGCCTGCGTGCGATCGGCCAGATCGCCGACATCGACTCCCCGCCCACGTGCGGCACCGAGGGCTGGCAGCGCCGCTGCGAATGCCTGCTCAGCGGCCGAGCCCACGGCTGAGTACTGGTTGACCAGTAGCTCTCCCGCCTTGGCCGACCAGGGCATCACCTCCATGTCGAGGAGCACCCAATCGCTGGCGAGCTCCTCCCACAGGCCCGACCGATCCAGGGCTTTACGCAGCCGATCCAGGACGGTCGCCTCGAGGGTGGGTTCGCCGAAGAACCTGCGGCCAGTGCGGGTGTACACGATCCCACCGGCGTCACTGGCGATGTGAAAACGGCGCTCGATGGCGCCGGGATCGTGGCCAACGATGGCGACGGCTCGCGATCCCATGTGCTTCTCTTCGCAGACCACTCCTCCGACCCCGCTGCGGCGGTAGTAATCGAAGGCCTCGGCCGGGTGCTCGAGCAGCCCCTCGTTCACGGTCGTCGCCGGAGGAGACATCGTGGGTGGCAGGTAGATGATCCAGCGAGGGTCGACGGCAAAGCGGCTCATGGCCTCCAGAGCAGCGGCGGCATTCTCCTCGGGGATCGTGACGTTGCCCGCGAGCCGGGTGGCGATCGTCCGCCGCCCCAGGACGTCCGTGGCGTAGAGCACCAGGTCGTCCCCGTCGCCGGAAGCTGGAGCCGCCGCCAGGGGGCGGACCGGCTCGTAATACATGCGCGTGGCGGGCACATCGACGAGCTCGAGCTCGGGGTAGCGGAGGGCGGTGAGGCGACCGCCGAAGACGCAGCCCGTGTCGATGCAGATCGTGTTGTTCAGCCACTCGGATGCCGGCACGGGCGTGTGGCCGTAGACCACCATGGCGGTGCCACGGTAATCAGCCGCCCAATTGTAGCGCACCGGAAGCCCGAACTCGTCGGTCTCCCCGGTCGTTTCCCCATAGAGGGCGAAGTCCCGAACCCGTCTGGAGGCGCGTCCCTGGAGCCTCTCGGCCATCCCGGCGTGGGCGACCACCAGCCGCCCGCTATCGAGGACGAAATGGCTCACCAAGGCGTCGATGAAGGACGCGACCTCCTTGCGGAACTCGGGCGGCTCGCCTTCCAGCTGCGCCAGCGACTCGGCGAGGCCGTGGCTTACCGTCACCTGCCGGCCCTGGAGGGCCCGCATCAGCTTGATGTCGTGATTGCCTGGCACGCACAGCGCGCTGCCGGAACGGGCCATGGCCATGACGGTCCGGAGGACGTCGGGTGTGGCGGGACCGCGGTCGACCAGGTCGCCGAGGAAGACAACCTTTCGTCCCTCTGGATGGCTGTACCCGCCGTCTGCAGGCTGATAGCCGAGACGGTCGAGGAGGGTAACCAGCTCCTCATGGCAGCCATGGACATCCCCGATCAGATCGAACGGCCCATGCTCCTGGCGGCGGTCCGTCCAGAGTCGCTGGCGCTCGACGATGGCTGCATCGACCTCCTCCCTGGGATCGGAGGATGTGGACGTAGCGGAGTCCGGGTAGAAGACGTGGGCGACCCCGCCGAACACGTCGAACGTGTGAACGCGAGCCGGGTTCTTGTGCAGCAGGAAGCCGAGATCGGTCGCCGGCCGATAGGTGGTGCTGACGGTCAGGAACATGCGATGGGAAGTCTCGCATGCCGAGCGCGCGGCCCTGCCTACCGTAAGGCGCGGGGCCCGGTATTGCTCCGGCCCGTCATCTGGATCTGGATCGCCTCGGTCTGAGTTGCGGCGCAGCCCACAGTGCAGGCCGTCGGGCGTGGGAGAGGCCTGCGATCATGGCGATCGAGTCGAGGTGCCGGGCCGTGTCAAGAACCGGGTCACCCTCCACGATCTTGTCGGCCCGTGCCAATGCGGCGGTCCGTTCCTCGGGCTCGGCCGTGTCGAGGGCCCGTTCGGCGAGGCCGAGCACCTGAGCTGGGCCGACGCTGCCGGATGGCGGTGGTGGGTAGGCAGCGTCATTTCGCTGGCCGGGCAGCGTCCCGTCCTTGCGCCTGGCGGGCCTGACGATGCGGAGAGCGCGGAGTCCACCGACGGCTGGGTCTTCCCCGTGGGCAGCGGGCATGCTCTGCTGCAGCAGGACACAGGGATCATTCACCACACCGGCCGTGGGACGCCACCGTGACAACAGTATCGCAGAGCAGGGGTCTTCCCGCAATGGGCCGCGGTGTGCTGACAATGCTCGCATCAGGAGTGGACCGCAGGAGTCCACTCGAAGGAGCGAGGAGGGTCTCTCCCTTGGGGGCCTCGGAAGGAGACGGGCGAGGTGCGCGATGACGTGGTTGGCTTCGGCGAGATCGACCGGACAAGGATCGCGCTAGTTGGCGGAAAGGGTGCTCAGCTCGGGGAGCTCTCCCGCATCGAGGGCGTCCACGTGCCGGCTGGCTTCTGCATCACGGCGGACGCCTTCCGGCGGATCATGGACAACGCGCCGTTGATGACCGGGCAGCTCGACCGGCTGTCGCACCTGAGCATGGATGATCAGGGGGCGCTTCGCTCGCTCAGCGCGGAGATCCGCCGGGCTATTCAGCAGGTCACCATCCCCGGTGGCCTGGAGGCGGAAGTCACGCGTTGGATGGCCCACCTCGGCGAGCACGTGGCGTACGCCGTCCGCTCCAGCGCAACGTCGGAAGATCTGCCGACCGCTTCCTTCGCTGGCCAACACGACACGTACCTCAACCTGACCGGGTCAGCGGCGGTCCTCGATGCCGTCCGGCGGTGCTGGGCTTCCCTGTTCAGTGGACGGGCGGTGACCTACCGCCTGCGCAACGGCTTCGACCACCGGGTGGTGCAGATGGCGGTCGTCGTCCAGCGAATGGTCTTCCCCCAGGCAGCCGGTGTCCTCTTCACTGCCGACCCGGTGACGTCGAACCGCAAGATCCTGTGTGTGGAGGCCACCTTCGGCCTCGGCGAAGCACTCGTCTCCGGCCTCGTGGACCCCGACGTCTACCGTGTCCGGGACACTGACATCGTTGCGAAAGCGATCGCCACCAAGCGGGTTGTCGTCGCGGCGTCGCCGTCTGGTGGAACGCAGAAGCTGGCGATCGAGCCCGGTCGCCAAGACGAGCCGGTCCTGACCGACGGGCAGATCCTCCGGCTGGCCCAGCTGGGCCGGCGGATCGAAGCGCACTTCGCTCTGCCCCAGGACATGGAGTGGTGCCTGGTCGACGACGAGTTCCATGTCGTCCAGAGCCGGCCCATGACCACCTTGTTCCCGATCCCGGCGGGCGCCGACTCGGCAAACCACGTCTACGTCTCCGTCGGCCACCAGCAGATGATGACCGACGCCATGAAGCCGCTCGGGCTGTCGTTCTGGCAGATGACCACGCCTCGGCCCATGGCCGAGGCCGGGGGACGCCTGTTCGTCGACGTGGCGCCGCTCCTTGGTGCGCCCGCGAGCCGCGCCGCGTATCTCGGCGCGCTCGATCGGTCAGATCCTCTGATGGGCGATGCGCTGCGGACGATCCTCGAACGCGGCGACTTCGTCCCAGAGCTCCCGGACCAAAGCCCGAGTGCGCCGCCGGTCGCTCAGGCTCCCGAGCTGGTCGACACCCATCCGGCGATCATCACCGAGCTGATCCAGCGCGCCGAGGACTCCATCGCCGCCTTGCGACGAGATATCCACAACAAGTCCGGATCGGCGCTGCTCGACTTCATCCGCGCCGACCTCTCCGAGCTCAAACGGATCCTGTTCGATCCGTTGAGCCATCAGGTCGTCATGTCGGCCATGGAGGCCACGCGGTGGATCAACGAACACCTCGAGGCATGGCTCGGCGAGAAGAACTCAGCCGGTACGCTCACGCAGTCGGTCCCGCACGACGTCACCTCCGAGATGGGGTTCGCCCTTCTCGACATCGCCGATGTGATCCGTCCACATCCAGAGGTGATCGCATGCCTGCAGGAAGGCGACGACGACTTTCTCGACAAGCTCTCGGTCCTCGAAGGCGGGAAGGAAGCCCGAACAGGCATTCACGCCTTTCTCGAAAGGTACGGCATGCGGTGCGTCGGTGAGATCGACATCACGAGACCGCGGTGGAGCGAGCGACCGAGCCTGCTGGTGCCCCTCATCCTCGCCAACATCAAGAATGCGGAGCCCGGGGCGGGAGCACGTCGGTTCGAACAGGGCCGTCAGGAGGCATGGAAGAAGGAGCAGGAGCTCCTCGCACGGCTGCGGGGATTGCCCGGGGGCGACTCCAAGGCCGAGGACACCAAGCGGAAGATCGACCGGGTACGGACCTTTATCGGGTACCGCGAGTACCCGAAGTACGCCATGGTCAGCCGGTACTTCGTCTACAAGCAAGCCATGCTCAAAGAGGCCGAGCGCCTCGTGCGCGACGGCGTCATCGGGGAAAGAGACGACATCTTCTATCTCAGATTCGAAGAGCTCCAGGACGTGGTGCGGACGAACCGCGTCCAGCGCGCACTTGTCGACCAGCGCAAGGCCACCTTCCGGTCCCACGAAGCCCTGACTCCTCCACGGGTGTTCACCTCCGATGGCGAAGTCGTGGCCGGAAGCTACGGGCGCATCGATGCCCCGCCCGGCGCGCTGGTGGGTCTACCCGTCTCCCCGGGAACTGTCGAAGGACGAGCACGCATCATCCATGACGTCGCGGCCTTCGACCTCGAACCGGGCGACATCCTCGTCACCGCCTACGCCGATCCGAGCTGGACTCCCGCGTTCCTGACGGTCAGCGGTCTCGTGGCCGAGGTCGGAGGCCAGATGACCCACGGCGCCGTCATCGCCCGCGAGTACGGCCTGCCAGCAGTCGTAGGCGTCGAGGGTGCCACGAGGCTCATCCGCGATCGACAGAGGATCCGCGTCAACGGCACGGACGGCTACGTCGAGATCCTCTCCCAGCTTCTCCACCCTCGAGATGACGGCGGCGCCGGGATCTGACCGGACCTGCTCGCCGAAGCTGATCACCCCCTCAGATCTGGGTGTCTGGGGAGAGCGGGCGGTCCAGGGACATCCCGGTACCGCAGAGGTCAGGATCCCGCGCCGACCAGGGCCCGGAGGCCGGCCGGCAGGTGGTCGAGCGCGGGGGCGAGCAGCGGGAGGAGCTCCCTCTCGCGGGTGAGCGCCCGAAACATGAGCCCGATGGTGACCCCGTGGGCGGGGCGCTCGACGCCGATGGCGTCCCCCGCGCTCACGGGGCCGGGCGCGATGACGCGCAGGTAGGTCCCCGGCCTCGCCGCCAGGGTGAAGCGGCGCTCCCACCCCCGCTCGCGCAGCCAGACCGCGAAGGTGCGGCAGGGGATGCGCGGGCAGCTCACCTCCAGCACGCACGTCGCACCGATGTGCCAGCGCTCGCCGATCAGCGACGCGTTCAGGTCCAGGCCGAGGGTGGTCAGGTTCTCCCCGAACATCCCATTGCGCAGCGGGCGCCCCAGCTCCGCCTGCCACCCATCCAGGTCCTCGCGGGCGTAGGCGTAGACGGCCTGGTCGTGGCCCCCGTGGCTCTCCACGTCGCAGATGGCGTCGCCGGCGAGGCCGCTGAGACCCGCTGCGCCCGGGTCGCTCACCTCCACCGGGCCATCCAGTGGGCGCTTGTCGATCCCGGTCATCCCCACGCCCTTGGCGGCCGAGGGGATCGCCCGGCCCACGTTGACCGAGAGCACGCTGGCCATGGAGCGCGAGCCTACCAGGAGGATGCCCGCGCCGCCTCCCGGTACGACGCCGACCGGGTGGGGCGTCTCCCATTCACTGCGGGCGGAGGCCTGCGGGGCGGTCCGGGTCGGGCGGCACCACGAAGCCCGCCTCGAGCGCGTCCGCGAGGGCGCGCAGGCGCGCGAAGAACCCGGCGGTGTGATACGAGCGCGGCAGGCCCAGGCCGTGAAAGTCGTAGTGGTGCACCCACTCGTGGAGCAGCGTGTTCAGGAACACCTTGGGCGAGATCACCCGCTGCTGGATGGCGGTGCGATGGTAGATGCGGATGCGAGCCGCGACGGACTCCCCGTCCGGGCCGCGACGGAAGGCGTAGTAGCCGTACGTCTTGGACTGCAGCCTCCGGCCGTCGTGGCGGTGGACCTGGGGGCGGTCGGGGACGACCAGCCGGCAGTCGGGCAGGCCTGCGGACCGGCTCAGCTCGTCGAGGAGGAGCTGCCCGATCCTCTGCCTGTCCCCGGCGCCGTCCCCGGCCGCGAGGATGCGCAGGACCAGGCCGCGAGCCACCACCGAGGGGTGGATCGGGGCCCCGGTGGCGGCCTGGCTGCGGCGGTAGGCGGCGTCGTGGCCGCGGCCGAACATCCGTCCGCAGTATAGGGCGGGCATGATGTGGCGGGAGACGCCCGCAGCCGGGCCCCGTGGAGCGCAGCGTCCGCCGCGACGCCGCCCGGCTGGGGCGGCGCACGCCGGGCTGGCGGAATCGGCAGACGCAGCGGTCTTAAAAACCGCGGGGGCAATGCCCCGTCCGGGTTCGAGCCCCGGGCCCGGTACGGCGCGGCCCATATCAGAGTTGGCGTCGACCGCGCTGGCATGAAAAGTGTCACCTGTGCTATAAGAAGATCCATCTGCACCGGGTACGCACCGTCCCCGGTGCGCCGTCTCAGGAAGGAGGGAAGCACGCCATGGAGAGAGCCACCGGCTCCAGCCTGACCGTCCTCGGCGTCATCCTGGCCGTGATCGGTGCCGTCCTCAAGTACGCGCTGACGGCCACATCCACGCACGGCTTCGACATCGCCACGGCGGGATTGATCCTTCTCGTCGCCGGCATCGTGCTGTTCGCAATCGGGCTCATCGTGCTCGTCGCCGGCGGCCGGCGGCGCGTGACGATCCGCGAGGACGTGCGCACGACCCCGGACGGGGGGTACCGGGTCCAGCAGCGCGACGACGCCCTCTGAGCCGGGCTCATACTGGCATGGAGATGAGTCACACCGCGACGCTCGGCACGGTCGTCATCAGCGTCGATCCCTTCGAGATCGTCGTGTGGGTGGTGATCGGGCTGGTGGTGGGCTTCGTCGCCAGCCGGGTCATGCTCGGGCACGGCCTGGGCATCGTGGGTGACGTGGCCGTGGGGCTCGTGGGGGCGCTGATCGGAGGCGTGCTCACCGCCCTCTTCGGCGTCAGCTTCAGCGTCCCCGGACACCCGGTGATCGCCCAGGCGATCGTGGCCTTCCTGGGTGCCGCGCTCCTCCTCGGCCTGCTCCGCCTGGCTGGGGCCGGCGGGCGCCGCGGTCGCCTGCTCCGCCGCTAGGGACGGGGCCCGGTCCGTCGCGCGATGGGGATGCTCGACCCGGTGCGGCGGGGGATCTACGGGGCGATGGACGCCGGGGTGCGCTGGCGGCTCGGCCAGATGCGGACGGGGACGCCGGCGCCGGGGAGCTGGGCCCCCGCCGACCCCGCGCGCTTCTGGGCGGAGAGCACGATCGGCGACCCGGCAGCGGTCCGCGCCGGGCGGGCGCGGAGGGGCCTGGCTGGTGTCGAGGTGCGGACCCTCATCGCCGCGAGCCGCGGGCCGGCGGCGGACCCGGGGAGCAGGCGGCTGATCGCCACCGCCCACCTGCGACCCGGTCGCGACGACCTCCCGTTCGTGCTGGTGGTCCACGGCCTGGCCGCGGCGGAGCCCCACTACGAGGAGTGGCAGTGCCTGCTGCTCGCCACCAGGGGGCGCGCGCACGCGGCGCGCATCGACCTCCCCCTCCATCTGAGGCGCCGGCCGCCGGAGGCGGGGAGCGGAGACGGATACATCAGCGCCGACCTTCGGCGCACCCGTGAGATCGTCCGCCAGTCCGTCGAGGACTGTGCCGCCGTGCTCGGGTGGGCCCGCCGCGAGGTGTCGCCGCGTGTGTCCGTCATGGGGACCTCCCTCGGCGGCCTGATCGCCTGCCTGCTGGCCTCCCGGGTCGAGCTGGCATCGGTGGTCGCCGTCGCACCCCTCTGCGAGCCCGCCGAGACCGTCGTCGATCGTCTTCCCGCCCGGGCCCGGGCGAGCCTCGGCGTGACCGGGGAGGGGGGTGGTCCCTGGGGTCCGGATCGGGGCAGCGCGCGCCGGGTGGTGGAAGCGGCCCTGGCACCGATCACGCCGCGCCTCCTCGGACCTCCGGCGACCCCCGGGGAGAGGATCGTCATCGTCCGGCCCATCCTGGACGGTGTCGTCGGGGACGGCCCGATGGTGGCGCTGGCCGCGGCCTGGGGGACGGGGCTGTGGAGCTACCGTCACGGCCACATCTCGGTGATGACCGCCCCGGGCCTGGGGCGGCGCGTCCGCCGGTGGCTGGTCAGCCCCCACGACCAGGAGGCGGCGCCGGACGAGCGGCGCGAGGGGGGTGAGGGCGTGGCGGCCGCCGGCTGAGGTCGCGGCGCCCGGGTCGGGCCGGTTGGGGGCGCGCGCCCCGTGGGGCGGGCTGCGGGGGCGGCATACTGAGATCGTGCCCCCGTCCGGGCCGCCGCCGGCGGCCGCCCCCGCCTTTGCCCCCGACCGGGTGCGCCGCTTCCGCTTCCTGGCCTGGGACCTCGATCCGGGCGTGGGGCGCATCGACCTCGGCTATGCGCTCGAGGGACGCGGCGTGCGCGAGGAGCTGCACGAGGTGGTGGAGCTGGGCGGGCCCGTGGCGGGTCTCGGCGCGGCTCGGGAGGCCGCACTGCACCGCGCCATCCGGCTGCTCCACCTGGTCGCCGGCGTCAGCTACTACAAGACGTCCTTCGCGCCCGAGGTGGAGCTGGGGGGGGAGGCGCCGGCTCAGGAGGTCGCCGGCCTCCTCGACCGGCTCTACGACAGGGGCCTGGCCGAGTGCCGCTACGTGAACCGCCTCGCCGCCCGCCCGCGCCCCATCTTCCCGCACCGCGGCCCGGCGGGCCCGGCCCCCGGGCCCGCCGGGCTCCCGGCCCGCCCGCTCGTCCCCGTCGGTGGCGGCAAGGACTCCATCGTCGCCCTGGAGGCGGTGCGGGGCTGCGGCGCCGAGCCCCTTCTCTTCAGCGTGGGCGACGCGCCGTCCGTTCGGCGCACGGCCGAGGTGAGCGGGCTCCCCCTCGTCTCCTTCCGGCGAACCCTGGATCCCCGCCTTCTCGAGCTGAACCGGAGCGGGGCCATCAACGGGCACGTCCCGGTGACGGCGGTGGTGTCGTGCCTCGCCGTGATCGCGGCCCTGATGCGCGGGGCCTCCCGCGTGGTCATGGCCTGCGAGCGCTCCGCGTCGGTGGGCAGCCTGCGCTGGGAGGGCGGGGAGGTCAACCACCAGTACAGCAAGGGCTGGGAGTTCGAGCGGGACTTCGCCGCGGTGGTCGGGCACCACATCGCCCCCGACCTCGCCTACTTCTCGCTGCTGCGCCCGTGGTCGGAGCTGGCGATCGCGCGCAGCTTCGCACACATGCCCCGGTACCACCACGCCTTCGTGAGCTGCAACCGGGCCTTCCTCATCGACAGCGACCGGCGCACGCCGAGCTGGTGCGGGGACTGTCCGAAGTGCCGGTTCGTCAGCCTCGCGCTGGCCCCCTTCGCCGGGCGGGACCGCGTCCGCGACATCGTGGGCCGGGACCTGCTCGACGACCCCCGCCAGCTCGCCGGTTTCCGTGACCTCTGCGGACTCGGAGGCGCCAAGCCCCTGGAGTGCGTCGGCGAGGTGGAGGAGGCCCGCGCCGCCGTGCGCTTGCTGGCCCGCTCGCCCGAGTGGCGAGAGGCGGCGGTGGTGCGGGCGCTGGCGGAGGAGGCGCCCATCCGCGACCTCCCGGAGCGGACGGTCGCGTGGGCTCTCTCCCCGTCGTCCGAGCACGCGCTCCCCGAGAGCTGCGCCCACCTCGCCCGCGAGCTGCCGTGACGGCCGGCTCCGTCCGCGCGCCGAACGAGGGGGATGGGTTGAGGATCGCCGACCTCGGCGGTCGCAGCGTGGCGCTGTGGGGCTTCGGCCGCGAGGGCCGGGCCACCCTGGAGGCCCTGCGGGCGCTCTCCCGACCACCGCGGCAGGTGGTCATCGTCACCGACCGGCCGCCGCCCGCCGGGACGGCCGCGCCGCCCGGCACCGAATGGGTGGCGGGTGAGCCAGGGCTGGCCCGGCTCCTCTCCGCCGAGGTGGTGGTCCGCTCGCCGGGCATCAGCCGCTACCGCGACGACGCCTCCCAGGTCGCCGCCACGACCACCGTCACCACGGGGACCAACCTCTGGTTCGCCGAGCACTCCGAGGAACGCGTGGTGGCCGTCACCGGGTCCAAGGGCAAGAGCACCACCAGCTCGCTCATCGCCCACCTCGCCCGGGCGGCGGGGGAGACCGTGGTGCTCGCCGGCAACATCGGGGTCCCGCTGCTGGCCCGGCTCCATCCCGATCCCGCTCCCGGAATCTGGGTGCTCGAGCTCTCCAGCCACCAGACCGCCGACCTGGTGCGCTCGCCCCGGGTCGGCGTCCTCACCAACCTCTACCGCGAGCACCTGGACTGGCATGGGACCCTGGGGCGCTACATCGCCGACAAGCTCAGCCTCTTCACCCACCGCGGCGACGGCGTCGCCGTCCTCAACCGCGAGGACCCCGGGACGCGGGAGTGGACGCAGCAGCTCCCCGGGCGGCGCGCCTGGTTCTGCGACCCCGCCGGCTACCACGTGGAGGGCGGGGTGATCCGGTGGGAGGGGCAGGCCCTGATCGCCGCGTCCGCGCTGCGCCTGCGCGGCCGGCACAACCTGGTCAACGCCTGCGCAGCGCTCTGCGCGGCGGAGCAGGCGGGCATCGACGCGCGCGCGCACGCGGGCGCGCTGAGCAGCTTCCATCCCCTGCCGCACCGCCTGGAGCACGTCGGAGAGGCCGGCGGCGTGAGCTACGTCAACGACAGCATCTCCACCATCCCGGAGTCCACGGTGGCCGCCCTGGAGGCCCTGCGGGGCAGGGAGATCGTGCTCATCGCCGGGGGCTTCGACCGCGGCCAGGACCACGCCCCCCTGCTGAAGGCGCTCGGGCGCGGCACCGGCGTCCGCGCCGTGGTGACGCTGCCCCCGAGCGGGGAGCGGCTCGCCGCCCAGCTCCGCGACCTCGGGGGCGCCCCCCCGGTCGTTGCCGCCCGGGACCTGGCGGAGGCGGTTGAGCTGGCTCACCAGCGCGTCCGCCCCGGCGGCGTCGTCCTCCTCTCTCCGGCGGCTCCGAGCTACGGGCCGTTTCGCGACTTCGAGGAGCGGGGCGACGCGTTCCGCGCCCTGGTCTCCGCCGTCACGGGGGGCGGCGCCGCCGGCGCACCCGGACCGACCCCGTGGTGAGGGCGGATGGGGACGCGGTGGCCCCGCTGCTATGCTCAGTCAGCGATGGGCGCCCAGCGTACCGCGGCAGTCGCCGGGGATCCGGAGGTCGAGCCGGGCGGCGCGGCGACCAGGGCCCTCCTGGAGCCGATCCTCGGAGAGCTCGAGGAGTTCGAGCGCCGGCTTGAGGCCGCCGTCGACACGGATCTCGGACCCATGGCCGACGCGATGAGCCACATCGTCCGCGCCGGGGGCAAGCGAATCCGGCCGGCCCTGGTCATCCTGAGCGCTCAGCTCGGCCGGCCGAGCATGGACCACGTCTACGACCTGGCCATGGGCATCGAGTTCATCCACACGGCGACGCTGGTCCACGACGACCTCATCGACCGTTCCCCCACCCGTCGCGGCATGTCGACGCTGCACCGGACGATGGGAGCGGCGCCCGCCATCATCGTCGGCGACTACTACTTCGCCAAGGGGGCCAACCTCATCAGCGAGATCGGCGATCCCGTCATCGACTCGGCGATCAGCCGCACGGTGATGACCATCTGCCTCGGCGAGCTGCTCCAGATGACGAGCAAGGACGACTACCGCCAGTCGCTCGCCGACTATCACCGCAAGATCGAGCGCAAGACCGCGGCCCTGGTCGCCACCTGCTGCTTCGGCGGCGGCGCGGTGGGGAGGCTGGACCCGGCGCAGCTCGCCGCGCTGCGCAACTACGGCCACCACCTCGGGATGGCCTTCCAGATCGCCGACGACCTGCTCGATTACGTGGCCACCGAGGAGGAGCTCGGCAAGCCGGTGGGAGCCGATCTGCGGGAGGGCACGGTCACCCTCCCCTTCATGCTCGCCCTTGAGGAGCCGGGGGTGGGCGAGGAGCTCTCCCGCGTGATCGAGCACCTCCCGCTCTCGGATCCGGACTACGAGCAGATCGTGGATCTGGTGCGCCGCAGCGGCGCCGTGGCGGCCACGGAGCGAGCCGCCCAGGACTTCGCGGCCGCCGCGCGCGCCGACCTCAGCCACTTCCCGGACTCGCCCGCGCGCCGGACCCTGGAGGCCGCCTGCGACTACGTCGTCGACCGCAGGATCTGAGACGCCGCCTCCGCACGCGGGAGCGCAGGGCTCCCTCTCAGCCTCCTGGTGATCCGGAGCCGTCGGCCGCGCCGCGCCGCTCGGCGGCGGGGCGGGGATCGGGCCGATCGAGCGGTAGCGCGCCGATCGCCTCGAGCTGCGCGCGGAAGGCCAGCACCCAGGCGGCGAGGGCGGCGGCGGCCGCCACCAGGCCGGCCGCCTCGACCCCCATCCAGCCCAGCGCATCCCCGGCCGCGCGCACCCCGGCGAGCCGGGCGGCGCCGCTCACGGCGAGGCGGCAGCAGTCCGCGAGGGCCAGCTCGCCGACGGCGAGGAGCACCCAGCGGACCCAGAGGTACTCGCGGCGCAGCGCGGCGCGCAGCCCGGCCGTGCCGGGCTCGGGGGCTCCGCGGCGCCGCGGGGGCGGCTCGACCGCGGAGCGGCGAAGCCGGAGGGCCGCCGCGCCGAGGGCCAGAGCCGCGGCCCACCCCGGCCACACCGTGAGCGGGGACGATGCGTCGGCGAAGAGCCGGCCCACCGGGCCGGGACCGGGACCCCCTCTCGCGGCCCCGACCTCGTGGAGGTGCAGGGCGAGCGCCGCCCAACCCCAGCCCGCGGCAACCGCGAGGGCCAGCACCGCCAGGGCCGCCTCCAGAGGGCGGGGGAGGGACCCGCCCGGGACCAACCCGGACCACCGGCGGAGGTGCCGGCGGATCCCGTCCTGGCCCTGCATCGCTCCGAAATGGTACCGGGGGCCCGCGCAGCGCACCGCGCGGCGCGGCGCTTGGCGCAAGCTCTTGGCCATGGCGCCGACCCGCATCCTGACCCTCAACATCCTCCTCGGCGGCGAGGGACGGGAGGACCGGATCGCCGAGGTCCTGCGGCGCAGCGGCGCCGACGTCATCGCGCTGCAGGAGGTGCGAGACAACGGCCTTCTGCCGTGGCTCGCGGGTGGCCTGGGGATGGAGGCGATCCGGGGAGAGCCGAGCGATGGTCGTGACCTGGGGCTGGCGGTGCTCAGCCGCCTGCGGGTGCTCGACCATCGCAACCAGCGCCACGAGGGGATGCTGCGCAGCCACCTCCGCGTCACGGTGCGGACGCATCAGGGGAGCCCGCTGCGCATTCACGTGGTGCACCTCGCCGCCCGTTTCGGGGAGCGAGCGAAGGGGGAGGCCCGGAGGACCCGCGAGCTGGAGGCGGTGCTCGACGACGTCGCCGAGGAGCCGCCCGCCCCCCACCTGCTTCTGGGCGACTTCAACAGCCTGGCACCGGGGGACGGCCTGGAGGCCACCGAGTTCTTCCGGCGCATGGCGGCGCTGCGCAGGGACGGGCTCCTGGTCCGCCAGTCCGACGGCTGGATGGTTCCGGTCATGGCGGACGGCGAGGCGCCCTCCGTCGGGGCGCGGTGGCGCGCCCACGGCATCGATCCGCGGCTCCTCGGCGGGGTGCCCGTGCTCCCCTGGGTGACCGGTCCGCTCACGTCGGCGCTGCCGCGGAGCGGCACGGTGGACCGGATGCTGGGCCGCATGATCGAGCGCTGGACGGTGCCGCGGCTGACCGGCGCCGGCTACGTGGACTGCTTCCGGCGGCTTCATCCCCGGGCCCGCGGCTACACCTGCGCCACCTGGCTGCCCGCGGCCCGCATCGACTACAGCTTCGCGAGCCCCGACCTCGCCCCGGCGGTGGTGAGCTGCGAGGTGCTCGGGGGCCGCGGGCGGATGGGGCACGAGGTGGCGGTGACCGCCTCCGACCACTTCCCCCTCGTGACCGAGCTGTCCGTCTGATCGCGCAGCGCGCGCACCCTCTCGCCGGAAGGGGGGCCGCCGGCCCCCCGCGGCCGGGGGTCCCGTCTCGCGGGCCCGTCAGCCGGGTTGCGAACGCTCCTTCGGGTCCTCTCCCTGCGCTCGCGGAGGGTGCCGGCGCCCGCCGCGGCGGCGGCGGCGCGGGGCCGCGCCCTCCTGGTCGGGATCGGTCTCCGACCAGCGGGGAGGGGGAGGCTGTCCGTCCTCGAGGAGGTCGCCCAGCGTCCGCCAGCCGAAGCTCTCGCGCCCGCGCCGGACCAGCTCCAGGAAGCAGCCCATCGTGGCCTCGGCGTCGGCCAGGGCGTGGTGGGGCCGGCGGTGGGGGACGTCGAGCTCCGCGCAGAGCCGCTCCAGGCCGATGGTGTCGCGCAGGTCGAAGAGCTTGGCGGCGAGGCGCGACGTGTCGATGTTGTCCGCGTCGAGGCTCTCGCCCAGGGTCCGGGTGATGAGCCGCGTGTCGAAGGCGTCGGCGCTGTGCTCGACGAGCACCCCCCCCTGGCAGAAGCGGCGGAAGCGTTCGAGCACGGGGCGGGCGGGAGGGGCGCCGCCGAGGGTCTCGCTGGAGATGCCGTGAATCCGCCGCGCGTACGGGTTGATGCGGTCGGTGCTGTGAACCAGCGTCTCGAGTGACATCAGGTGGCCGCCGCTCAGCGTGAAGGCCACCGCGCCCAGCTCGACGAGGCGGTGGGGCGACTGGCCGGTCGTCTCGCAGTCGACGGCCACGAAGCGCAGGCTCTCCAGGGGGGTGTCGGGCCCGGGGCGCGGGCGCGGGGGCTCCGCGGGATCGTCGATCGCGGCGAACGGCTCGGAGCCGGCCGGCCCGAGGCGGGGCACGAAGCTGCTGCCCACGGGAACCGGACCGCGCCGCCTGCCGTAGCGGGCGCGCCGCTGCGGGGGCACCCCCGAATCCCCGGTCGCGGAGTTCGCCGGCGTCACCGGCAGGGGGTCGGAGAGGGCCATGCGCTTGTGCGGTCATCCTAGCAGCGCCACGGCGGTGCGGGCCGTCCCCCTCCATAAACTAGGCGGCGATGCGCCTGATCGCGGCCGAGGTCAGCTTCCGCACGGCGCCGCTCGAGGTGAGGGAACGCGTCGCCCTCGCCGACCCCGAGGCCCGTCAGCTCCTCCGCTTCCTCGTCGGGCACGGCGGGCTGAGCGGCGCCGTGGCCCTCTCCACCTGCAACCGGACCGAGCTCTACGCCAGCATGCCCGGCTCCATGAGCGACGAGGACGCGGCCTCCCGGCTGCGCCGCTACCTCGACCCCTCGGCGGAGGCCGGCGCCGCCGCTCAGGTCACCGTCCGGCGGGGCGAGCGGGCGGTGGAGCACCTCTTCCGGGTGGCGGCGGGGCTCGAGTCGATGGTCGTCGGAGAGGCCCAGGTCCTGGGCCAGGTTCGGGCCGCCCACCGCCTCGCGCTGGAGGCGGGGTGCGTCGACGCGCCCCTCGACTTCATCTTCCGCCGTGCCACCGCCACGGGACGGCGGGTGCGCCGCGAGACCGCCATCGGGCGCGGGACCGGCAGCCTCAGCGAGGCGGCCGTGGCCCTGGCCGGGGAAGTCCTCGGAGGCGTGCAGGGGCGGACCGTGCTGCTCATCGGTGCCGGCAAGATGAGCACGCTGGCGGGCCGCCAGCTCCAGGGGCGGGGAGCGCATCTCCGGGTGAGCTCGCGCGGCGGCGAGTCGGCCGCGGCGCTCGCCGGCGACCTCGGCGCCACCGTGGTGACCTCGGCGGACCTCGCCGCCGCCGTGGTCGACTGCGACCTGGTCATCACCTCGACGGACAGCCCAGAGCCCGTGCTGGACCTCGCGACCCTCGCCGCGGTGCAGCGGCGGCGAGGGGAGCGGCCCCTGTGCATCGTGGACATGGCGGTGCCGCGCGACGTCCCGCCCGAGGCGTCGCGGCTGCCCGGCGTGACCCTCCTGGACGTCGATGACATCGGGCGGCATCTCGCCGGGAGCCTGGAGGGGCGGAGCTCCGCGGTCACCGCCGCCGCGGCGGTCGTCGCCGAGGAGGCACGGATCGCCGTCGAGACGGTGGAGCTCCGCGGTGCCGCGGACCCGACCATCCGAGCGCTGGTGAGCCGCGCGGAGGAGATCCGGGCCCGCGAGGTGGCGAGGACGCTGGCCCGGCTTCCCGAGGCGGACCCGCCGACCCGGGAGCGGATCGAGCGGCTGAGCCAGAGCCTCGTCCGCAAGCTGCTCCACGCGCCGATCGTCCACCTGCGGGAGGCTCGCGGCGACCCCGGCACCGCCCTGCGGCTGCGCGAGGCGTTCGGCCTCGACGACGCGCCCGCCGACGATCCGTGAGCCTGCGCCTGGCGACCCGCGGCAGCCCGCTGGCGCTGGCCCAGTGCCGGCTCGCAGAGCAGGCGCTGCGCGGCCGCCTCGAGGGCGAGGTGACCACCGTCATCGTCCGCACCCAGGGTGACCGGGCCGCGGGGACGCCCGTCCACCGGCTGCGGGGTCAGGGGTGGTTCACGGCCGCGCTCGAGCAGGCCCTCCGCGAGGGGCGCGCGGATGCGGCGGTTCACAGCGCCAAGGACCTCCCCAGCGGGCTCGCCGAGGGGTTCCCGGTCGCCGCCTTCCTGGCCCGCGGCGACTGCCGTGACGGCCTGGTGACCCCGGACGGCGGAGGGCTGGAATCGCTCCCGCCCGGGGCCCGGGTCGGGACGTCCAGCCCGCGCCGCGCCGCCCTCCTCCGGGGGCTGCGCGCGGACCTGCGCCCGATCGCGGTGCGGGGCAACGTGGGGACCCGGCTCCGCAGGCTCGACGCCGGCGAGGTGGACGCCCTGGTGATGGCCTGTGCCGGGCTCGACCGGATCGGCGCCGGAGACCGGGTCGCGGCGCGCCTCGATCCGCGTGTCTTCGTCCCCGCGCCGTGCCAGGGAACGATCGCCGTGCAGGCCTCGCCGCTGACCTCGGCCGGCGCGGCGTGCTCCGCGGTGGACGACCCGGAAGCGCGGACCTGCTCCGACGCCGAGCGCGCGGTGCTGATGGCGCTGGGCGGCGGCTGCCTGCTGCCCCTCGGTGCGTGGGCGAGGCTGGAGGGGGAGGACCTGGTGCTCACCGCGGCCCTGGAGGTCGCGGGCGTCATCCACCGCGCCGAGGCCCGTGGCAGTGCCGGTGCGCCGCGGGAGCTGGGTGCGCGGGTCGCCGCACGGCTGCGGGCGCCGGCATGACCGGCGCCGCCCGCCCGCTCGAGGGGAGGGCCGTGCTGGTGACCCGGGCCGCCTCGCAGTCGGGCGCGCTGAGCCAGCACCTGCGCCACCTCGGCGCGGCGGTGGTCGAGGTGCCGGCCCTCGCCATCCAGCCCGTGGCCACCCTCGAGGAGATCCGTGCCGCCGCCGCCCGGCTTCGGGCCCGGCGCCCGCCCCGCTGGATGGCCGTGACCAGCGCCAATGCGGTGGAGCGTCTCGTCGAGCTGGTCCTTCCCGACGAGCTGGCCGGCGTCCGGGCGGCCGCGGTGGGCGAGAGCACCGCCCGGGCGCTGCGCGGCATCGGCGTCAACGTGGAGCTGGTCGCACCCGGGACCGGGGCCGCGGCTCTGGGCGAGCAGCTGATCGCCGCGGGCGCGAGCAGGGGATCGGTGTGGGTTCCCCAGGCGGAGGCGGCCCGGGGGGAGCTGGTCGAGCTGCTGCGCGCCCGGGGCGCCGACGTCGAGGTGACCGTCTGCTACCGGACGGTTCGGGTCCCCGGCCTGGGGGAGGCGCTCGCCGCGGCGCTGCGACGGGGGGTGGATGCGCTGACCCTGCTGAGCCCGAGCGCC
Organism: bacterium; assembly: GCA_021847925.1. Taxonomy (GTDB): domain Bacteria; phylum Chloroflexota; class Dormibacteria; order Aeolococcales; family Aeolococcaceae; genus JAJZNI01. The sequence goes on from JAJZNI010000116.1 coordinate 19,374, forward strand.
GCCGAGGCCGTCCTGGCCGCGGCCGCCCCCGAGGCGCTGGGCGCTCTGACGGTCGTGTGCGGGGGCGAGACGACCGCGGCGGCGGTGCGCGCCCACGGCCTTGCGGCGGTGGTCGCCGGTCGCTCCGACCCGGAGGCGGTGGCCGCGGCGCTGGTCCTGGCGCTCGGGGAGCGGGGAGGAGCGCCGCCGCTGCTACCCTGACCCGGCGATGGCCTTCCCCGAGGAGCGGCCCCGGCGGCTGCGACGAAGCCCGGCGCTGCGGCGGCTGTCGGCCGAGACGCGGCTGCACCCGGCCGACCTCGTGCACCCGCTCTTCATCCGCGAGGGGATCGCCGCCCCAGTCGCCCTGGAGGCGTTGCCGGGTCACCGCCAGGAGACGGTGGAGAGCGCCGTCGTGGAGGCCCGGCGTGCTGCCGAACTGGGCCTCGGCGCGGTGCTCCTCTTCGGCGTCCCGGTCCGCAAGGACGCCAGCGGGTCCGAGGCCTGGAACGACGAGGGGATCGTGCAGACCGCGCTGCGGGCGCTGCGGCGCGCCGTCGGCGACGCCTGCGTCCTCATCGCCGACTGCTGCCTCGACGAGTACACCGATCACGGCCACTGCGGGGTCCTGCGCCCCGATGGCGGCGTGGACAACGACCGCACCCTGGAGCTCTACGCCCGGGTGGCGGTCTCGCAGGCGGCCGCCGGGGCGGACGTGATCGCGCCCAGCGGCATGATGGATGGCCAGGTGAGCATGATCAGGTCCGCCCTGGACGCCGCCGGATTCTCCGACACCGCGATCCTCGCCTACAGCGCCAAGTACGCGACCGTGATGTACGGGCCCTTCCGGGACGCGGCGGACTGCGCTCCCCGCAGCGGCGACCGGCGCGGCTACCAGATGGACCCCGCCAACTCGCGCGAGGCGGTGCGTGAGGTGGCTCTTGACGTCGCCGAGGGGGCCGACATGGTGATGGTCAAGCCCGCCCTGACCTGCCTCGACGTGATCGCGCGGGTGAGGTCCGAGGTGAGCCTGCCGCTCGCGGCCTACAACGTGAGCGGCGAGTACGCCATGATCGTGCACGCCGCGCGCGCGGGCGCCTTCGACGAGAGGGCGGCGGCCCTCGAGGCCCTCACGGCCATCCGCCGGGCCGGCGCCGACATCGTCATCAGCTACCACGCCCTGCAGGCGGCGGGCTGGCTTCGCGACCAGGGAGCTTGAGACCTCGATGAGACCACCGACCGACCCGCGCCGCCGCCCCTTCGTCATCGCGGTGACCGTGGTCCTGGTGGCGGCGGCGATCGCCGTGGGCGTGGCGGTGAACCAGGCGGATCAGTCAAAGCCGGTGGGGGCCCTGAGCTCCCCGACGCCGACCTCGAGCCCGAGCGGGACGCCGACCTCGAGCCCGAGCCCGAGCCCGACGCCGTCGCCCACCCCGGAGGCGACCGTGTCCCCGGTCCCGGTCGCGAACACCCCGTGCAGCTCGGCGACCTTCGGTCCCGACCTGGCTGAGCTCAACCCCCCCGGCAACGTGCACAAGTACAGCGCCGCGCCGCCCATGACGATCAGCACCGGAAAGCTCTACCTGGTGACGTTGACCACGACCCGGGGCGAGATCCAGCTCTGCCTGGAGCCGAGCCTCGCACCCACCACCGTCAACGTGATCGTCACCCTGGTGCGCAACCACTTCTACGACGGCATCCCCTTCCAGCGGGTCTGTCCCAGCTCCACCGACTCATCCTGCGGCGGAGGGCTGGCCATCGCGCAGTTCGGCGACCCCAACTGCATCGGGAACGTCAACGCGAGCACCTGCGGCCAGGGGGGCCCGGGGTTCAGCTTCGCCGACGAGCCGGTCAAGGGCAGCTACACGGCGGGGTGCGTGGCCATGGCCAACAGCGGTCCCAACACCAACGGCTCGCAGATCTTCATCTGCACCGGGAACGACACCAGCCTCCCGAAGAGCTACAACCTCTTCGGGGTCGTCTCCGACGGTCTCAACGTCGCCCAGAAGCTGACCAAGGGCGACGTCATCACGAGCGCCACCGTGCAGGAGCAGAGCTGACGCCGGGCTCGGGCGGGCCGCCGGACGAGATCTGGCGGCGGGCGGTCCGGGTGATGCCCGGGGGCGTCTCGAGCCCGGTGCGCGCGCATGCCGCGGTGGGGGGCCACCCGCCCGTCATCGCTGCGGCGCAGGGCTGCCACCTGGTGGACGCCGGCGGGCAGCGCCACGTCGACTTCGTGCTCGCCTACGGGCCGCACATCCTGGGCCACAACCCGCCGCCGGTGGTGGAGGCGCTGCGCCGCCAGCTGGAGCGCGGGGTCGCCTACGGGCACACCTGTGAGCTCGAGGTGGAGCTGGCCGAGCGCATCTGCGCGGCACTTCCGGGCGCGGAGATGGTGCGCTTCGTGAGCTCGGGGACCGAGGCCACCATGTCGGCGCTCCGGCTGGCGCGTGCCGCGACCGGGCGCGACCTGGTCATCAAGTTCGCGGGCGCCTACCACGGTCACGCGGACGCACTGCTCGCCGCCGCCGGGAGCGGGGTTGCCACGCTCGGGCTGCCCGGGTCCGCGGGGGTGCCGGCGGGGGCGGTGGCCGACACGCTGGTCCTTCCCTACAACTCCGCGTCGGCGGTGGTGGAGGCGTTCGCGGCCCACCCGGACCGCATCGCCGCCGTCATCGTGGAGCCGGTGGCGGGGAACATGGGCTGCGTGCCTCCCGCGCCCGGTTACCTCGGGGAGCTGCGCCGGGTCACCCGCGACGCCGGGGCCCTGCTCATCTTCGACGAGGTGATGACCGGGTTTCGGGTCGCCTTCGGCGGGGCCCAGACGCTCTACGGAGTGGTCCCCGACCTCACCTGCCTCGGCAAGGTGATCGGGGGCGGGCTCCCCGTCGGCGCCTACGCGGGGCCGCGCGCCCTGATGGAGCAGATGGCGCCCACCGGGCGGGTCTACCAGGCCGGCACCCTCTCCGGGAGCCCCCTGGCGATGGCGGCCGGGGTGGCGGTGCTCGACACGCTCCGGGGCGGCGACGCCTACGTGCGGCTGGAGGCGCTGGGCAGCCGCCTCGAGGACGGGCTGCGCAGTGCCTCCGTGGCGGCCGGGGTGCCGTGCGCGGTCAACCGCGTGGGCAGCATGCTGACGGCCTTCCTCGGCGTGGAGCGCGTCGATGACTACGAGGCGGCCCGCCGCAGTGACGTCGAAGCCTTCGCGCGCGTGCACCGGGCGTGGCGCGAGGCCGGCGTGATCTGGCCCCCCTCCCAGTTCGAGGCGGCCTTCCTGAGCACCGCGCACACCCCGGCGGACATCGACCGTGCGGTGTCGGCCTTCGTGGGCGCGCTGCGCGAGCCCGCGCTCGAGGCGCCGGACGGATAGCGCCGCGGGTCCTCTCCGGGCCGGCGGTCCCCCCATCCCGCGCCGGACGCCGCCGGGGACCGGTGCTATGCTGGATCCGGTCACGCTGCGCGGGCTCATCTCGAGCGGCGGCCACGAGAGCCTCAGAGGGACACATGGAGCGTCTCTGGTACCTGATCCCCTTCGCTGTGATCCTGGTGCTGGTCATCTGGGGGCCGTCGCGCCTTCCCGAGATCGGCGCGGGCATGGGTCGCGCGATCCGCGAGTTCCGCAGCGCCGTCTCCGGGGTCCGGGACGCCGTCAACGTGGACGTGATGGGTCACCAGCCGCCCCCCGGCGGCACGCCCGCCGCCGGCCCCGGTCCGGGGTGGTCACAGCCGGTACCGCCCCCGCCCCCGCCGAGCCCGGGATCGCCCCAGATGGCGGGCGAGCGGCCGCCCACCGGCGTCCCCGGCGACGGGCACCGCGGCTGAGCAGCGGGGCCGTGTCCTCGGCGCCGTGCCCGGCACCGGGAGGGCGCGCCGCCGCGCCCCACGCTCGCGGGGTCGGCACATGCGCGGATCCCGACCGACGCCCGCGGGTGGGAGTGAGCCCTCGGCGCTCCGCCATCGACCCCTGAGATGGCTCTCGGGATCCTCAACCGGGGTGGGGAGCGCGGGCTCGCCGAGCGGCGCCTGATCCTCCCCGAGGGCGGACCGTCCCCGGAGGAGGGGCGGCGGATGACCGTCGTCGAGCACCTCCGCGAGCTCCGGCGCGTGCTCGTCGTGTCGATGGTCGCCTGGGTGCTCGCGACGATCGTCGCGGCCGTCTTCGACCGCGTGATCCTGAGGATCCTCGAGTTCCCCCTGCTCCACGTCCTCTCACAGCACAACCACCTGCTCTCCCGGCCGATCATCACGAGTCCCACCGAGCTCGTGACCATCCCGCTGGAGGTGGCCGTGGTCGGCGGCCTCGTGCTGTCGATGCCCGTCATCGGGTGGCAGGCGTGGACGTTCGTCTCGCCGGGGCTGCGGCCGGTGGAGCGGAGGTTCGCGCTCCCCTTCGTCCTCTCCGTGGTCATCCTGTTCGCGGCTGGTGCCGGCCTCGCCTACCTCCTGATGCCGGTGTGGCTCAACATCCTCACGAGCATCGTGGGCGGCAACGCCGTCTACTTCCCGGACCTCAGCCAGTACCTCTCGTTCCTCTCGCTCGCCGTGGTCGCGTTCGGCCTCACGTTCGAGCTGCCGGTCGCCATCGTGATCCTCGGCCTGCTCCGGATCGTCTCGTCGCGCGGGCTGCGCCGCCGCCGCAAGCTCGTCTGGCTCGCCATCGTGCTCGGGGCGGAGCTGGTCACACCCGGCGTGGACCCGGTGACCCCCCTCTTCCTCGCCATCCCTCTGCTCGTCCTCTACGAGCTCGCCGTGGTCGTCCTCGCTCGGGCCCTGCACCGCTGAGGCGCCGGCCGGGTGGTCACGCCGTACACTCGCCGGGCCATGCGCCCCGACCGCCGTGCCTGCGACCAGCTCCGCCCCGTCACCATCGAGGTGGGGGCGCTCCCCTACCCGGAGGGAAGCTGCGTCATCTCGACCGGTGCGACGCGGGTGATCTGCACGGCGTCGGTCGAGGATCGGGTGCCCCCGTTCCGCAAGGGCAGCGGGCTCGGCTGGGTCACCGCCGAGTACGCCATGCTGCCCCGCAGCACGCAGACGCGCACGGAGCGCGACGGCCGCCGGGGCCGCGTCGACGGGCGCGTCCAGGAGATCCAGCGTCTCATCGGGCGCAGCCTGCGCGGCGCCGTCGAGCCGGCCGCCCTGGGGGAGCGCTCGATCCTCATCGACTGCGACGTGGTCGTGGCCGACGGGGGCACGCGCACCGCCTCGATCACCGGCGGGTACGTGGCCCTGGCCCTGGCCATCCGCGCCCTGGAGGAGGCGAGGGTGCTGCGCCCCGGCGCCCTGCGCCGCCAGGTCGCCGCCGTCTCGGCGGGGATCGTCGCCGGGGAGCCGCGGCTGGACCTCTGCTACCTGGAGGACGCGGCGGCGGACACCGACATGAACTGCGTGGGCGCCCGCGACGGCGGCTTCATCGAGATCCAGGGGACCGCGGAGCAGGCGCCCTTCCGCCGCGAGGAGCTGGCCCGCCTCATCGAGCTGGCCGAGCAGGGCCTGGACCGACTCTACGCCGCCCAGGACGAGGCGCTCGGAAGCCTCCCCGCGGCCGGGTGATTGGCGGCACCCGCGTGGTGGTCGCGACCCGCAACCCCGGCAAGATCCGGGAGATGCGGCGGCTCCTCGGGGCGACCGGGTGGGAGGTCTGCGACCTGGACGCGGCCGGCTTCCGCGGCGACGTCGACGAGACCGGCACCACGTACGAGGAGAACGCTGCGCTCAAGGCGGTCGAGGTCGCGGCGGCGACCGGGATCGCCGCCCTGGCCGACGACTCCGGGATCGAGGTTCCGGCGCTGGGAGGCTGGCCCGGCCCCCGCTCGGCCCGCTGGATGGGCGGCGCGGCGGACGACGCCGATCGTCTCCACGGGCTGCTGGAGGAGGTCGAGGCACGCTGTCCCTCGGACCGGCGGGCCCGCTACGTGTGCGCGGTCTGCCTGGCGCGTCCCGGCGCGGCGCCGCTTCTCGCCCGCGGGGAGACGTGGGGAACCCTGGTCGAGCCGCGCGGCACCGCGGGTTTCGGCTACGACCCCGCCTTTCGCAGCGACGATCTGGGGATCACCTTCGGAGAGGCGAGCGACGCGGCCAAGGACGGGGTGAGCCACCGGGCGCGGGCGGTGCAGGCGCTGCTCCGGGAGCTGGGCCTCACCGTCTGAGCCGGGCCGGCGGGGCGTGGCGTCCGGGCCCCCTCCATGATTGGGCGCGGCTTTGCCGGGTAAGCTCCGAGAGTACCCAGGCGCGGCGCTCGTGAGCCCAGAGACCGCGTGCCCCAGTGAGGTGAGCCGTGGAAGATCGCGAACCGGACCGCACGTACGACATCGTCATCGTGGGTGGGGGGCCTGCGGGCCTCACCGCGGCGCTCTACGCCGGGCGCAACAAGGTGCGCGCCGCCCTTGTCGAGGCCAAGGGGGCCGTCATCGACGGCGCCCTCCTCGGCGCCGGCGGGCAGCTGCTCAACACCGAGCTCATCGAGGACTACCCGGGGGTGCGATCCATCCTCGGACCGGAGCTGGCCGACATCATGGCCGACCAGGCACGCCAGTTCGGCACCGAGATGGTGGCCGCGACGGTGGAGCGGATCCGGGTCGAGCCCGACGGGACCAAGGTGGTCGAGACCGACCAGGGGACGCTGCGCGCGCCCGCGGTCATCGTCACGGCCGGCGGCAACCCGCGCAAGCTCGAGGTGCCCGGGGAGGCCGAGCTCGCGGGGCGGGGTGTCTCGTACTGCGCGGTCTGCGACGGCGCCTTCTTCCAGGGGGCGCACCTGGCCGTCGTCGGCGGAGGTGACGCCGCGGTGGAGGAGGGGATGTTCCTCACCCGGTACGCCAGCCGGGTGACGATCATCCACCGCCGCTCCGAGCTGCGCGCCCAGGCGGTGCTGGCCGAGGAGGCGCGGGCCAACCCGAAGATCGATTTCGTCCTCGACACGATCGTCGAGGCGGTCGAGGGGGATCGGAAGGTCGAGCGCCTGCGGCTGCGCAACGTCCGGACCGGCGCGGTGTCGCATCTCGAGGTGGGAGGGGTGTTCATCTTCGTCGGCTTCCTCCCCAACACCGGCCTGGTCGACACCCACGTCGACCATGACGCGGCCGGCTACTACCGCACCGACCCCCTGACCATGGAGACCAGCGTTCCCGGCATCTTCGCCGCGGGGGACGTGCGCAGCCAGCTGACCCGCCAGGTGACCACCGCCGTGGGGGATGCGACCACCGCGACCATCGCGGCCACGAAGTGGGTCGAGGAGCGCGCCCGCCGCGGGGCGCGCGTCGACGCGGACGAGCCGCGCGCGGCGGTCGAGGCGGCGCCAGTCCGCGGCGGCCCGGCGTGAGCAGGGGGCCCGCGGGGACCGGGTCGCGGCGGGCATCCGCGCGTGCGCCGCGGGGCTGGCGCCGGTGACCGAGAGCGGCCCCGGCGCGGGCCCCGCCCGGCGTCCGCGGAGCATCGCCACCCGCCGCGGCGACGGGGGGGAGACGGGCCTGCTCTACGGCGGCCGGGTGCCCAAGGACGACCTCCACACGGAGGCCTACGGGTCCCTCGACGAGGCCGTCTCCGCGCTCGGGCTGGCCCGCGCCCACGAGGCGGACCCGGCGAGGGCGGAGCGCCTCCTGGGCATCCAGCGCGATCTCTTCACCGTGGGGGCGGAGCTGGCCACCGGGCCCGGCGAGCGGGCCAAGCTCGCGGAGCACTTCGCAACCGTCACCCCCGCCATGGTGGCCGCGCTCGACCGGCTCCTCGCCGACCTGGAGGACCGCGTCCCGCTGCCGCGGGCGTTCGTCATCCCGGGTGGGAGCGTCACGGCGGCGGCCCTGGACCTGGCCCGCACGCTGGTGCGGCGCGCCGAGCGCCGGGCCGTCGCGCTCCGCCGCGCGGGCGGCCTGGAGAACCCCGAGGTGCTCCGCTACCTGAACCGCCTGAGCGACGTGCTCTTCATGCTCGCGCGAGAGGCGGAGCCGGGAGCCACGCGGGTGACCTCGTAGGGCGTCAGCCGGGGAGCAGGCGCCGGGACCGGAGCGCCAGCCAGAGCAGGTGGCGGCGGGCCGGGTCGTCGATGGGGATGCCGAGGTCGCGAATGCGCTGGAGACGGTAGACGATGGTGTGGCGGTGCAGGCCCAGCCGGGTGGCGGCCGCGCCCAGGCCCGACGTGGACAGCACCGCCTCCAGGGTCTGGTGCAGCTCTCCGCGGCGGTCGGCGCCGTCGCGGCTCAGCGGCCCCAGCACGCTGGCGCAGAAGCGCCGCACGGCCTCGGGGTCGGCGTCGAGCACGGCGAAGACGCCGAGCTCGGCGTCGTCGTGGACGCGTCGCTCGGGCTCGAGGCGCAGCCCGACCTCGAGGGCGCGCCGGGCTCGGCGGGCGGCGTTGGAGACGTCACCCAGACGCTCGGCGACCGGGCCGATGCCGAAGGCGAGCTGGGGGTCGGCCCGAAGCGCCGCGTCGCAGAGCGTGGCGACGTCGGTGCGCGGGTCGATGAGCAGGACCCAGACACCCTCGGACGCCGCCACCGCGAGGGCGCCCGCCGGTGGCCACGCCCGTTCGGCGAGCGGGTCGGCATCGCCGGGCCGGAGGACGGCGAGCACCCGGTAGGGGGGGGCGAGGTCCAGGTCGGACGCCGCCGCGGCCACGCGGAGCTCGTCGGAGGCGTCGCCGGCGAGGAGGCGGTGCAGGACCCGGTCGCGCTCCTGGTCACGGCGGCGGAGGAGGAGCTCACGGCGCTCCAGGTAGGCGGCGCCCACGGCCGCCGAGATCTCGTCCAGGTAGTCGATGACCTGCGCGGCGAGGGCGATGAGCGTGGCCGAGGGCATCTCGTGCTCGCGGGCGACGGTGCCCACCACCTCCTCCCAGACCACCTTGGCGGCGGTGCGGTACGCGGAGAGGAGGACGTCCAGCGCCACCCCGAGGTCGGCCTGCACCGCTCCCGTCTGCGCGAGGCGATCCAGGTCCCCCGCCCGCGGGCCGCGGCCGTCGTGGAGCCGCCTCACCAGGACGCGAAGGGCGTCGCGGCAGGCGGACACGATCGAGCGAAGATACGCAAGGTTGTCAAAATGACGCGGGAGGGCGATCTCGGTGGCGATCCGCCGCGCCATGCGACCCGCGATGGCGTCGGAGTCGGCGAGGAGCCGGGCGGTGACCGCCGCCGGCAGGCTGGCCGTCTCGACCAATCCGGCCGAGCGTATTTTGGACGCCGTGGCCAAATTGTCCACCTCAGACAAAATTGTTGGACGCAACCCACCCGGATGGCGGTTGCTTTGGCCATTCTGCACCAGGAGAATGGACCTGTGCTGTACGACGACCTCTTCGTCAGCCTCGAACGGGCGCGCTGGAACCTGAGCCGTGACATCGACTGGGACGCGATGCGACCCGAGCTGCTCACCCCCGCCTGGCGCTTCGACGTCCGCGAGGTGTGCCTCACCGAGCTCTCGGCCCTCTACGCCACCGAGATGTTCCTGCGCGACTTCTACAGCGACATCGACTTCTGCAGCTTCATCTCGATCTGGTTCTACGAGGAGATGAAGCATCACCTGGTGCTTCGCAAGTACCTGGAGCGGGCCGGGGAGCACATCGACGAGGCCGAGCTTCCGCGGCTGCGCCTCACCTTCGCCGAGGGCCCCGCGATCGAGACGCTCACCATGCACTTCTGCGGCGAGCAGCGGCTCGCCCACTGGTACACGGCCTTCAGCGCCAGCGCGCCCGAGCCGGTGCTGCGCCAGATCTTCAGGACGCTCGCCGCCGATGAGCTCCGCCACGCGACGGCCTATGCCAAGTACCTGCGCAAGGCGGTCGCCAACAAGCCGGCGGTCCTCCCCCAGATCCTCCGCATGTCGCTCTGGATGCTGCGCACCAGCAACGACAACCCCAAGCACCCGACCACGCTCACCGAGCCGTCGGTGGTCTCCCTGCTCGAGGACCCCCACTACCTGCGCCGGATGCTGAACGCGTACCTGCCCGGCCGCGACCACGAGGCGCCGGTGCAGCGCAGGGTGCTGGCCCTCATGTCGGAGCTCGCGGGACGCCAGATCCGCTCCCTGCGTGAGCTCGGCAGCAGCATCCGCGAGGCGGACCGGGCGGTGGCCTCGGCCGCGTAGCGGGACGCGCCGAGCGGCGGGGTTCACGGCAGGCGGGGTGCCGGCCGCCGCCCCGTCCCGGTTCCGGGATAATCGGGGGGTGGAGGAGCAGGTCCGGGTTCACGCGACGGTCCGCGGACGGGTCCAGATGGTCGGCTTCCGCGCCTTCGTCCTGGAGAAGGCGGAGGACCTGGGCGTGCGCGGGACGGTGCGCAACCGTCCGGACGGGACGGTCGAGTGCCTTGCCGAGGGGCCGCGGGCTGCCATCGACAACCTGCTCCGGCTCCTGCGCGACGGCCCCGTCTCGGCGCGCGTGGAGGGCGTGGACGTCGTCGAGCAGCCCTTTCGCGGAGACCTGCCGGCGATGCGGATGACGGCGTGAGCCAGCTCCGCTTCGCCGCGCGCATGTCACGCCTTGGGACCGAGTCCGCCTTCGAGGTCCTGGCGCACGCGCGCCGCCTCGAGGCGGCGGGCCGGGACGTGGTCCACCTCGAGATCGGCGAGCCCGACTTCGCGACCCCGGACAACATCACCGAGGCGGGCATCCGCGCCCTGCGCGGCGGAGCCACCCACTACACCCCCGCGAGCGGGATCTGGGAGGTGCGCGAGGCGACCGCGCGCTACGTGGCCCGCCAGACGGGTGTCGCCACCCTGCCCGAGCAGATCGTCCTGGTGCCCGGCAGCAAGAACCTGGTCCACTTCCTGCTCCTCGCGCTGGTCGAGCCGGGCGACGAGGTGCTGGTGCCGGACCCGGGTTATCCCAACTACGCGTCGCTCGTGAGCTTCGTGGGGGCGACGCCGGTCCCGGTCGCGATCCGTGAGTCCAACGATTACCGCCTCGACGTCGAGGAGCTGAGCTCGCTGGTGTCGGCGCGCACCCGCGTGCTGATCCTCAACACCCCGGCCAACCCGACCGGGGGGGTTCTGGCGGAGGAGGACTGCGAGGCGATCGCGGAGCTCGCGCACGAGCGCGACCTCTTCGTGCTGAGCGACGAGATCTACTCCCGCCTGGTCTACGCCGGCCGCCACGTCTCCCCGTACTCCATGCCCGGCATGGCGGACCGCTGCGTGCTCATGAACGGGCTCTCCAAGGCCTGGGCGATGTGCGGGTGGCGGCTGGGATTCGGAGCCATGCCGGTGGCGCTGGCGGAGCGCATGGACACCCTGATGATCAACACGTCGTCGTGCGCCGCCGCGTTCACCCAGTGGGCGGCGGTGGAGGCGTTCGAGGGGGCCGAGTCCGATCGCGCGGTGGCGACGATGATGGCGGAGTTTCGCGAGCGCCGCGACGTGGTGGTGGACGGCCTGAACCGCATGCCCGGGGTGCGCTGCCGGGCCCCGGCCGGCGCCTTCTACGCCTTCCCCAACATCGAGGCGACGGGATGGGAGGACCGCGCGCTGCAGCGGGCCCTGCTCGAGGAGGCGGGGGTGGCGGTGCTGGCGGGGAGCGCCTTCGGCGCCAACGGCAGGGGGCACCTGCGGCTCAGCTACGCCAACAGCGTTCCCAACCTGGAGCGGGGGATGGACCGCATGGCCACCTTCCTGAGGGAGGCGGCCCGGGGCGCATCCGCCGTCTCGGGCGCGGCGGAACGGCCCTGACGCCGCCACCCCGGCCGCGCCGCCGCAGCTCCCGCACCGCGGTGCGCGGAGCGGCGTGAGCGCGATCTCCGCGGCCGAGGTGAGACCGGGGCTGGACCACGCCCGCCGGCTCGCCCGCGACCACGACCTCGTCGCCCTGGTGCGGACCATGCCCGCCGCCGGTGTCAGCGGCCCCCAGATGCTGGCCGCGCTGGCCGACCGCCCCGGGGCCTTCCTCTTCGAGTCGGCCACCGGAGAGGGGGAGTTCGCCCGCTTCACCTTCGCCGGGGTCGCCGGACCGGAGCGCTTCCGGGTGCGCCGCGGGCGGCTCACCCGGCTCGGTGAGGGGGAGCCGGCCGCGCCGGTGCCCTGCGCCGACCCTCTGCGCGCGCTCCACGAGTTCACGAGCGGCCCCCGGGTCGCGGTGCCCGAGGACCTCGAGGTCCCGTTCGTGGGCGGCTCGGTGGGGTACCTCGCCTACGAGGCGGCCGCCTCCTTCGAACGCATCCCGCGGCCCGAGCGCGACCCGCTCGGCCTCCCCGACGCCTGGTGGGGGCGGTGCCTCACCTGCAGCGTGCTCGACCGCGAGCGGCAGGTGGTGCACCACATCACCCACGTCCCCGCGGACTCGGACATGGAGGCCGCTCATGCCGCCGGCGTGCGCCGGCTCGACGAGATGGCGGACCGCCTGGGGCGGGCCGTCGCGCCGGCGGTCTCGGTGGAGGGTCCGGGGGCACCCGCGCTTCCCGAGCAGGCCGCCAACGTGAGCCGCGAGGCCTTCATGGATGCGGTGCGCCGCTCCCTCGAGTACATCGCCGCCGGTGACATCTTCCAGGTGCAGGTGTCGCGCCGCTTCTCCCTCGACCTCGACGCGCCGCCGGTCGCCCTCTACGCGGCGCTGCGCGCCGCCAACCCCAGCCCCTACCTGTTCTACCTGCGCACCGACGAGTGCTCCCTGGTGGGGACCAGCCCGGAGATGCTGGTCAGGGTGTCCGCGGACGGCAGGGTCGACTACCGCCCGATCGCCGGCACCCGGCGGCGGGGGCGGACGCCCGCCGAGGACCTGGCCATGGAGCGGGAGCTGCGGGAGAGCGAGAAGGAGCGGGCGGAGCACCTGATGCTCGTCGACCTGGGGCGCAACGACGTGGGTCGCGTCTGCGTCACCGGCTCCGTGGAGGTGGACGACTACGCCGCCGTGCGCCGCTACGCCAATGTCATGCACATGGAGACCTCGATCCGGGGCCGCCTGCGCGACGGGCTCGGAGCGGTCGACGCGCTGCGCGCCTGCTTCCCCGCCGGTACCGTCACCGGGGCGCCCAAGGTGCGGGCGATGCAGATCATCGCCGAGCTGGAGCCCGAGGTCCGGGGCGCCTACGCCGGGGCCGTGGGCTACCTCGATTTCCGGGGCAGCCTGGACACCGCGATCGCGCTGCGCACGGCCGTGGTCCAGGGTCACCGCCTCCATCTCCAGGCGGCGGCGGGGGTCGTGGCCGACTCCGATCCCGCCGAGGAGGCGCGCGAGATCGACAACAAGCTGCGGGCCCTGGCGCGCGCGGCGGCGGCCCTTCGCCGATGAGTGGCGGCAGCGGGAGCGCCCCGCCCGCGGGCGGGGCCGGGCGTCCCGAGGGCGCGGCGTGAACGAGGAGTTCCGGCTCCCCGGGGGAGACCTGGACGGTCAGGTGCTGGTCGTCGACAACTACGACTCGTTCACGTTCAACCTGGTGCAGCGGCTCGGCGAGCTGGGGGCGCGCTGCCGGGTGGTCCGCAACGACACGGCGAGCGTGGAGCAGATCGCCGAGCGCGCTCCCGCGGCGCTGGTGGTCTCCCCAGGGCCGCGGTCGCCCGCGGATGCCGG